>DAOUUU010000017.1 GCA_030667985.1 Candidatus Krumholzibacteriota bacterium
AAACCAGCTTCAGTTTATTCATTGCTTCGAAGAATGTTAACTCGAGGAGGATGCTGTCATGAGAAAGAACCCGTCTAAATTCCTGTTCCCGGCCGCAACCGTAACACTCCTGGCTGTAGTCGCAACTATAATGATCGCGGCACCTGTACATGCCCAGACCGATTGGTGGCCCATGTTCCAACACGACTCGACAAATACCGGATACTCGACAACCACAGCACCGGACAATGGTTGCTTGACCTGGTGTCATCCCGACGTGTGGACGCTGTCTTCTCCCGCGGTAGCGAACGGCAAAATCTACGCCGGCTCACTAGTGGATGAGTATTTCTGTTGTTTTGATGCCGAGAGCGGACTGATAATCTGGTGCGAACCGACCGGTCCCGTGTTGTTTTCCACTCCAGCCGTAGCCGATGGTAAGGTCTATGTAGGAACATACAGCGGTGATGTCTTCTGCTTCGACGCCGAAACAGGAGGAACTCCTCACTGGATCTACTGGGTGGGCGATCGAGTGACCTCTTCCCCCAACGTCGTCTATGACAAGGTTTACATAGGATCGGAGATGGGTGATATCATCTGCCTCGATGCAATAATGGGATTTGAAGTATGGAGTTACCCGACAGGCGGCGAAGTGATTTCCTCACCCGCCGTTTCAAACGGCAAGGTGTACGCAGGATCGCATGACCAAAACATTTACTGCCTGGATGCGGAATCCGGAGATTGGATCTGGGAATTTACGACGGGTGGCGGAATTTTCTCGTCTCCTGCCGTAACCGACACAACGGTCTATATCGGATCGTACGACGGCAGTATCTACTGCCTGGACGCGGATAACGGGGATTTCATCTGGGAATATTCCTTGGGCGATTCCATATTTTCTTCCCCTGCAATCGCTTACGGCATGGTCTATGTGGCAACAAAAAACGGCTTCGTTTATTGCCTCAATGCGTCATCCGGATCTCCCCTCTGGGGCTACGAGATCTTCCCGTCCGATGAAGTGATCTCTTCTCCCGCTGTTGCTGATAACATGGTCTGTGTGGCAACCATGAACAGTGGGCTCTATGGCTTTGATGCGCTGACAGGAGACGTTCTTTGGGCCAATTATCTCATGGGCGGCCTGGCAAGCTCCCCCGCTATCGTGGATGGCACGATTTATATAATATCGGGGGGCTATCTCTATGCCCTCGATTCGGAGCCCTACGTACAAGACATAGCCATTACCGACGTGAGTCCTTCCAGAACCGCCATATGTCATGGTGACAGTATTGTTATAGATGTAGCGATAGAGAACCAAAACGCATTCTGCTCGGATCCGGTCTCATTCAACTGTGTTGTTTATTACGACGAATTAACTCCAACGACACCCACGCAGCGCGAAACGTTCCGGAGCTTGGGAGATATAAATAGGGAGGGCATAATAGATACGCTGGATTTCATCCTGATGGGAGAAGCGTGGCAGTCCATGCTCGGCTATTGCAATTGGAACCCGGATGCCGATCTCAACGGGGATCTCGTTGTCGATGCCGTTGATGCTTTTCTCTTAACGATGAACTACGGAACGGACATATGGACGTACTTCGGATTGGGGGAGCAGCCAATTATTGCAGTAGAGCATGTCTTCGACATGATGCCCGAATCGTCGATGCATCTGCTCATAGAGTGGAAGACGGCGGATGTGACGCTGGGCGGTCACACGATAAGCGCCTACGTTTCCCAGGCGCCGAATGAGTACGACACTGGAGACAACGCCGGCGAAACGATCCCTGTGACTCTGTCTACTACCTTCGCGTTGACCATCACGGCTACTGAAGGCCAGACGACCGATCCCTCGCCCGGAACGTACCCCTGCCCGTGCAACACAGACCTCGAGGTCGAAGCGATTCCGGATTTCTGGTTCAGCTACTGGGAGTTCAATGGAGAAAATGTGGGCGCTGAGAACCCGTATTCTGTCTTTATGGATGATGATCATACGTTGCATGCAGTCTATAAATCGATCGTTGATGAAGAACCCACGCCTCCGGCGTTGTCGCTGTATCAGAACTTTCCGAATCCCTTTAATCCGTTAACCAACATAGGCTATACCCTGCCCAGGGATTCCCACGTTTCGATAAGAATATTCGATGCGACGGGAAGATTACTGAGGGTGTTGGTCGATGAATACGTGAAGGGCGGCAGGCAGGATGTGACCTGGGATGGAAAAGATGACAACGGCAAGGCCGTTGCGAGCGGTGTCTACTTCTGCCGCATGGAGGTCGGGACCTTCAAGAAGACCAAGAAGATGCTGCTGCTGAAATGATGAATGCGGAATAAAGGAATATCTGCGCGGCATTTATTGAAGTCTGAAAAAGCATGCCTCGATTTTCCCGAGTAGGTATTCGTTGATGTTTCGAGGCGGTAGTTTGCGTTTTGTGTGGTACATCAGGCACCGCCGCCTGCAAAACGATAGCCGACGCCCCATACGGTGAGTATGTGCTTCGGAGACCTTGGATCCTTCTCGATCTTTGCCCTGAGCCTGTTTATATGTGAATTGATTGTGTGCTCGTAGACCTCGGCATCGTAATCCCACAATAGATTCAGGATCTCTCTTTTCGTGTATGCCCTTCCTCTGTGGGAGGCGAGCATGTTCAGTATATTGAACTCTGTGACTGTAAGCTCGACCGGACGTCCCTCGACTGTAACGTGTCTTTTGAGAATGTCGATCATCAGGTTACCCGCTTCGATCACCAGATCGCTGGTACTGTTCAGAGCGATCCGTTCCGCTCGCTTAACCCGGCTCAGTACCATCCGGATACGAGCTGTGAGTTCATGCGTATCCAAAGGCGACGTGACATAGTCGTCACATCCGATCTCGAGGGCTTCTACAAGATCGCATTCGCTCTTCCGGTCGCAGATCAACATAATTGGAGTGTTATGATCGACAGAGCGAATCCATTTACAGAACCGTACGCAGGAGGGACTCCAACGCACCAATACCAAAGCATACTGAGTGTCGTTATAGACCTTCCTGCCGGATTCCGGGTCAGAGAGAGCTACTGGATCGAAACCTGCCCGCCGAAGAGGTTCGAATATTCCCCTGAGTTTCTGCCAGTCATTATCGATAACGAGGATCTTTTGTTTCTTTTTCAATGCCTTCTGCCAATATAATTAGTGACCGGTTCAAGGCTTTCGGAATTTTCATATCTGTATGTAGCATATTTTATGACAGGTTCCATGAAAAAATGTGAGGCGGACAAATATCCGCCTCACATAATGAGTTGAGTGATGATGGAACTAATTAATTAACGAATAAGAACCATCTTTCTCGAATCGATGCCAGACGCTGTTTTCAACTCGTAGAAATATACGCCCGAGTTCATCGGTTTACCGTTCGAATTCTTACCATTCCACTCGAATGCATGATCACCCAGGAACATGACGGCATCTACAAGACAGGCCACTTCGCGCCCTGAAGCGTCGAATATCCTCAGGGTCACATGACCGTCTTTGGGCAGATGGAACCTGATAGTGGTCGAAGGATTGAACGGGTTAGGATGGTTCTGCTCCAATGTAAGAGCCATAGCCGGCGTCTCGTCGCCGGTGGTTGTGGATGTGCCGGTATTGAAGGTGTAGATCGCTTCCGGTGCGCCGAACGGCCGTGTGCCTGACCGCCCACCGTTGTCCTCAGCGTAGATATAATATTCCACATCGGCCATGTCGGCCTGTTTCGGAATATCACCGGTATAGATATCGGCATCCACCAAAGGCGGCATTACGACTGTGCTGAACGAAGTCTCTCCTGCCAGTCTCCAGTAAAGAACAGGTGAGCCGGCGATAAGGCCAGTCCCGCTCTTATCATCGACGAATACCGTCACTGTGTAATCGCCGTTGTTGTCCGTAAAATCCTGGATCGGATCGGTATCGATGACGAGCATCTGTCCGTCATGGATTCCAATCGACCGGCAATGTATCGCGTCATCGCTTAGCCATGCGCCGGTGAATCCCAGAACCTCGTATCCTGGCATCGCGGCCTCATAGGTGGTGATTGCCGCGGCATCCTCGTCTATACTGTACAGGGGAACGTAGACCTTATCGTTCAGAATAATCGAGTTTGTGTAGCAGGCAGCCGTATTCTGCCTGATCTTTCCGCAGTAGACACGGACGATGTCGTAGGGCCTTCCGTAGCAGCTGGTGAGTGTCTCGAGTGTGGCTACGTTGGCCTCGATAGTTGCGTAATCCGGATGATCGGGCCAGACTTCCTTTACCAGGATGGTCTCCTCGTTCAACAGCTTGGCCCAGCAGTCTATGTGATGGATGCCATCAAGCGAGATATCTGGAAGTACATTGTACTGGGCTATTCCGAGGTAATCTTCCATGACCTGTGAGATATCCTCGTAGGTCATAGTGGGATTCTCATCGAGTACAAGATCGGTCGAGAATGCAATCCCATGACCGTCGGACATGAAATTTCCGCCCGAGGTGATGAGATCGGTCCCATAGACCGGAAGTCCCAACTCTGATCCTACTACAAAGCTTGCCAGATCATCCTCTGGCCTGGGTCTGTTGTAGACGTGATCCACGAGTCCGAAGAGGCCGTCCGTAAATATCGATTGTGGGCCATAGTCCCTGGTCCATGTGGAGTTGGTCTCGCAATGGATGAATACGACGTTCTCCATGATTACACCCGCGGCCGACATATTATCATAAGCAGATTGCTCTTCATTCTCCTCGCATAGTGTGTAGATGATGAGACCCTCGGACATATCGGCTATCAGAGCGTACGAGATACCGAAACCTTGCCCGTCATATCTAATCAGAACGCCCGTGACCGGCTCCCACTGAGCGCATTGCCTTATAGGAGTAGTGGGGGGAGGGGTAGCGGTTTGAATCGATCCAATCTCATCTAGTCTTAGTAGTTCCTCCTCGGTCAGATGCTGGGGTAGATTCTTACTCTCTGAAATATCCTGAGAGCGCGATTCTGCAGGAAAACCGGCGAGAAACAGAGAGGATAAAAATAGTACAACTAAGAGACAGGACAGGATAGACCTGTCGGTACGAAGCAGCACGGCCATACCTCCGTAGCTGAAGTGAAAGGAACGGAACATAAATAATTTGAACTAATTATATCACTGAACAATCACGGAATTATCACAGCGGCAACACTATGATATTCTCGCAACACTATATTATTCAATGCATACTATGTAATTGATAATAAATAACATTAGGTAATAAATAGTATTATTTAATTAATATCATTTTACGCGATTCATGTACGCTGTCAGATTTAAGCGTATAGAAGTAGACGCCGGATTTCACCGATCTGCCTTCACTGTTTTTGCCATTCCATTCCACCGTTTGGTAGCCCTTCTCACAAATGCCGTCAACGAGCCTGATCACTTCACGTCCGTTCGTGTCGTACACAGTCAGTGTGGTGTGATTTATATCCGGTAGGTTAAAGCGTATAGTCGTTGTGGGATTGAATGGATTGGGATAGTTCTGCTCCAACACGAAAGGCATCGACGGGGTTGCGACGTGAGTGAGGCGAGCCTCGCCGGTATAGAAGCTGTATAAAGCATCCGGCGCGCAGTCAGGCCTTGTGCGCCTTCGGCCGCTGATGTCCCTGGCGAAGATATAGTACTCGACATTCGAATTTTCCTGCTGAATCGGTATGTATGTCTCAAAGGAGTCGGGGTTGGGGAGGGGCTGCATGGTCAAAGCGTTGAAATCCTCTTCGCCGTCCAGCCTCCAGAAAACTAGAATCGAGTCGCCCAGGAGCCCAGCTTCGCTCCGGTCATCGATGAGCGCCGTCACACGGTAGTCGATCTCGTTGAATTCTTGATCCTGCAATGGGTCTGAATCGACTATTAGCATGTACCTGTCATGAACACCCATCGATCTGCAATGAATGGCGTCGTCGGAGAGCCAGGCCCCCTCATAACCCAGAACCTCGTAGCCCGGCATGGCCGCTCTGTAGGTGTCAAGCGCGTCTTCATCGGTGCTGATCCCGAAGGTGGGGACGAATACCTTGTCATTAAGTATGATCGAATTCGTATAGGCAGCAACCTCATCCTTTCTCAATTGTCCGCAGAATACGCGAACAATATTGTAGGGTCTGCCGTAGCAGTTGGTCAGTGTTTCGAGGTAGTCGACATTGACCTCGAGCGAATCGTAATGGGGGTGGTCTGAAGGTACCTCCTTGACCAGTATAGTCTCCTCACTGAGGAGCTTAGCCCAGCAATCTATGTGATGGATACCGTCCGGAGCGATATCGGGGACGACGATATAGTCTGTGATGCCGAGAAAATCCTCCATGTATTGCTCGATCTGTTCGGGTGTGAGAACCAAATTCTCGTCCCAGACGAGTTCGGTCGAGAATCCAGAGCCGTGCCCGTCTGTCATGTAATTGCCGCCCGTATGGATCACATCGGAACCGTAGACATCGCTGCTCCACTCGGTTCCCAGCAACCAGTTCACGAGGTCATCATCGGGCCGTGGACGGTTGTAGATGTGGTCGACTATGCCCCAGACTCCATCTGCGAATATGAACTGCGGGCCGTAATCGCGGGTCCAGATAGAGTTGGTGGCCGCTATTATAAATTCGACATTAGCCATGTTGACCCCGCTGCTGGACATGGCGTTGAAGGCGTTCGTCTCCTGGTCCTCGGCCACGAGAACATAGACGAGAAGATCTTCCGAGTACTCGATGAGTATTTCGTCAGGAAGACCGAATCCGCGATCGTATCTGACGAGGACTCCTGTCACGGGCTCCCACTCGGCGCATTGCCTTACTGGGAAAGCCGGCGGGGCAGTCGAGATGTGTCCGAGCCCGATCTCATCGAGCCTGGTTAGCTCCTCTTCGGTAAGATGAATGGGAAGTCCGGTCTCCTGGCTCGGATCAACATCAGCCAGGATCGATGGCGTTATGAGTGATATCGATATGAATGCTGCGAATAAAAGAAAAAATCCCTCGATATGCCGTTGCACAAGTCATCCTCCAGATGTAGATCGGGATTTAATAATAATATTATATTGTTGTTAATTATAACGTTAAATTATCACGAATATATCACGGGTCGCGACCGAATGGCCCCCGTAGAGATGCAACAATTCCTTATGAACTGCGATAGCTTCTTTCAGATCGCCAGCTATATAATGGGCCTCAGCAAGCCGGGACAGACTCTCTACTCCAATCATCCCGCCAAAGAAAAACCCAATTTCCCTCATGGCGTCAATAGCCTGAAAAGCGGATGACGGATTTTTCTTGGAAAGAGCGATATCGAGGATGAAATAAATCCGAATGACGATGCTCTCAACCGCTTCATGGAGTTCCGGTTCGGTGCTGGCGTCAAAGTCAGTAACGTGCTGGTCGACTACGCCTGGCAGGATATTTCGGCGTTGGGAAGCGTACACAGGTTCGCCGTAGGGTTCATGTTCTAGGAGAAGTAAAGGAGTCTTATAGCAACAATTAAGGATCACCCGGATTGCATTGACTTGTGATCCGGGTGATGCCATAGTATGCATTGTCCTTTTTATTCTTTTTGAATGATCAGATAAAGGAGGAATGGATGGTTCTGGAAAGAAATAAGAGCGTAATGTTTTTGATATTGGCAGGCATACAAATTTTGACGCTTGTCGGCTGCTCGTCGATGTCTGTCAGAACCGACTTCGACCATGACTACGATTTCAGCTCGTACCAGACATACAGGTGGGCTACTGTCAAGGAACTCAATCCAAACGACGCCCTGCAAAGAAATCCTCTAGTCGGAAACCGTGTTAAGGCCTCCGTCGACAGGGTGCTGCAGGCAAAAGGTTTTAAGCTGATGGAAACTGGAGAGGTAGATTTCGTTGTCGTGGTGCATGCCGGAGTGCAGGAAAAGATGGAGGTCACCGACTGGGGCACCAGCTACTATGGTCAAGGCTGGTACAATCCCTGGTGGGGGCCGTACGGCGGCCATACCGACGTAAGCTACTATAAGGAAGGGACTCTTGTAATCGATATCGTGAATGCGAAGAAGATGAAACTGACCTGGCGCGGCCTGGGAACTACAACTGTAAAAGATTACAAGGACAGCCAGAAGATGGAAGCCGACATAGAAAAAGCGGTTAATAAGATTCTTGCGAGCTTCCCGCCGGGCGTAACCAAGTAAACAGAGGCTCGGGAGCGACGTACAAGAATTACCTATATATATTCTTGATCTTGCCCCAACTGGCTTGTTCGACACCGACCGTGCCATAATCCACGGTGAGTTTAGGCGTTGGTTTGGTCAGGTTGTCAGATGAGGCCATCATCCAACCGATGGATGGAGTATCCGCGGTGACTCTTAGCCCAAAATTCGAATTGTCGATCCAGTACTGAACAATACTTGTGATGTCGAAGTTCCAGGGACAGCCAAAATAACAGTCTCCATCTGGTTCGCCCCGGCTGATGGGATACGAAACCTCAGGGGGGAGCGTGGAGGGTTGAGTATTCCACGTGATGGACATCTCATCCCAATCTGAAATCACCGGCCTGAAGTATATTTGTCCATCCCGGTATTCCGCCCATAATGTGATGATAGCTGAATTAATAGTAGAGCCCGCAGGTATAGATGAGAGATCAAATTCGATGAATGCGGCAAAGTACGAGATAATCCCTATCCCACTGAACCATTCTTCATTGCCGAAATTCGTATCTTCCCACCCGAACATGTTACCAACGCCCGCGTCCTTCCCTTCGGAACCGGGTTGCAGTACTAGGGTTTCTGCGTAGGAGATGCCGTGTAGATTGCATGCGCCGAATATGAATATGCACAACAATACATGTGAGGATCTTATTTTCCGTGTCATTTTATGCACCCCAGTACACTGATTGTGAGTCTGTTTAATGTTATTTATTGCTGCCATGAATTATCCTTGTCAAAAAAATTGTAGAAACTCAATGATCACGTAGCAAATCTATTGCCAATTTTAATTACCTGATAAATATACCAGTTTAAATGAGGTAGGAGGCGGAACCACGGGACTTGATTGAAATTATATAGATTGATACTGTAGGAGTGGATTTTGAATCTCTTCTATGGAGCGTTGCTGGAGGTATCAGGAATGGATCCTACTTTATTTGATAGGAGCTGAAATGGATATAAAAAAGAATTTATTCTTTATTTGCTTTTCTGTTTTGTCTGTTTCGATGGTTATCAGTGTATGCGTTCCAGCATCATCACAAGCGAACGGCTTTTTGCACAGCAGGGTGGATACTGTCAAGAAGGAGTATTGCTATGAGTATGAAGCATATGAGAGTAACCAGTTTCTGGTCTATTATCAATATCCTACAGACGAAAGCATGATGGAAACATACAAGCATCTATTCGGATTTTCGTACCAGCTTGTTATAAAGGATAGAGAGATATTTAGGCGTCCCGATAAAACTACCATCAAGGAGAAGAGGGCCGAATACAGGTTTGGGATAGGAATGATACTCGGCGCTGGAGAGCCATGGCAATGGGATCCCGAGTGGCAGGTCACCGACTCGTATCTCGCAATGATTGCCGCTCCGGTACAGATAACAGCCCTCTATCGGTTAAGAAATACTCAATCTGCATCCCATGAAGAAATTGAAGAAGCACATTCATTTATTCCATATTTTGGCCTTGGACTCGGAGGTTTCTTTGGATTTGAACGGATATCCGTGAACGCCTTTCGTGAAGAATTTGGAGGAGAAGAGCATTACGAATGGCATGATACGTGTTATAGGCATTCGTTCGCAGCACATGCTCTGCTTGGCGCATACTGGAAACTAAGTGATAACATGGATTGGGTTTTTGAAATAAAATGGGCAATGGGAGGAAGGGGAAGGATAAAAAGAGCAGATTTAAGCGAAGAGGAACTTTCCCAGGGTTGGGGAGATGCATTCGGAGCATTTCAACATTCGGATTTTAATTTTTCAGGCTGGAATGTGTCAGCTGGTGTAAATTGGTAAAGGGTAGTATAAGTGGTGCCGGAGGAGGGAATCGAACCCGCACGATGCTAAGCAGCATATGATCGAAGTTACTCCAATGGGTTATCGTCATGCAGAAATTATCCCATATATTTAAAATATTATTTCGTGAAGCTTCTAATCGGGGAATTGTCTCGCTCGTGATTACAGCGACGGGTTGGGTGCTGGTGGCTATTTGGATCATGCCATGGTTAAGAGATTTCATGGTAACCGAGATCACCGCTGGCGCCTCACCGAGTATAGCAAGTGTTTGGCCACCACCTTTGTTAGTTATCTCCGGCACTGTTATAGCAATAGTAATGTTATCTACTGGTATAATCCTTTTCAGTATATGGTGTCATAGGCATGGTGGTTTAGGCTTGGTAGTCGAAGAGCGTCTCAGTACTCCGGGAAGGCTTGCCCTGGCGATCTCAATTTGGACCGCTATAATCTCGGTAGCCCTGTTGGCAAGGGGCGATCCAATTATCGGTGATGCGAAAACGCACATTTCGCGAGCATGGGTATGGAAGGAATCGTTGAAGGCAGCCGAGATACCAGTATGGACCGATTTATGGTATGGCGGATTTCCGGTCGGCCAGCATTACTCTCCTTTATCTCACATATTGATTGCGATCGTGAGCCTGACTGGGATTTCCCCATATCTAGCAGTCAAGATTGTCGTTTGGCTATTAGGTATAATTGGCGCAGTTGGATTTGGGATCTGGTGTCAATCCTTCTTCCGTTCACAACAATCCGGATTTCTCGGTGGTGTCATATATTCGCTTCTCCCGACAATAGATACGGCATGGTTATGGCATGGCAGGCTTCCAGGCGTTTTAGTAATGGCTATACTACCGTGGGCTTTTTATGCTGTGAATAAACTGGCTGACAACAGCAATAGTAGGCGTGCAGCTTCTATGCTGGCGCTCTGCCTGGTTGCATTGACTTTAACTCACACGCTACAGGCAAGATTGGCATTCGCAATATTAGCTGTCTACTCGATAACCGAGTTTGTACTTCGCCGACGTGCGCGTTTAGGATGGTTGTTATTTGGATGGTGCGGAGGATTGACAATGTCACTGCTCTTTATCATTCCTGTGTATCTGGAGCGTAATTTCGTCAATGATATCACGGAACCACGGATCGCTGTACTGTCGATAGTGTCGTTAATACCGGAGCTTGCGCGGCTTGCGATTCATTGGAATCCACGAGGCGATTGGTATGTTGGATTATTGCTAATATTTTTATCAGCTCTGGGTTTGAGGAATATTTTCTGTTATGCACGACGTAGAGATCGATCTATACGACACGCAATATCTTCAATTGGACTGATTGTAACTCCTTGGATATTTGCATATGGTCATCCGAGGGAAGTAGAGATTCTATACTATGGTGTGGCATTCACAGCTTCAGCCAGCGTCGTGCACTTAAAAGGCTGGAGACGATCACATATGATGCTGGTTGCAATATTGTTGCTCCTCATGGATCTAGGTCCAGCCAATCTTATTTCAACGTATGTAGCCAGGCGTGATGATAAGAAAATTATATATTCAAATATTGAATCTTGCATCGGATCTGGAAGATTTCTCGAATTGCCTCTCGATTACGAAGGTATGCCTAAATCGAGCTATTGGCATTTTGTTCCAATGCGTTCGGTTGCATCTGTTGGGGGACCGTTTATACAAGGTGCGCCCAAATCATTTGTTTATCGGGCGGCGTTAATTGACACTGTTGCGTCCGCTCTAGCTAATAGGATTAGCTTGAGTCCCCGTCTTGTTAAAATATTGGAAATTGAAAATGTTAAAATCATTGGTTTGTCAAATACTACTACCATCACTGCGCCATCATCACAAATGACCGCCGGCATTACATTAGATTCCTGTGTTACAGCTTGGAGAATCCAAGAAGCATCACCAGTTAGTGTCATCGATTCTCTTCCCGTTTATCTGATAAAGGAAGCGCCTAAAGTGAAAATGGGAGGAATAGGGAAGGACAATCTTAACAATCGTTCGGTTTCTCGGAATGTTATTGAATACGTGTTTTCATGGATGGATTCAATGGATCCAACTCCAGTTGCCGATGTAAGATTAAATCGACGGCCGAATGCAGTCGATTACATAGTGCCTGATGTCGGGGGGAGGAAGCTGCGGATTGCACTTGCCGCCTATCCTACTTTAAAGGTTTATATTGATGGATGCGCGACTGAATGGCGCGAGGGACCGTTGGGTGGAATCTTGATAGACGTCAATCCTGGATCCCACAAGATCTCGATCGAGGGCGGAATGGAAAAAACAAGAATAGTAATGATTATTCTGCTTGTATTACTTGTCGCCGGGCTATTTGTCTTGATAATCGTTCCATAATTGAAATAGTGCCGGAGGAGGGAGAACGGGACTCGATCATAGTTGAATTTTGGTGCCGGAGGAGGGAATCGAACCCTCATGATGCAAAGCATCGGGGGATTTTGAGTCCCCTGCGTCTACCAATTTCACCACTCCGGCACACTCGTTGATTCAATTAAGCATATGAATAATACAAAGCGAATGGAAACGCATTTTCATAGAATGCTACAGATATTACCTCAGAAAATATACTTATCGGTTATCCTGACCCTAAAGATTAAGGCAACCCCATAAACACGATACGAAAATCGATATCGTAGTCCGTATAGTCACCCTGGTTGTCGATATATATGTCATCCAGATGAAATAGGATCTCGGTTACCTCCGCGCCGGCGAGATCCGGATCCCATTCACCCGTCAACCCACCCTTTAGAAAGTAAGACTCAATCGAACCGATCCCTCCACCCGAGCCGTTTGGAAGCTTGACCCAGAGCATCATATGATCGTCCACGCCGTTCGTAAGAATCGTGATGGCCTCGATGAAATCCGGATTGTTCGTTTCGTCTATCGTGAACGTATATCACTCATCGGTCTCTTTAACATATATATCCAAGAGCGTATCAGTGGTTGCCGAGTAATGAAAGGTGACGCGAAGAGAGTCGAAACCGCCACTGCCCCCTCCGCCTGTATCCCGCGTGACCTCAGCTAGAGGTTGTTCCTGAACAGGCGGCACCGAACAGGGTGTGCAGTCATCGTCACCGCAACCGCTGAGTAGGCCGAGTGCTGCCACGAAAGTGAAAAGTACGAGTAACTGTTTCATGATGCTCCTTTCGTAAAAGTTGAAAAAGGGACTTGAAAAATATCTGTCCATAGCATTATCTATCTTGGTCCAAGAGATATGTATCTACCTATTTTTGCACGGCAGGGGCCGAGGACCGTGCTGACGAGGATAGCTGACCTCAGGCCCTCTGTTTCACGCAGCATACCGATGATATCACTTCTGTAAGGAGCCGGCCTCTCGGGAATGGGTCCAGGCGCAGGTGTAACGGGACGTTCCGGAGCAATGTATTCACGTTCCGGCATCTCAAATGGAAAGCGTTCAGGAGGTACATGCTCCCGGGGCTTCTCCTCGAATTCCGCTTCCCTGGTTTTTGAGGTCTCACGGGCGAAATCCTCAGCGGTCTCAGCCGCCTTGACTTCGGGCACATCCTCTCCTGCGGTTTCGAAACCAAAGGGGTGGGAGGGATGTTCATCGCCTGGAGCAATCTTCTTATCGATCTCTGCGAGCTCCTGTAGACGTTCCTCGAGAACGGCGAATGGGTTTTTCGGTTTCGGTTCGGGCTGCTGCGAAGGTTGAGCGCCCGGTTTTTGCTGAGCCGAACTCTTCTGTAGGGCGCGCAGCAGCATACCTACTAAGTTGATAACGACAAGGAATATGATTAGATAGGTAAGGTTGCCCATTTGCCGCTACTCCTGTTTCTTGCCCTTGTCGGTGTCCGGCTTAGCGATCGAGTTTCTCATATCGGTGTCCGCCTGTATGTTTTTGAGGTTGTAGTAATCCATCACACCGAGGTTACCCTGGCGGAACGCATCTGCTATAGCGCGCGGCACCTCGGCCTCCGCTTCGACGACCTTGGCGCGCATCTCCTGCGTCAGCGCCTTCATCTCCTGCTCCTGGGCTACTGCTAAGGCCCTGCGCTCCTCGGCCTTGGCCTGGGCGATACGTTTGTCCGCCTCGGCCTGGTCCGTCTGGAGTTTTGCGCCGATATTTTCGCCCACGTCCACGTCGGCGATATCGATCGAGAGGATCTCGAAGGCGGTGCCTGCATCAAGGCCTTTATCGAGGACCGTCTTTGAGATGAGGTCCGGGTTTTCGAGTACCTTCTTGTGGGAGTGACTCGAGCCGATAGTCGTCACAATTCCCTCGCCGACGCGTGCGACGATAGTCTCCTCGCCGGCTCCTCCTACGAGGCGGTCGATGTTGGCGCGTACCGTGACCCTGCTCGTCGCCCGCACCTGGATCCCGTCCATAGCGACGGCAGCTATCATCGGAGTGATTATCACCTTTGGATTGACACTGACCTTGACAGCCTCAAGGACATCACGGCCGGCCAGGTCGATCGCCGTCGCACGTTCGAAGGTGAGGTTGATATTCGCCTTGTCTGCCGATATTAGGGCTTTCACGACATTCAGGACATTACCCCCCGCAAGATAGTGAGCCTCGAGTTTGTCCGCGTCGAGCTTTATACCCGCCTTGGTCGCGGCGATCAGGGGCCGTATGATCTTCTGGGGAGGTACTTTTCTCAGGCGCATTCCTATCAGGTCACGGAATATTCTCACCTTGACGCCCGAGAAGAATGCGGTGACCCAGAGACCTATGGGGACAAAGTAGAAGAAGAGGAGCATGAGGACGATGATCCCCACGACCAAGAAAAAGAGAGCGATTCCTGATAGTGCCATTGTGATACCTGCCTTTCACTGTTCGATTGAAATCGGGTCGATTTACTCTATATCGGTAATCGTGGCCGGGGAATATTATCATCCGGCCATTATGCCTTTTCCACGACGATTCGGTATCCTTCTACCTTCAATACACGGATAGGAGAATCCTTTTCTATAAAATCGCCTTCTGTCACGACAGAGACCTTCTCGCCCTCGATGATAGCGGTTCCAGCCGGTCTCAACAGGGTGAGAGCCACTCCCTCCTTGCCGAGCAGGGAGCCGTATTCGGCGGGGGAGGAGCGGTAGCCCTCTCCCTCGGCTTCGGTCGTGCTCAGCACGAGCTTCTGGAACGGTGTGAATTTGGGCAAGAACCTGAGAGCTACCAATATGATGACGAAAGAAGAGATAAATGCGATTGCGAGCACCTTGCCGCCCGACATGAAGTCGGTAACGGGCATGAAGCGTCCGACGAGGCTGAGGTAGAGACTAGCTACTATCGCGATGATCCCGACAGTGCCGACGATACCAAAGCCGGGAATAACGAATATCTCGACAAGCAGCATGGCGACACCGAAAACGAAGAGAATGATCTCTCCCCATCCAGCGAGGTTTACGATGTAATGGCTGCCGAAGAAAAGGGCGAAAGCGATGAGTGCTATGGTTCCGGCAATGCCGAACCCGGGTGTGCGGATCTCGAAGAAGATGCCAATAAGCGCGATAGTTATCAATATACTCGAGACAATCGCCTGTGTGAGAAAACCGCTAACGCGTTCGGCAGAGTTCATGCCGGCAAAGGTGATTCGCGCTCCTTTCATCTCCTCCGAGTCGAGGATGTCCTGGAGCGTCTCGGCTTCAGCGTCGGCCATGCCGAGCTCGATCGCTTGCCTGGTAGTGAGTGTGAGGAGCTTTCCCTCATCGATGACATCCTCTATGGCTATGCTCTTGTCGGCGAAGGCTTCGGCGACATTGCCGGGACGGTCGTTTCTCTCAGCCGTCGAGCGCAGCTCGGTGCGCCAGTAGGATATAGTCTTCTCGCTCACCTCGCCCGCCTTCATGCCGATGCCGAAGGAGACAGGCTCCGCTGCTCCCATGGTCGATTGGGGATGCATGTATATTTTATTCGCTGCCAGCGCTATCAGGGTGCCTGCGGAGATAGCGCGCTTGTTTATGAACGCTATAGAGCGAACCTCGGAATTGATTATAACATCCCTGATGATAAGAGCCGCGTCGATGCGACCTCCGAGCGTATTGATCTCGTATATGACCAGGTCGAAGCCCATTTCGCCGGCCTCCAGAGTAGAGCGCTCCACGAATGGAGCGATACCGAGCTGTATCTCCCCGTCAATCTGAATGACCAACACCCGGTCCTCGCCGAGGAGAGGAGCCGTAACAAAACAGACTGTTATGAATAAAAAACAAGCAGTTATAAGTACTTGCGAACTCTTTCTCACATGATCACCCCTAATGGACTCTATGCCCTTTCAGAAACCGAGTCAATAGATTTGCATGACTTCGGTCCTCAATGCAACAAGGAAAGCAACGGAGCATATGAACGGCAAAATGTGTATGACAATGACAGCATATATAACTTTGTGCTTGACGGTAGACATTTTTTTGATAATATCACTCTGCATGGGGTTGTAGCTCAGCTGGGAGAGCACTTGTCTGGCAGACAAGAGGTCACGGGTTCGATCCCCGTCAACTCCACCATTTTTTTATCGGGCAGCGAACGATCAGGAAATATCGATCCCAGAACTCACTCCTCGCTGCCGGGAGAGAACGCATATCATGGAAGAAGAACAGAAGCCAACGCTCTGCCTCTTCGAGGATGACCGCTACACGAATTTCCTCCCACTTGACCTTAATCGTCCTATATTCGACCTATTTCTCGGCACACAGACTCTGGGGAGCCGGATCATTGCCGAAATCGGACCCGAGAAAGTCGTTTTACTCTGTCGTGATTATCTAGCAGGCGTTGTGCGCGAGAGCGCAGACTTCGACGAAGGTGAGACCGTAGTGCTCGTCAACGAAACGGTCGATGAGGAGATGATATTCATAAACGGCCGGCTGCTTGCATACGGCGATGAGCTGGGGGAACTTATCGCCCTGCTAGACACTGAGAAGATCATTCACAAGAAGGGCGTACCAGTTGCTGCGAGGCTTATGGGAACGAACGCAGTGAGTTTCATAGAGCGTTTAACCGCTTGTCATAGCGATGATGCAGTGGTCAAGGATTTACATGCGATAAGGGATACCTCATCGAAAGAGGAAACAAGAGTACCAAAGAAGAATGTGACTAAAGAGCCGATCAAGGATGGATGGGCGATCTCCTGGGCCGAGGAGCAGAAGGTGAAGATAGAGGAGACCGGCCTAAAGCTCCTTTCCTACTATTGGCAGCTGATCGAGGAAAACAGCAACTGTATCAGGGATGATTTCGAAAAGAGTCCACTAAGGGGTTCATCGCCGGATTCAGCGCTCTTCCAGGGCGTGGACTTGATAAACGAAGAGGACATCGTGATAGGAGCCGAGGTGGAGGTACGCAGCGGAACCGTACTCGATGCCTCTGAGGGACCGATCGTGATAGCCGATGGGGCCAGTATCGAGCCGAATGCGATTATAAACGGTCCCTGCTATGTGGGGGAACGGTCCATCATACGAGGAGGAGCGAAGATCGGTCACGGCACCTCAATCGGCCTGGAGTGCAGAATCGGCGGGGAGGTGGAAGAATCCATCATCTCTCCCTATACGAACAAGCAGCACGAGGGATTTCTCGGGCATTCCTATATAGGTTCCTGGGTCAACATCGGTGCGGGCAGCTGCAACAGCGACCTGAAGAATAACTATAGCCCGGTAAAGGCCTGGTGCGCCGGCCGGTTGAAGGATACGGGCCGCACATTTCTAGGCGCTGTCATAGCCGATCATTCAAAGATAGCGATAAACACAGGTCTCAACACCGGAACTGTCATCGGATTCAACACGAATATTCTAACGACCTGTTTTCCTCCGAAGTTCGTGCCGAGTTTCACCTGGGATGTGGAGCCGAAACCTGTTGAGTTTGAACTCAATAGGGCGCTCAAGACGGCTCGGGTCATGATGGACAGAAGAAACGTAAACTGTTCGGAAGAAATGGCAGGGCTTCTAAAGACCATTCATCGCTTTTGCAGGCAGAGCGGCCGCACGATCTAGGAGAAGATCGATGAGGTCGCAGGCTTCTCAAATTCCATAGAGGCAAAACTTCATAGAGCGGATTTTTCTCAGATTACATTTCAAATCAACAGCGGCCGGCGACTCATTTTGCTCGGATGGTGTGCCATTTGAATTAACCCGGGAGGCTTCATCCGGAATCCAATGACAAGAAACCATGTGATATGAAACAAGTTACAGATCCACGTGACATGCTTTCCAAAGTGGCATAACTCTTGTATAAAGGGAGAACTGCACGCGGAAAGTTCCCTGTTGGTCCGTGGCTTGTTCCTGTCGTGTATCTGATTCTCACGTGTTGAAGACTTCGCGGCCAGGAGTACACGTTCCTAACGGGGAACTTTTATTTTATGATACCACACGCCGGGCACCGAATTCAAGATTGATATTTCGAGCAACATTAGCCGCTCCTGATAATCTGTCTCACTTGCTTCGGAATTTTTTAAAAAAATGATTTTGACAAGGATTTAGCGGTGTGATAACACTTGACAAGGTAGGCATGTTGGTATATGTGCTTTAAATTGATAGAGGTTGGAAAGCGAGTTCATTAAGGGAGCCACTCAAACAGGAGCGGGGTGAGATCATGACGAAAGCGGACCTCGTTGAGGAGATCTCGAAGGACACGGGGCTCAGCAAGAAAGATACGAGCATCGTGGTCAACCTGATCATCGACAATATCTGCAAAGCATTGGCCGAGGGGGACAAGGTCGAGCTCCGAGGATTCGGAAGCTTCAAAGTAAAGAGCAGAAAGCCTCGGAGAGCGAGGAACCCGAGAACAGGCGAGGCCGTCGATGTTCCGGCGAAGCTCGTTCCATATTTCAAAGCTTCGAACGAGCTCAAATCGAAGGTCAACGTATAGAATACGAAAGGCGGGTGTAAGGCCGGATATCGTATATAAAAATCCGTTTGCATTCTGCGGGCGGATTTTTATATTTAAGCACTTTTATAGGCCTTGTAGCGCTCACTGATTGGATGAAACTATGCCGAGCGGTAAGAAGAGAAAACGTAAGAAGATAGCTACGCACAAGCGGAAGAAGCGTCTCCGCAAGGATCGCCACAAGAAGAAAAAACGCTGACCCTGGTTATACTATTCTTTGACCGAAGTGCCCGCTCGAAAGGCGAGGAGATGTTCAAGGAACGAAGAAGAGCCAAGCGAGTCGATGCGAACCTGGCGATTACTATCACCGGAGGACCCGAGGAAGCACAGGGCAAGACACTCAATGTCAGTACGAACGGTGTCCTGTTCCAGTCGCCCCGTTTCATGGATGTGTTGACGAAGGTCCAATTCGAGCTCGTCTTTCCCTCTCCGTCTGCGACCAATGGAGCCAAGGAGGAGAGGGTAGAGATCGACGGCGTCGTGGTCCGGGTGGATCCGGAGACAGAGGATTCCACGGTGGAGTTCTACAATATTGCCGTTTTCTTTACATTCCTCTCCAAATCGTCACAGGACGTCCTGAACAGGTTTATTCAAAGCCACTAAGGTGAGTAAGCCACGCCTCTCTCATGCGATCCCGATCAAAATTCCGAAGCTTGCGTGCGTAGCGTAATCGCCTGTGCCGCAATGATGTGCCACGATACTGCCATTTAGTCGCAAGTGAGCACTATTTCTTTTTATTGCAGCAAGTAATACAATATGATACGAATCTCACTGGCAGTTGCCGATATATACTGAACACCCATCAAGGGGGAAACAGTGGACACAAAGGGCTCGGTTCTCGTTATAGATGACGAACACACTATCCTGGGTATACTCGATGAGTACCTCACCGAACGTGGATATGAAGTCGTGACGGCCGGTAATGGGGCGCAGGCGCTCGAGGCCATCGATCAGCGCGGCTTCGACGTCGCTCTTGTGGACCTGAAACTACCCGATCAGGACGGCATCACACTGATCGAATCATTCAAGAAGAAATATCCCGAGATGAAGTGCGTCGTAATGACCGCCTTCGCATCTATCGAGAGCACCATAGAAGCTCTGAGGCTCAACGCGTTCGATTATATCCTCAAACCGTTCGATCTGATTAAGATCGGCGAGGTCGTGGATGCCGCCTATAACGATTCACTCCTAAGAGACAGGAGTGAGGAGAAGTTCCAGGAATTGGAGGATACTAAAAAACTGCTTAAAGAGAGCAGCGAGGATCTCCAGCTGAAGATCTCAAAAGCGAACGAGAATCTCGCCAAGGCGAGCGAATCTATCGACAGGCACGTAATGCGCCTCAAGATGCTCTACCAGATGGGAAGGGATATCAGCACGGACGAGGATTGGAGCGATTCGCTCGACCGTTTCCTCATGGCGCTTAGCAATTACCTCGAAGCGGACGGTACGGGACTGCTTCTCTTCAGCGATTTCGGCAGGATGCTGAAGACCCGTACTGCGTACCATATCGAGGAAGCACTGATCGATTCGGCGGTCAAGATTTTGTTAGGAGCTCACAGCCGCGATCTATGTCCATCCGAGGTCTTTCATCTGGAGAGTTGCGAGAAGGGGAAAGTGACCACCTGTCTCGCGATGAAAGAGCCTTGGGAGCATACGGTGATTCCACTGCTCTACAAGGGCCGGTGGCTAGGATTCCTTATTGTGAAGAAGATGTACGGGTCGCGGCGCGCCTACCTTAACGATTATCATTTCATTCATACCATTCAGACGATATTGACCGAAGAGGTCGCCAATGCCGTGAACATCAGCCGTCTGAGAAACCTCAAGAATTTCAACGAGACATTGCTCGATAACATTAACAGCGGTGTGATTTCGACCGATAGTGACGGCCTTATTGTTTTCATGAACGGACGGGCTCACGAGATGCTCGGCGAGGTGGGAGGGGTTTATTTCCAATTCAATGACCTCTTCGCGAATCCCTTCGGATCGGGAGGCCTTTTCGAACATTTGGCCCTGCAGGAAAAAAAGAACATGTCTATCGAGGGCACGTTGAGGGTTCCCGATGGCGGCACTATCCCGGTCAGGCTCAATACGACGATCGTGGATATAGACGAGTATCACGGTAAGACGGTTGTTGCCATCTTCGACGACCTGACCGAGCAAAAGACCATGGAGGAGGAGCTCCGCCGTGCCGATAGACTTCGCTCTCTCGGTGAACTCTCGGCAGGCGTCGCGCACGAGATCCGAAATCCGCTCACCGGTATCGCGACCACTGCCCAGGTGCTCAAGGAGAAACTCGAAAACGAACCGGAGAAGGCGGAATATATCACGGTAATACTCGATGAGATAAAGAGACTGGATGACATCATCAGGAATCTGTTGATTTTTGCACGGCCTCTCGTTGCGGAGCCCGCTGAGTACAGTATTGGCAAGGTGTTGGAAGACGCGATTACGCTTATGAAGGAAAAGGCGTCCGAGCGAGATGTGCTCCTGAAGCTGAATGTAGAGCTCGAAGATGACACTTGTCTTGTGGACGGCGATCAGATGAAACAGGTGGCGCTCAACCTGATTATGAACGGCATAGAGGCCTGTGATCAAGGAGGAGAGATCCTCATTAATGTTAGGGAAGCGGGGGAAAGGGAGAAGATCCTGGTCGAATTTTCAGATACTGGGGAGGGGATAAAGTCGGATACGGCGGATAAGCTCTACAATCCATTTTTTACAACCCGGCCGGAAGGAACCGGATTGGGGCTGTCGATAACGAGAAAGATAATCGAGAATCACGGGGGACACATAAGGCACGAGAGTGTTCAGGGAGAGGGTACACGTTTCTATGTGGAGTTTCCGAGAAGAATGACAGCCGCGGGAAAACTGTAAGAATCAAAAACACACTAGAAGGGAAACGATATGCCGAAAAAGATCCTGATCATCGATGACGAAAAGGCGATACGATGGTCTCTTGGAGAGGCATTCAAGAACGAAGGATATGAAATCGAGGACGCCGAAAACGGCAAGAAAGGGATCAAACTTTTCAAGAAGGACCCGGCGGATCTCGTGCTTCTCGATTTGAAACTGCCGGACACCGACGGAATCTCGGTACTGAAGAAGCTCAAAGCGGAGGAGGAGAGTGTTCCGGTGATCATGATGACCGCTTATGGCGAGGTTGAAACGGCAGTCGAGGCTCTCAAGGGGGGCGCGTATGATTTTCTGCTGAAGCCGTTCCAGCTGGAGAAAATCAAGGTGGCCGTCAAGAACGCTCTTGAGACGAGCAGAATGCGCGAAGAGCTGAAGGATATCAAGCAGAAGGACCGCGACACCTACAATTTCAAGAATTTCATCGGCAAGAGCGCCGTTATGCAAGAGATATTCAAAAAGCTGAAAAAGATAGGTCATAGCAAGGCTACAACGATATTGATAACTGGTGAAAGCGGGACTGGAAAGGAACTTGTAGCTCGTGCGATTCACGAATCGGGAGAAAGTGGAACCCGACCATTCCTGGAGATAAATTGTGCGGCGCTTCCGGAAACTCTGCTCGAGAGTGAACTCTTCGGACACGAGAGGGGAGCGTTCACGGATGCTCGTTATAGAAAGAAGGGACTATTCGAACTCGCCGAGGGCGGGACTATATTTCTCGACGAGATCGGCGAGATGGGAATCACATTGCAGAGCCGCCTGTTGAGAGTCATCGAGAACAAGACTTTTCGTAGAGTCGGTGGAGTGAAGGACCTCAAGGTAAATACGAGAATCGTCGCTGCCACGAATCGTGATCTGAAACGGGCGATAAAGGAAGGTACGTTCAGGAACGATCTCTATTATAGGCTTCAAGTGATTCCAATAGCATTGCCGACTTTGAAGGAAAGGAAAGAGGACATAAAGCCAATTGCGAATCATTTCATTTCCATATTCAACAAGGAATTCAAGAAAAAAGTAAAACCGATAGGAAGGGAAGTCAGATCCATTTTCGAGGACTACAGTTGGCCAGGCAATGTCCGGGAGCTGAAGAATATGATCGAGCGTTCGATCCTCCTGGAAGCGGATGAGGAGCTCCTTCCGGAACATCTACCGCCGGAGTTAAAGATGGAAGGAGAGCATGGAGAGATCGCTGCTGAACCGGATAGCCTGGACACACTCTTTCCGATAAGTCTCAAGGAAGTCGAGAAGATCATGATATGCAGGACCCTCAAGGAAACGAACGGCAACAAGTCTAAAGCCGCGAGGATCCTTGGTATCAGCCGTCAGACACTGCGGGAGAAGACCAAACTATATCAGCTCGAGAGCTGAATGGATGTGTGGTGAAACAGGTGAACCCTGAAATCTGGGCATTGATCGAGAGCGAATGGCTTAACAAGCTTGTAGCCGAGTTTGCAGGAGCCGAGGGGCTCGTATGGAATATGTACCAGGGCGCTCCACAAGCCCTGTCGAACGAGGAGCCAGGGGGCGGTTTGTTACTGGCGATAGAGTCGGGCGGGAAATTCTCGAATTACATGACGGTCATCAAGCGGTTCCGGAAGGATTTCTTTTATATTGATGTCATCGTTTTCGGCCCAGAGAAGAGCCCTGATGTGATCGAACGTGAGCGCGATCAGGGAGTGGATCTATACTTTGCGACGCCACTGAATGCAGAGGAATTCTATGCGAAAGTTTCACATCTAGCGTCGCTTCTAAAGCTACGGCGGAGTGCCGGTATCATTGGACGCACACAGCCCATTAACGAAATGCTCGACATGATCCTGCAGGTCGCGCCAACCGAGGTGCCGGTCATGATAGAAGGCGAAAGCGGATCGGGCAAGGAACTGACCGCCAGGGCGATACATCTTATGAGTCGCAGGAAGGATACGTCCTTTGAGGCGGTTAACTGCGGAGCTCTTGCTGAGGGCGTTCTTGAGAGTGAGCTGTTCGGCCACGAGCGCGGATCATTCACCGGAGCGGTATCGCAGAGGCTCGGTTTATTTGAACGTGCAAACAAGGGAACCTTGTTTCTCGACGAGGTAGGGGAGATGTCTCTGAACATGCAAGTTCGCCTGCTGAGGGTTATTGAGACTGGCGAATTCATGAGGGTAGGTGGTTCGGGACGCATAAAAACCGATGTGCGGCTGATTGCGGCCACGAACAAGCAACTCGAGTCGGTGGTAGAGCGCGGCGAGTTCCGCAAGGATCTGTATTACAGGCTAAAAGTCGTTCAGATCCGAATTCCTACACTGCGTTCGAGGAGAGACGATATCCCTACACTGATAAATTACTTTCTCCATCGATCCTCACGAAAACAAGGCAAGGAAATAAAGGGAATTGAGAAGGAAGGCTTGAAGCTGTTGGTTTCCTATCCATGGCCGGGCAACGTCAGAGAACTGTCCAACATGATCGACAATCTAGTCGTATTGAGCAAGGATGAGACAATTAAGACTGTAGAGATTGAAAAACGGCTTGAAGGACGAATTGGCGACAGTACCTTCCCTGATCTTCCTGTGCCGTTAAAGAAGACGAGGGATGAGATGGAACGTGAGCTCATCATCAATTCGCTCCTCTCCCTCAACAACGATGTAAAAGAGATCCTCAGGCTGATCAAGGGGGAGAGACAGACTGTCTCGGGACGCTGGGAAAGGTATGTGGAGGTCGAAGAGGCTCCATTCGAGGAACCCAAGAACCTGGGCCGGATAGAGAAAGAAGCGATCATGGAAGCGCTTGTGGCTAATGGAGGGAACCGACGAAGGGCCGCAAAGCAGCTAGGCATTTCCGAACGCACTCTCTACCGGAGGCTAAAGGAGTACAATATAGCTGGATGAATAGGGCCTCAACCGCTCTGATCCCAAATGACCCAGTCAAGAATTAAATTTGTTTTAATAGTCGATATTTGCTATAATCTTAGGAGAGTCGAGTTTTCCTGCCCCTGGTTATGAATTTATGGACAATGCGAAGCAGAAACATCCCCGTTGTGCGGAGGTCAGTATGCGTTTGCTGATAATCGTGTTATGCGCTGCAGCTCTGCTAATCCCATCAGCGTCGCAAGGAGAGAAGTACGCCGGAGAGTTCATGGCACTCGGTGGAGGGGCGAGGGCCATGGGTATGGGAGGTGCCTTCACCGCCATGGCCAACGATGTGACTGCTACCTTCTGGAACCCGGCAGGCATCGCGGATTTTCCATATTTGATCGCGAAGCCCAAGGATTGGCAGATGTCCTTGATGCATTCGGAGCGCTTCGGAGATTTGATTGACTACAATTTCGTCACCGCCATTTTCCCTATCTCGGGAAGGAACGCCGGTTGGGGATTGACGATGATGCATATGGGGATCCAGGATATAAGGGTCATACCATGGAACTCCAACCTGATCGGCAACTCCGACGGAGACGGAATATTCGAGCCGAGAGAAGACGAATACCTTAATTTCAATCACAGTGATTATCCATTCGAGAATGTAAATGATTATGCTCTGTTCCTCTCTTACGCGGAGACGATGAGCTTCGGTTCTGTCGGCGCTTCTATGAAGTTTATCCGCAACGATCAGATAACCGATGTCACGAGCTTCGGAATCGGGCTCGATCTCGGCTTTATCAAGAGGGATCTATGGAAGGATCTGCTCCTCGGCGCAAAGCTCCAGGACGCAACCGGTACATATATCACATGGAGTACAGGCGAGCGTGAATTTATCTATCCGGCACTAAAAGTAGGAGTTGCTTACCCGTTCGAACTGACTGGCGTCAACAGTAAACTCGTCATAGCGGCTGACGGTGATTTTCGATACGAGAACAGGCAAAGCGTTTCGCAGTTCTGGGTCGGCAGGTCAAGCGTCGATTTTCATTTCGGGGCCGAGTTGGTAATCCGGGATGTAGTATTTTTGCGCGGCGGCTTAGATATGGACAGACCGACAGCGGGTGCCGGTTTCTTACTCGAGGAATTCGGTCCATGGGGTGTAACGATCGGTCTCGATTACGCTCTGCTGATACATGATGTGTTCGATACGACCCATCGCATTTCACTTCTTCTCGGGCAATAAGACGGGTCGAATTCCGCTCAATATGTAACACAAGAGGAATGAGGACCAGTTGAATGTGCTCACCATGATACTTGCCGGAGGTACCGGCAGGGAACTCTCCGTACTGACCAGGCAACGAGCGAAGACGGCGCTTCCTTTCGGGGGACGCTACCGAATCATAGATTTCGCCCTCAGCAATTGTACTCATGCAGGTCTGACCGATATCTCGGTCCTCGCGCAGCACTCGCCAAAATCACTTACCTATCACATAGGAATGGGCAAGCCATGGGATCTGGACCGCAAGAACGGTGGCGTCTATATCCTGCAGCCGACATTCGACGGAGGAGTAGCCCAGTGGTACCGGGGCACTGCTGACGCGCTTTACCAGAACATCGACGTCATAAGAAACTCGACCGCCGATATGGTGCTTGTGCTCTCCGGTGATCAGGTCTATGTAATGGACTACAGGGACATGATAGCGTGTCACAGGGAGTCGGGTGCAGCAGTGACAATAGCGACAAAGGAAGTCACTCCGAGCCAGAGATCCAGGTTCGGGATGATCGGGTGTACTCCAGACGGGATCGTAAGGGATTTCGAAGAGAAGCCGAGACTATCATCGTTCCGCTACGCTTCAATGGGGATATACCTATTTGACAGAAGATTTCTTCTCGATCACCTCCAGGATGGAAGGATCGACATCGTTTTTGATATCTTGATGCCGTTACTGGAGAGGGGACAGGTCGGCTGTTTTCATTTTGACGGATACTGGGAAGATATAGGTTCGCTGCAAAGCTACTACCGCGCGTCACTCAGGTTGATAAGGGACCGTTCTATCCTTCTTTCGCCCGGATGGCCTATATACACCAGAGGTTCGAATCTGCCTCCTTCCCGGCTTTCAAAGGATTCTAATGCAATAGATTCAATCATCTCCAATGGATGTATCGTTGAGGGAGAGGTAGAGGGATGCGTTCTGTTTCCCGGGGTGCACATCGCGAGAGGGAGCCGTGTCGAACGGAGCATCATATTCTCCTATTCGAAGATTGGAAACGGCGCGCATGTGAAGAATTCGATAATAGACAAGCATGTATTGGTCGGGACCGGTGCGGAAGTAGGTTTGATGCGATCAAGGCCAGGGGAGGGTAAACCAGGATCACTGCCAATCAACTCTTCACCTCTCAAGGCGAAACTAGTCGTGATCGGAAAGGGCGCCAGATTGAAACGAGGGTCCATAGTTCCTGTGGGCACAATGATCGAGCCGCGGTATAGACCGGGAAGACGGGGGGAAGAATGAACGGGACGCTCGTATTCATATTGGCAGGCGGCGTCGGCAAACGTCTCAGTCTGCTGACGCAGTTCAGGGCAAAGCCCGCGGTTCCCTTTGCCGGGCGGTACAGGATCATAGATTTCACACTGACCAATTGCGTAAGATCCGATCTGCCGGACATATTTCTTCTAACCCAGTACATATCACGGTCGATCGACCGCCATGTAGGAATAGGAAAGCCATGGGATCTCGACAGGATGAGCGGCGGCATAAAGAACCTGCAGCCGCATCTAGGTTTCCAGGCCGCCGATTGGTACCAGGGCACGGCTGACGCGATATTCCAGAACCTTTCAGCCCTGCGCGAATCGGATTGCCGTGATGTATTAATCCTATCGGGAGACCACATTTACAACATGGATTACCGGAAATTCATAAGGTTCCGGGAAAGCTCGGGAAAGCCCGCCGCTGTCAGTGTAGCCGAGGTGCCCCCTTCGATGTGCAGGGAATTCGGCATAGCTACGATCGACTCAAAAGGATCAATCAAGAAGTTCGAGGAGAAACCGGAGAGATCGCGGAGCAACCTGGCTTCTATGGGGATCTACATATTCGAAAAGGAATTCCTGATCAGAACACTCGAAAGAATGAGAAAGAAGATCAAAAATCTGGATTTCGGAATGCACGTGATCCCCGAACTGGTGAATAAAAAGAAGATATCGGCCTACAGGTACCGAGGATTCTGGCTCGATGTCGGAACACTGAGAAGCTATTATTCCGCCTCGATAGGTCTCCTGGCCAAGCGTCCCCGCCTGGATCTTTTCAAGGAGGATACGAATATCATAACCGTCCCCGATGATTATCCGCCTTTTGTTCTATCGAAGGGAGCAGCCGTCGAAAGTTCTCTCGTCTGCAATGGGTGCACGATCGAGGGATCCGTGAGCGCTTCGATCCTGTCACCCGGAGTTGTTGTAGAGAAGGGGGCCAGAATCGAGAATTCCATCATTTTTCATGATTGTGTTGTTAAGCGCGGCGCGCTGGTCAAGAACTCGATACTGGACAAGATGACGGTGATAGGAAGAAACGCATCGATCGGCGTTGGTAACGCCTCCGTTCCCAACAAGCTCCAACCCGGCTATCTCGACTTCGGACTAACCGTCATAGGGCGGAAGACATCGGTTCCCAGCAGCACGAGAATAGGAACGAACTGTCTCGTCTGCGGTTCTCAGGATGATGGGATGATTCCTCGCGGTGATATAGAGGACGGGGATTGCAGCATAGCCGATGATGTGCGTCTCTAATTTACGTTCACCCATATAGCTATTCTCTCACCTGGATAGAGACGGTCCTTGTGGATGCCGGAGTTCCATGCGAGTATCTCCGATATCCTCTTGTTATAACGTCTGCTTATCGAGGTGAGGGTCTCGCCGCTATCGACGATATGGTAGACTAGCTTCTTCCCGCCTTTGACCGAACCGTCTGGAACCGAGGCGGTTTTCTCCGAGGGAACGTTGAAATCCGGATTTACGTAGATTACCAGGTTTTGGCCAGGGCGGATGAAGGACGAGTAACGCAGATTGTTCCATCGTCGAAGTTTGCTCAGGCCCACATGGTACCGTTCCGCGATCTCGCTCAGGGTGTCCTTTGACTTAACCGTATATACAACTTTTTTGGACCCGGTAGGCGCTTTGTATTTCTTCATCGTGATCTTGTCGGGAAGATTTGGCTCATGGCGGTATTTTGGCTCGCTCGAGGCTTTGGCCACTGTATCGGCATCCTTGACGGGGATAAGAAGGATATTCCCGACTCTTATCCGATGGACATTCTTTATCCCATTGATACGTTTCAGCTCTCTCGTCGAGATCTCGTAGCGTGTCGCTATCTGTGAGAGTGTTTCACCCTTATTGACGCGGTGTTTGTGCCAGCTTACGCGTTCCGCGGCAGGTATGTCATCGAGAGCTGAGAGCACCTTGTCGCCTGTTCCGGCTGGGACCTTGAGTTCGACCACCATGCCGGGAGGAGTGGCCCAGCGTTTCATAGATGGATTCAGCTCCTGTATCGTAAGGTATGTGCAGCCGGCTGACTTTGAGACGATACGAAGGTCAGTCGATTTATCTATTCGTATCACATCGAAGGTGAGTGGTTCACCATTAGGAGTCCTGAATCCGTACTTTTCTGGTTCCCTGCCTATAGCGAGCGCAGCCATATATTTCGGTACAAACCATCTAGTCTGACTCGGAAGATTGAGGCGCCAGTAATCGTCTGTTTTCTGTTTGCTGATAGCGTACGCGACGCGGTATTCCCCGGAATTATACGCGGCTAGGGCGAGTTGCCAATTACCAAATAGATTATGAAGGTGTTTAAGGTAATGAGCCGCCGCATAGGTGGATGCGATGATATCTTTGCGCTCATCGATCCACCAGTTGATCCTCAGACCGAATAGCCTGCCAGTACCGGCCATGAACTGCCACGGCCCGGTGGCATTGACATTTGAGCGAGCGTTCAAGTTGAGGCCGCTCTCGATCACCGCGAGGTAGAGGAGGTCGGTAGGAATATCGTTCTCGACGAGG
>DAOUUU010000127.1 GCA_030667985.1 Candidatus Krumholzibacteriota bacterium
GAGCCGTTCTTCAATTTCTTTTTCTGGACGCTCTCTCCGCTGACACGCGTCCCGTTGCGGCTGTTGAGGTCTTCGAGGACGTAACTGCCGTTGGATCTTACTACAATGGCATGCTCGCTCGATACGAGGGAGTCGTCGAGGCATACATCGCAGGAAAGATTACTGCCGAGAAGCGTTTTCGCCTTTTTCAATGGAATCACCAGGCCCGCAAAGCATCCGTTTTGAATGGTGAGGATTGCATTCTTGGAGGCCTTTTTATTCTTTGCCAGAGCGACCCCGCCGCTGTTATTTGATTTTTTTGCAGCCACTTGTGAACCTACCCGAAAATGATGAGTGAAAAGTGCTATTTCAACTCGGATTACGTTGAAGCGCACAACGCAAGTATTGTACCATTGGACGATCCGGAAAGACCGTAAGTCAATGAAAGGGGGAGCGAAGAATGAATATAGATATAGACACAGTAGTAAATTGGCTCATAACAAACGGTAGCCGTATAGCGGTGATAATCATCGGTTCACTCCTGGCTATCTGGATCATCAGGATCATCATCAGTAGATCGAAACGCAAGCTTGTGCATCCGGATAAGATCGGGGTCGAGCGCGCGAAACGGACCGAAACGCTCGCTCGGATCGTCGAGGCTACGCTGAGGGTTGTGATCCTCACAGGAGCGTTCCTCATGGTCCTGAAGCAGGTCGGGATCGAGATCGGCCCACTACTCGCCGGCGCCGGCGTCGTCGGCCTCGCCATCGGTTTCGGAGCGCAGAGTCTGGTAAAGGATGTGATCGGCGGTTTCTTTATCCTGTTCGAGAACCATATGAATGTGGGCGACGTGGTGAAGATATCGGGAGTCGCGGGGCTAGTCGAGTCGATCAATCTGCGGGTTACGGTATTGAGGGACCTGGAAGGAAAGGTCCATATCGTACCAAACGGCGAGATAGGTGTCGTGACCAACATGACAAAGGAGTATTCCAGGGCTGTTCTCGAAATCGGCGTCGCTTACAAGGAGAATGTCGACCGGGTCATCGAGGTCCTCGAGGAGGTCGGGGAGGGGATGCAGAAGGACGAGGCCTTCGGCAAGCTCATTCTCGAACCGCTGGAGGTTCTAGGCCTCGACAGCTTCGGCGATTCCTCGGTCAATATCAAGGTCAGGATGAAGACGAGGCCGATAGAGCAGTGGAATGTCGCGAGGGAGTTTAGAAAGCGCGTGAAGACGGCATTCGACGAGAAGGGTATAGAGATCCCGTTCCCGCACAGGACGATCTACATAGGAGAAGCGCCCAGCGAGGCGAGATTAAAGGTGGATACACAGGGGGGAAGCAAGGCCGCTCCCGGCACCGCCGGGGAAGAGGGTTAACTTCATCCGCCTTTTAGATACTCGATCATCAGAAGAGGTCTTTCATCCAATACAAGCGACTCGCGCGTGTGCAGGATGAGGAATGCTTGCGATAGCGTGTCTGATAGCCTGATGATCACGCCGTGGTTGGTCTCAGGGTGTTCTATCCAGCCGAGGACCAGGGAGTTCGGCAGTACGAACGAGATGAGCGTGTCTATCGAGACGGCGACCGTCTCGACTGGCGGGCCGACCAGATCGCCTCCTTCAGTATCCCAATTGATTGTGGCATCCGCGGTGAGCCACGAGACGCCTCCGAATATACTGCCGGTGCCCTCCAACCAGGAGGCCCCCAGTATCTCCGGAACCGTCGCTTGATAGGCTTGAAGCGTGAATGTATCGGGCGACATCGAGCTGAAATGCAGCTGGAGCTCTGATGAGAGGACATCTCCGCAGTCGGTTATCTCGGAGAGATCGAACCGGATTATAAATCTTCTCTCGAAGTAACTGTCGGTTAGGTAGAGGTGTCCGATCGTGTCCTGGGGGGTAGTGCCGAAGTTGTAGTTATTCGATGGATTGCCCTCCTTGAGGAAGGCGTCTCTTGTTCCCGAGTATGCCGAGCCGGGAAAGATCCCGTCCTGAAAAACGATCTTTTCCAGGCGTGAGGAGGGATCGAAGAAGATCGAGTCGCCGTCCCCAGAGCAGCCCGACAGCGCGAATAGAAGCCATACTGCTCCCGAGGCGAACAGTACTCCAAGTGTCGTGCTCCGGTGTTGGGTCATTTCCCGTTCCCCCTGTAATCGGATGGGTCGATATCCAGTCTCTTCATGAGATCGTGGAGGGTCGGCCGGCTCACCTCGAGTTCCTGGGCAGCCGCCGAGACATTCCCCTTAAGCCTTACAAGCGCGCTGATGACCAGCCTGCGTTCGATCTCATCGCGGGCCTCCCTGAGGGTCAGGCCCTGAAGGGATCTCATCGATTCTGTTGTGTTTGCCGCCTCTTCGAACTCTTCCTCTTTTTCTATCTCATCGGGGAAGGGGAGGTCCATATCGTCCGGCTGCACGAGTTTGCCCGTTGTCATGATGACTGCGCGTTTGACCCGGTTTTCCAGCTCCCGGACGTTCCCGGGCCAGCGGTACATGATCAATGTCCTCTGGGCCTCGGCGCTGAAGCCGCGCAGGCTCTTGGCGAACTCCTTGTTGTAGATGTTGAGAAAGTACATCGCGAGAAGGTGTATATCGTCTCCCCGGGCGCGGAGCGGCGGAAGCAGCAGGCTGATCGTGTTGATTCGGTAGTAGAGATCCTCACGAAACTCCTTCGTCTCGAGCATTGTCTCCAGATCGCGGTTCGTGGCGGCGATGATGCGTGTATTTATCTGAAGAGGCGAACGGCCGCCGACACGTTCGATGATCTGATCCTGGAGAAAGCGGAGGATTTTTACCTGGAGCCCATGAGAGAGCTCGCCGATCTCGTCGAGGAATATCGTTCCGCCGTCGGCGATCTCGAACTTTCCGGGCCGTGAGGTATGGGCGCCGGTAAAACTCCCCTTCTCGTGTCCGAAGAGCTCGCTCTCTAGAAGGTTCTCCGGGATCGCCCCGCAGTTTATCGGTATGAAGGGTTTGCTTCTCCTCGGGCTCCTGTTATGAATGGCGCGGGCGACGAGCTCTTTGCCGGTTCCACTCTCCCCGGTGATCAGGACGGCTACATCTGTCGGCGCTATACGATTGACCGTGTCGAAGACGTCCATCATCGGAGCGGACATCGCGATGATGCCCTCGAAGTCCTTTTTCCCTCCCGATCTGGTCTTCAGTGCGTCGAGCTCCTTCTCGAGCTTCATGAGATAGGCCGCCCGATTCAGGATGACCATGAGCTCGTCTATGACGATCGGTTTCGCGAAGAAATCGTACGCTCCCATCTCGATCGCCTTTAGCGCGTTTTCTCTCTCGTCGTGACCTGTGATCACCATGATCTTGAGAAGCGGGTTAATCTGCAGCGCCGTCTCGAGGATATGAAATCCCTCGAGTTTCTCCGGATCTCCCGTGAGCGAGAGGTCGAGGATCATGAGCGACGGCTTCTTCGCCTTGATCGCGGTGAGCGCCTCCTCCTCGGTCGCGGCCGTCGCGACTTTATAATGTTCCCTGAAGGCCCATTCGAGCTGCTTCAGGATAACCTCTTCATCGTCGACAATGAGAAGTGAAGGGAGAGGCATCGCGCGTCCTCGCTTTCGAATTTTTTATTTAAATCAATCCATCGGCAATGAAACGGTCACCGTAGAGCCTTTGCCCGGCTCGCTTTTGATGTGCAGCCTTCCGCCGTGCGAATCGACGATGGACTTGCAGAGCACCAGGCCTATTCCTAAGCCCCCTTTCTTGGTGCTGTGGAAGGGGCTGAAAAGATTGTTCTTCATGTATTCCGGATCGAATCCCTCGCCGTCATCCGTGATGACGATGTGCAGGCGGTCTTCCACCGTCCGGGCATGGACCGTTAACGCTCCCTCTTTTGATATCGCCTCGATTCCGTTCAGGACGATATTTTCGATGACGCGGTGTATCGCGTCTTTATCGAGAAGCGCCGACAGGGATTCGTCCACATGGGATTCTAGTGTGACGCCCGCCGATGCGGCAATCTGTTTCATGGGAGCGAGACTCATCTCCAGCAGAGCTGCGATATCCGTTTCACTCTTTATGATCGTGTGCGAAGCCTCGAAGGTCTTGAGCGAATCGATGAGTTGGCGCATCTTCTGGACCGAGCGCTCGACCGTTTCGATGGCGTCCATCTGGAACTCAGCGTTACCGATATTCTGCTTTGCGTTCTCGGCCGTCAGCGAGAGCATGCCGACGGTGTTCTTTAGATCGTGTATCATAAAGGATGCGAATCGAGTGAAGGCCTCCATCTGTTTCGATTCGTGGATCTTTTCCTCTAAAAACAGGTTCTCGAAGGCGGCGGTCGTCTGGACGGCTACCGTCTCGAGAAAATTCCTGTCCTCCTCCGTGAAGGAAGTATTCATGTGCTTCTCGCCCAGGGCGATGAAGCCAATGGTCTCTTTCGCCGTGCCGAGCCGGGCCGCTGCCATGACCCAGGCCGGACCCTCCTGCTCGATTCCGCCGGCGTTGTCCTCGGAGCTTTCGAATCCGATCGGCTGCTTGTAGATGACGACGGATTCCTTCGAGAGCAGACCGTGTATTCCGGCGATCGTATCCTCACTCACAGCGCCCTCCCGGAATCCGTGATAGGCTGTCTTTTCGCCGTTGATCGATACATGGAGGATGCCCTGCTTTACAAGCATCGTCTCGCATAGCGAGCTTGTGATGTTTGTCGCGAGGTCGTCTATCGTCGCGCTCTCGGCAAGCAGCGCCGCGTAGCGCCGCCATTCCTGGCGGTAGTCATACCGGTTGATGTAGAAGTTCTCGTCGACGAGCTGCCGGAGCCTTCGCTTGGCCTTGCCCGATATGAGGAGAGCGATGAGCAGAAATGCGGCGAAGAGGCTCAGCACGGTGACCGTCAGCCTGTCGAATGGAAGCCCGAGGGCGCCGGCGACATAGGTGATGATCGCGAGCGCGAGGAAGTAGGTTCCCGAGATGACGACGGCGACGGCACTCGTCGCGAAGCGCCGTCCTATATAGACCTGAATATTGAAGAGCCCGTAACGGTACGCAGCGTATATAAAAGAGACGCACAGTATGATGACCCCAACTGAATGCACGGTGAAATAGTACCTGTCGATGATGGAGATCGCGAGGAACCTGCCCAGAACGATAAAGTTGATGAGAGAGGCGGCGAGGATGCCGAGGAATGGATACTTGAGTGTGACCTTGCCGGCCACATTCGCCGCCCGATATGTATTTTCGATACAGTAGAGATAGAATACGTTCGCGAGCAAGAGGTAGGCGCCCACCGCCTTGCCCCAGCCCGAGACGGTCAATCCCCAGAAGCTGCCGTCCTCGATGAAATGGATCTCCCTGAAATAGATTCTCAAGGGGAATGTGAGTGCTAGAGCCGCCACGGCGATACCGGCTGCGATGATCCACCAAAGGTGCCTTTTGGCGATCTCCCGGTCGTCCCTCTTGCCGAATACGAGGCAGAAGGCGAGCCCGAAAACGGGAAACAGGGCAGTGCCTAGAAGCATGGGGTGGAAGAAGGAAAAGAAGGCTGGAAGGTCGCGCGCCGAAAGGGCGAGGCCAAGGGAAACCTGCTCCAGAGCCAGTACTATTCCCGCGAGAACGAGAAAGATCTTCTGGGGCCCGCGGGGGCTCTTGAATATGTTGAGCAGTACGAGCGCTGTGGCCAGCGCCGCCGCGAGAAAGGCGAGTATGGAGGGAAGGTATATCATTTTGCTTCCGTGAGCCTCGTGTACTGCTTCTCGGCTTCTGCAGCGAGCGTTGTGCTGGGGTATCGGTCCATGCACTGCTTGAGCGCTTCGGCCGCTCCGTCGGGAGCCCCCAGCTCCTTTTCGTATATCGAGGCCGCAATCAGATAATTGCCCCAGAATCCCGGGTAGGTGGGATACCTGCCTGGTAGAACAAGCAACCGGTCCGCCGCCTCTTCCCAATTTCCCATCTCGCTGTGCGCCGTCACTATGTGGCTTTCAGCCATGATCTTGACGAGAGCGGGGATCTGGCTCGAGATGAGGCGCTCGTAGTGGGCCAGCGCCTGTTCGTAGGCGGCGCGGGCTGCGTCCTGCTCGTTCTTCTCGCGGTAGTTCTTGATAATGGCGAGCGGGGCCTTGAGCCCCTGCTCGGTCCTCGAAAAATTCTGGTATATTTCCTTGTACTTGAGTGA
>DAOUUU010000037.1 GCA_030667985.1 Candidatus Krumholzibacteriota bacterium
ACCGTCGAGATTGATATCGACGACGGCGACATCGACTCCAGCCTCGCCGAGAAAAAGAGCTATATCCCTGCCGATACCCTGTCCGGCCCCCGTCACGATCGCCGTATGCCCTTTCATTCCCAACATCGGATTAGTTCTATAACAGAAACACAACCTTCCGGTAAATAAAAACCTTATACGATCCCAACACTCGGGGCAACATACTTTTCCAACTCCGCGACGGTCCCGATCGCCTCGACACTCTGTTCCGGATCGATGCGCCTCATGAGCCCCTTGAGAACCTTGCCCGGTCCCACTTCCAGGACCTTACCCTCCGAACGTCCTGCCAGAAGCGTCATCGATTCAGCCCAGAGCACGGGACTGGTTAGCTGACGGGAGAGAGCGTCTACGATCTCTTCCTTTTTGCGCACTATCGCGGCATCGGCGTTGCATATGACATCGACGCCGGCGTCTCTGATCGTGAACTGCTTTATATAAGCGATTAGCTCCTCCGCTGCGGGAGCGACGAGCGGCGAATGAAAGGCTCCGCTTACATTCAAACGCACCGCCTTCTTCGCCCCTCTATCCCCAGCGAGCTCCATCGCCCTTTCTACCGCCTCTATGTGACCTGAGACTACTATCTGTCCCGGAGAATTTACGTTGGCTACCAGGACGATCGAATCATCATCAGAGGCGTCACTGCAGACCGAGTCGACCTGTTCTCGCTCCATTCCGATCACGGCCGCCATCGTGCCGGGCTGCTTGATTCCCGCCTCGAACATGAGCTCCCCCCGCTTACGGACAATCCTGAGCGCATCCATCCCGTCCAGAACGCCCGCGGCCACGAGCGCCGAGTATTCACCTAGGCTGTGCCCCGCCGTGACGGTCGGATCTATGTTCCCCTCATCCGACAGCAGTTCCAGGACCGCTATGCTGTGAAGCAGGATCGCAGGCTGTGCGTTACGAGTTTGTGTCAGGACCGCCGGGTCCCCCTCGAAGCAGAGCCGGGAGATGGGAAAACCGAGGATCTCATCGGCCTCCGAGTATATCTCGGCTATCCGCGGATAGGCCGCCGCGAGGTCTTTGGCCATTCCGACGAATTGAGAACCCTGCCCCGGAAAAATCAATGCTGCTTTCATCTCGAATTTCTCCTCGATATTCTACTCACACTCAGTATTTTATCAATACCGCTCCCCAGGTGAGCCCGCCCCCAAACCCGACCATGAGGATTGTATCGCCCTTCTTGATATCCCCGCGCTCTTTCGCTTCCGCGAAAGCGACAGGTATGCTGGCAGTCGATGTGTTTCCTACATGATCGATATTGACGACGACCTTCTCCTCGGGAAGGTGTAACCGCTGTCGCACACCCTCTATGATCCGGATATTGGCCTGATGCGGAATGAGAAAGTCGATATCCTTCGATTCCATTCCCGCTTCAATAAGCACATGATTACTCGCTTCGAGCATCGCCCTCACCGCATTCTTGAAGAGGCCGTTCCCTTGCATCTTCAAGAATTGCTCGCCGTTTTTCAACCTCTCCTCGTTCAATGGGCGTCGCGATCCTCCGCCGGGCATATAGAGCAGATCGGCATATGAGCCATCGCTCCGCATGAAGGTGCTGAGGATCCCCTCGTCTGCGGGACAGGGCTTCAGGACGGCCGCTCCAGCTGCGTCGCCGAAGAGGACGCAGGTGGCCCGGTCCTCGTAATCGGTGATTCTCGAAAGTATCTCGACTCCGACGACCAGAACCGTCTTGTTCTTTCCATGGCTGATCATCGAATGCGCCACGGAAAGTCCGTATATGAACCCGCTGCACGCGGCGTTGATATCGAATGCCGCCGATTTCACGGCGCCGAGCCTGTCCTGCAGCGTGCAGGCGGCTGATGGAACGAACATGTCGGGGGTCACGGTCCCGACGATGATCAGGTCGAGCTCCTCCGGCTCGACATTCGCATCTTCGAGCGCCATCCTGGAAGCTTCAAAAGCAAGATCACTCGCGGCCTGATCCTCAGCCGCGATATGACGCTCCCTGATCCCCGTCCTCGTTATGATCCACTCGTCCGTCGTATCGACCATCTTCTCGAAATCTAAATTCGTGAGAACGCGCTCGGGAAGATAGTACCCGATCCCGACAATCTTTGCTCCGGTGTATTCGGACTTCAATGTCACGAACGCTCCTCCTCCGCTTTCGCTTTGATTATCCCGTTTATATTGCTCGTCACTATCCTCTCGGCGGCGAGAACGGCGTTCTTGATCGCCCGTGCCGAGCTTCCTCCATGTCCTATGATAACGACTCCCTTGAGACCGAGCAGCGGCGCTCCACCGTATTCGGCGTAATCAAGAGCTAGCCCTATGTCACGAAATACAGGCTTCATCATCGCTGCTCCGAGCTTTGCAAACGGATATTTTCCGAGTCCCTCCCGTACGAGATTGGAGAGATAATTCACTATGCTCTCCGAGAATTTCAGCACGATGTTTCCTGTAAAGCCGTCCGTCACTACGACGTCCACCTCTCCCATGAAGATGTCCCGACCCTCCACATTACCGACGAAATTGAGCTCGCTCCCCGCTAGCAGCTCGTGAGCCTCCCTCGTCAGTTCGTTGCCCTTCGATTTCTCCTCCCCGATACTGAGAAGCCCTACTCTGGGCCTTGTCCTCCCGAGGAGATTATCTGCGTAGATCGAGCCCATGAAGGCGAACTGGAGCAGATTGTGAGCATCGCAATCCGAGTTTGCCCCGCCGTCGAGAAGGATCGTGCCCCCGGTCTTCGAAGGAAGATTGATGGCGATCGCCGGTCTGCTTATTCCGCGGAGCCTGCCGAGGGAAACGAGAGAACTCGCTACGACAGCTCCCGTGTTTCCCGCGCTCACGACCGCCCCTACCGCCCCCTCCTTCTGAAGCCTCATGGCGGTGACGATCGACGAGTTCTTTTTTCTCCTGACCGCGGTCGCCGGGCTCTCCGACATTCCGATGACCTCCGGAGCATCGACGATCTCGATATTACCATTACTCAATCGCTTGTCGGCAATGTACTTCTCCAGAATCTCTTTCTTGCCGACAAGAACGATCTGAAAACGGCCATCTCCTTCATTGGCCGCCTCGACGGCGCCGTCGATAATCATCTCCGGAGCGTGATCGCCCCCCATGGAGTCCAACGCGATTTTCATCGATTCTCCATTACGTTGATTATCAAGCTTCCTCGGACTGGGGCTTGATGATCTCACGGCCGCCGTAGTAGCCGCAGTTCGGACATACGGAATGCGGTGGCTTGGACTGGTGACAGTGCGAACACTTCGATAGCGCGGGGGCGCTCGCCTTCCAGTGCGTTCTCCTCTTTCGCTTCCGTGCTTTTGATGTTCTTCGTTTCGGTACAGCCATGTTCATTCCTCCCGTATCCGGGGAATATTCAACTTTAATCCTCTTTGCTCAACAACTTTCTCAAGACATCCCAGCGGGGATCGGTCTTCTTTTCCGAGCAGATGCAACTGTTCGAGTTCAGATTCTCCCCGCAACTCGAGCAGAGTCCCTTGCAATCGCTCCTGCAGACGGGCTTGATCGGCAACTCCAGCAAAATCGACTCGCGCACTCTCGGAAAGATATCGTACCTGTGCTCGATTGTGCCGGTCAGCAGGATGAAATCCTCATCTTCCACACAATCGGGCACCTCTGTGCGGCCCTCGTGATGAAAGACTAGATCTAATTCAGTATCGATCCGTAACTCGAAATTTTCGAGGCACCTGGAGCATTCGAACTCCGTACTTGACTCGACCGAAGCTTCGAGAAGCAGCCGCCCGCCCCGGCGCGCGACCGTTCCCTCTACCTCAGCCCTGCACCGGGCCGTTCCACCCTCCTCGGTCTCTATGCTGAACTCGTTCCGAAAGGAGAAACCCTCCCGGTTCTCCATACGGCCGAGATCCAGCATCATTTCTGGTATTTCCTTTTTCATAAACCATTTATACTAATCTTCACCGAAAACGATAGCAAGCTCTTTTTCCGCCGATTCAGGAGAATCTGAAGCATGGACCGCGTTTCGCTGCAGATCGGTACCGTACATGAAGCGGATCGTTCCGATAGCGGCAGCGGCCGGATCGGTCGCGCCGACTAGATCACGCAGGGCCTTTATCGCTCCTTCGCGTTCCAGTTCCAATCCGACGACCTCGCCCGAGGTGATATAGGCGACAAGATCCCCGAAGAAGTCCTTACCCTCATGCATGGAATAGAAACGTCCGGCGCGGGCGGCGTCGAACGAAAACTGTTTCATATTTGTTATCCCGAATCTGTTCTTAAGGAGCAGATCTATGATCTCGCCCTGTTTTCCAGCCTTGAGGGCCTCCGGTTTTATCATGATAAAGGTCTTTTCCACAACCGCCTCCGATTCTCATTTTTATTAAGGTGACGCTCTTCTACTGACGGCGCTCAGGAGAGCAGCCCCTTGACGAACGTAGCGATCTGCGCCGGCGTCTCGGCGACATCGACACCCGCCTTCTTGAATGCGGCGATCTTCTCCTCGGCCGTCCCCTTGCCGCCTGTCACGATCGCTCCAGCGTGTCCCATCCGTTTGCCCCTGGGAGCGGTCCTTCCCGCTATGAAGGAGACGACCTTCTTGGGATAGCCCCGAGCTATGACATCCGCTGCCTCCTCCTCGTCGCTTCCGCCTATCTCTCCTATCAGAACGACCGCCTCGGTCTCGTCATCTTCCCTGAAGAGCTCCAGCGCATCTAGGAAATTGGTTCCGATAATCGGATCGCCGCCGATCCCTATACAGGTCGACTGGCCTAAGCCGCTCTGTGACAGGTGATGCACCACCTCGTATGTAAGCGTGCCGCTCCGGGAGACGACACCGACCGGGCCCTCCATGTGAATCTCGCCGGGCATGATCCCGACCTTGGTCTTTCCTGGAGAGATGATCCCCGGACAGTTAGGGCCGATGAGCCGTGTGTTTCTCTCACGAAGGTAGGGAAGCACCAGGACCATGTCCTTCACGGGGATCCCTTCAGTTACGCAGACGACAAGCTGTATACCGGCGTCCGCCGCCTCACATATCGCATCGGCCGCAAACCTTGCAGGGACATAGATGACGCTTGTGTTCGCGCCGGTCTCATCGACGGCCTGCCTCACCGTATCGAAAACGGGAATGCCGTCGTCGGTCTTCATCCCGCCCTTCCCGGGCGTCACGCCGCTCGTGACCTGAGTTCCGTAGTCGGCCATCTGACCGGCGTGAAATGCGCCGTCCCTCCCGGTGATGCCCTGAACAACGACCCTGGTCTCCCTGTCGACAAGAATGCTCAAAACATACTCCCTTTCCTTCCTATTCCATGAAGATCATCAGGCTAAGAGCGAGAGGCCTCTATCGCTTTCTCAACACCTTCGTCCATCGATGCCGCCGTGATCAGATCGGTATCTTCGAGCATCTTCAGCGCCCGTTCCTCATTCGTCCCTGTGAGTCTTACAATGAGCGGCACATCTATTCCGAGCTCCTTTTTCGCGTCGATGATCCCCTGAGCGACGTCGTCACAGCGGGTAATGCCCCCGAATATGTTTATCAGAATCGATTTGACCTTCTCATCCCTCAGAATGATGCGCATCGCCGCCAGGACCTTCTGCGGGCTCGAGCTCCCGCCGATATCGAGGAAATTGGCGGGCTTGGCCCCGTAGTGCTTGATCATGTCCATAGTAGCCATGGCGAGGCCAGCGCCGTTGACTATACAACCGATGGAGCCGTCGAGCTTGACGAAGGAAAGATCGTTCTTTCTCGCTTCTGTCTCCCCCTGATCCTCGGCTGATTCGTCCCGGAGCTCGGAGAGCTCCGATCGACGGTAGAGCCCGTTGTCGTCGATGTTTATCTTGGCATCGATCGCCCAGACCTTCCCTTCGGGACTTATAACGAGAGGATTGATCTCGGCGAGTGACGCGTCGACGGCCATAAAAGCCTCGTAGAGTTGCTTCAGAGCCTCTCCGATCTGCCTGGCGACCTCCCTCTCTCCGGAAAGAAACGATTGCAATTGCCTCAGTTGAAACGGCATGATGCCCCAGAGGGGATCGATGATCACCTTCATTATCTTCTCCGGCGACGTCCTGGCAACCTCTTCGATATCGATACCGCCGGCGGCTGAGACCATCATCAGCGGCTTGCGGCTCCGCCTGTCGATGACTATGCCGGCATAGAGCTCATGCTCTATTTCCACCGCCTTCGCGATCAGGATCTTCTCCACCGTCAAACCCTTGATCTCCATACCGAGCATGCTTTCAGCCTTCTCGGCCGCTTCGGCCGGAGTCGCTGCCAGCTTCACGCCTCCCGCCTTACCTCGCCCTCCGACCAGGACCTGGGCCTTCACCACGACGGGGCAACCGAGTTCCTCCGCGGCCGCCTTCGCCTGATCCGCGCTTACGATCAACTCGCTCGGCGGCACGGGCAGACCGTGCCTAGAGAATATCCTCCTCGCATCGGCTTCGTGAATCTTCAACAAATCCCTCCGTATTTATCGTAAAGACAATAAGTAATACTGCTTATTTAATGTATTTTCTCTTTATCCGAGCAATGGCCTGAGCGCATCCTCGAGATTCGGCCTCCCGATCTCGCTCAGATCGTACATCACCCTGACCGCCGGCTTCTTGATATCGATGATACGTCCCAGATCGATCGGAGTCCCGATAACAACGACGTCGCAGTCCACCTTCGCTATCGTCTTTTCCAGATCCTTGACCTGATCGTCACCGTATCCCATGGCTGGTAAGAGAGCACCGACCTCTGGATACCGTTCGAAGGTCCGTACGATCTTTCCCGTCGCGTAGGGCCTCGGATCGACGAATTCGGCCGCTTGGAACTTCTTCGCCGCCATGACGGCCGCCCCGTAGGGCATGCCGCCGTGTGTGAGAGTCGGGCCGTCTTCGACGCAGAGGACCCTTTTACCATTGATCGATTCCGGATCGTCTACCATAAGGGGTGAAGCCGCATCTATGACCATCGCGTCCGGATTGACCGCCTCGATATTCTTCCTGACCGTGTCGATACCACACATATCGGCGGTGTCGATCTTGTTGATCACGACCACATCGGCCATCAGAAGGTTCGTCAAGCCGGGATAGTAGAGTAGCTCGTGCCCCGCCCTGTGCGGATCCACGACGACGATCGACACATCCGGCTTGTAGAACGGAAGATCGTTGTTGCCTCCGTCCCAGAGGATGACATCAGCCTCCTTCTCCGCCTCCCGCAGGATCGCCTCGTAGTCGACTCCGGCATAGACGATGACCCCTGTCACGATGTGAGGCTCGTATTCCTCGATCTCCTCGATGGTGCAGTGGTGCTTCACGAGATCATCGAGGCTGGCGAAGCGTTGTACCTTCTGCTTCGCTAGATCGCCGTAGGGCATTGGATGCCTGATTGCGACGACCTTCTTCCCCGCGGCGACCAGGAGTTCGGCCACACGCCTCGTCGTCTGGCTCTTTCCGCAACCCGTCCTGACGGCGCAGATAGAGACGACCGGCTTGTTGCTCCCGATCATTGTAGGCGCGCCTCCGGTGAGGGTAAAGTGTGCGCCGCGGGAGTTGACCATCTGCGCCTTTTCCATCACATACTGGTTGGATACATCGCTGTACGAGAATACTACCTCGTCGATCCCCCCCTTTTCGAGAAGGCCCCACAATTCCTCCTCAGCAAGGATCGGGATCCCGTCCGGATAGAGTTCGCCGGCCAGCTCGGCAGGGTATTTCCTTCCCTCGATATCTGGTATCTGTGTCGCCGTGAAGGCGACGACCTCCACATCGGCGTTTCCACGATACATCGTGTTGAAATTGTGAAAATCTCTGCCTGCAGCGCCCATCAGAACGATTCTTCTCTTACTCATACGGACAGACTCACCTCCATCGATAATGACCACGACTGAAGCCGGAATCAGGGACCTTCCTCACTTTCCAGCCTCAGTTCCTCCTTTATCCTGTCTATGATCTCGCTTGTCGAATACCTTCCCAACATCTCGATACGGAGCACTCTACCCCCTCGGCCCTCGACGAAATCCTCGCCCACTATCTCGCCCGGACCGTATTCGGCGCCCTTGACCAACACATCCGGTTCAAGTTCTCTTATCACTTCGATCGGCGTCTCCTCGTCGAAGATGGTCACAAAGTCGACCGAGCGGAGCTGGAGCAACATGAAAACCCTGTCCTCCTGTGGCAGGATCGGCCGGGTCGGCCCCTTCAGCTTCCGGGCTGAGAGGTCGCTGTTGAGCCCAACGACAAGCAGGTCGCCCGATTCCCCAGCCTCCGCCAGCATGGTCGCATGCCCTCTGTGCACTATATCAAAACAGCCGTTGGTAAAGACGATCCTCTCCGATCCATGTTCCCGTCTGAAACTGGAAAGATCGCCGCGGCCTAATATCCTTGATTCAATTTCATCCATAACGTTAAGCGGGAAAATCCTTTATCAGTTCTTCCGGCGTCACGGCGGCTGTACCCAGTTCGCGGACGACGATGCCGGCTCCCGCGTTCGCCAGCTCGATCGACTTGTGTATAGGAGTGCCCGCGGCAAGAGCGGCGGCCAAGAGGCTTACAACCGTATCCCCCGCGCCGGTGACATCGTATACTTCGCTCGCCCTCGTTGGAAAATGGTGCGGACGTTTTCCGTTCTCGAAGAGCATCATTCCATCCTCCCCCCTCGTGACGAGCAGCGCCTGCGCCTCGAGATCTCTGAGCAGCGAAACACCGACCTTCTCCAGCTCCTCCTCCGAACCGATTCTGATATTGTAGAATCCTCCAGCTTCCTTCTTGTTCGGGGTCACAATGTATGCCCCCCGGTAAAGCGAGAAGTGTCCCGCCTTCGGGTCGACGAGAATCGGAGCCCCCGCCCTGTCCGCCATCTCGCGAACGGAATCCATTATGGCTGAGGAGACGACTCCCTTGCCATAGTCCGATACGACGACGGCCGACGAACCCTCGATCGCCTTTTTTACGGCGGTGCGGAGCCTTGATAGGACCCTGTCCACGATCTCTCCGCCCGACTCGAAGTCAGCCCTGACGACCTGCTGATTATGCGCCACTACCCTGATCTTCTCGGTCGTGACACGCCGGCTGTCGGTAACGATGAAATCGGTCATCAGCATCCTGCTCGAGAGGAGCTTGCGCAACTCCCTGCCTGACTGGTCCCTTCCGACGACACCGGCCAGGCGCACACTGGTACCGAGCGAAGCGATGTTCCACGCGACGTTTGCCGCTCCTCCGAGCCTCATGTTGGTCTTCTCGACATTGACGACCGGAACCGGCGCTTCGGGACTGATCCTGTCGACCTGGCCCCAGATGTAACGGTCGAGCATCATGTCACCGACCACGGCGACGGTCGCCCTCTTCATGAGGCGGCATATCCCTTTCACCTCGGCCTTTTTCACGAACTCTCTCCCGGTGATTCGACAATTTTAAGCTGCAACTGGGAATTGGTCACATTCCGCTACCGGCAAACTTTAGGAAAATATACCTGCAACCTACGATTCAATCAAGCAGTTTAACGGCATACAGGCCTGTGTCGACGGTCGGATCGATGCCCTCTAAATTCATCGAGAAAACTGTATTGACTCTCGAGGGCGTCAACTGCTACATCATATCAGAAGACAAAGGTAAAACAAAGAAAGGAGCCGCAATGCAAAAACCACAGCAGATAGCGATAGAGCTCGACGAGAAAGCCTCCGAGGGTATCTATTCGAACTTCGTTCTGACCTCGCACACGGCGAGCGAGTTCATCCTCGATTTCGCACGCATGCTGCCCGGCCTGAAGAAGGCGAAGGTCTTCTCCAGGATCATCATGACACCCCAGTCGGCAAAGACTCTCCATACGGTTCTCGGCAACGCCATCGGTAAGTTCGAGGGATCTTTCGGGGAGATAAAACTGCCCGCCGGTAAAACCGGCAGGCTCGATGGGCAATCCATCGGATTCCAGGCTACCGAATCAGAGGAGGAGAAAAAAAAGAACGGGAAATAGAAAGCAGCCCCTACTCAGCTCTCTCCGGAGGCTTGGTTTTCCATCTCCTATGCGCCCAGAAGTAGTGATCGGGATGTAGCGAGACGGCCTTCTCGAACGCCTTAGTATGTTCCTCGGTCAGCCTGCGGATCTCACCCTCGCGCTCCGCTTCGGGATTCACCTCGATCGGAGGCATGAAAACCGCCTCATGATCCTCGCCGGCAAGCCGAACGATATAACAACAGACAATCGGACTCTTCATCCTAAGGGCGAACTGGGCCGTTCCCTGGAAGGTAGAGGCGGACCTGCCCAGGAATCCGACGAAGATACCTGATTTCCTGGCATCCTGATCACCCAGCAGGGCGACGATCCTGTTCTTCTTGAGCGACGCGAATACACCCCGGGCAGCAATTCCGCGAGCGATGATACCGATCCCGGCTGCGCGGCGCAGATCATTCATCATGTTGTCAACCAGACTGTTCGACTGCTCGCCTACGAGAAAATCGACTGGGTATCCGTGAGCGACCGAGGCGGCCCCGAGGAGTTCCCAGCTTCCGAAATGTCCCGTCACGACAACGATCCCTCCACCCCTGTCCAGGCATCGATCGAGATGCTCTGCTCCCTCTATCCGGACGATCTTCCTTATTCGCTCTCCAGAGAGCCGTCCGATGGAGGCGAACTCCACCATCGATTTCGCGAAGTTGATATAGGACCGCCTTCCGATCCGCCTCCTCTCCCTCTCATCGAAACGGTCGCCGAATGACGCCTTCAGATTCTCCAGTGTCACGCCGCGCCTGATCCTGAATATATCGAAAGCGAGAAACCCCAGGGATCCGCCTAGCTTGACGGCAAATTTAAAGGGCACGAGTGCAGGCAGTCCCTTCAAGATCCGTACGCCGGCGAGTTCGAGGCGGTGCCGTATTCTTCTCCAGCTATCCTTCAGTGCAGCCTCCAATCAAGACCGCTTGCATGCAGCGGCCTCAGCTCTATCAGTTACTGTCAGTGACATCTCTAGACGAACAATTTCGCAAGACGGCTCAGTTTGATATCGATGCTCGATTCAGGGCATAGTTCGTGACAGCAGAGACACTTCACGCACTCCCTCTCTTTTATCTCGTAGACCGGTCCCTTACGCTCGATCGCATCCACGGGACAGCTCTCGAAGCAGAAGGCGCATCCGGTGCACCGCGCGGGATCGATAACGGGCTTCACCCAGACGAACGGGGCTATGATCTTGACGAGCGGGCGCGGCAGGAGCTTCGACACCCTGTTCGAAGGAAGCTCGAAATCGACGGCCCGCGTACCGACACCGTCGCCCGCAAGCTCGATCCGCCCGTACTCACCCTCTCCCAGTCCCATCTCCGAGGCGATCCGGATCGTATCCACATGACTCTCTTCGAAGCCTATCGTTTTCGCCGCGACCGTATCCACAGCGACGCCGTCCCTTCCGGCGATCATCAGACCCAGCTCGAACGGATTCCCGGAACTCGGACCGTTTCCCTCCATAGCGACGACGGCGTCGACGATGCTGAGCGAAGGTGGGACAAGCTTATATAAGTGGACCAGCATCTCGGCGAATTCCCCCGGCTTTGGGAAGAGCTTGTGAAACTCCCCTTTTCGAAAGCCGGGAATAACTCCGAACATGTTCTTCACGGCGCAGGTGAGGAGCGTCAACGAGTGCGTCTTGAGCTTCGGCAGGTTGATAATGACATCAGCGTTGAGAACCGGCTTCGACACGAAGAAAACGTAATCACCGCACTCGATCCGTTCCGACCCCGAAGCTTCGAAATTCACCAGTTCCAACCCTGTGCGCCGGGCCATTGCTTCGATACCGGTGTTCTGCCATACCCGCTTTATTCCCCGGATGGCTCCTCCAGGACTGTCACCGGCGAATGGCTCTCCTCCGCACTCTCGCACCGCTTCGGCTACCGCTTCTACGAGGTTAGGATGTGTTGTGATGGCCCTGTCCGGATCCTTGGCGGAAAGTAGATTCGGTTTTAAGAGAACCCTGTCACCGGGGCCTACAAAGCTTTTCATGCCGCCCATAGGCTCGAGGAGTTCGCGCAGAACCGAACGCAGGCGCGACGGTTCATAATCGCGGCATTTCTGCATCGCCACTATGTTCCGATTCTCTCCTGTCCCCTGCATATCTTCCGATCACCTCATCGTTCTCTACGTATGACATCTTCCCTGGTCAATGCGTACATATTGCCTCCGCACGCAACAATCACACCCCTCATCTCGAGATTCAACAGCAGGGGCATGATCGATGCAGGTGAAATATTACAGTTTTGCGCGATCTCATCAATATGTTTCGGGTCGAGCTCCATATCGTTCACTACAGTCCGTTCCAGAGCCGTCAAACAGACGCTGTTCTCGACCGCGGCGCGCCGGTCCGCTTCATCGGGAATGATTCCACACGGAGGCAGCGAATCGATAACATCCTGAAGCGATTCAACCAGGTACGCCCCCTGCCTCAGGAGAGCGTGCGGCCCGCGGCTCAACGGATTCTCCACGGGACCCGGCACAGCAAAGAGTTCCCTGTTTTGCTCACGGGCGAGTCTCGCAGTGACCATGGCGCCGCTTTTCCTGTTCGCCTGCACGACGACGACACCGAGCGAGATCCCGCTCAGGATCCTGTTCCTGCGGGGAAAATGATGTCGAAGGGGAGGCGAACCGAGCGGCAGTTCGGAGAGGATGAGGCCCTTATGGGCTATCTTCTGAGCGAGACATCGGTTCTCAGGCGGATAGAGGATATCGAGACCCGACCCCAGGATCGCGCAGGTCGATCCCTCGCCCTCGAGCGCTCCCTCGTGCGCCGCGCTGTCGATTCCCCTGGCCAGTCCGCTCACAACGAGCAGGCCGCATCTCGAGAGCGCAGCCGCCAGTGCCCGGGCCGTTACCAGCCCCCGCCGGTCGGCCGATCTCGAGCCGACGATGCAAATGGCCGGCCTCCGAAGGACCTCCGCGCCACCCCTGTAGTAGAGAAGAGGCGGAGGGTCGGGTATCTCACGCAGAAGCGGCGGGTATGCCGATTCGGATATCGATACAAGGGAGCATCCCGCCCGCTCGGCAAGCAGCAGCTGTTCCTCGACATACTTCGGGACCGGGCGCCCCGGCTTCCTTCCCAACTCGCGCGACAAAGCATTTCGCCCTGCAGGCGTGCGCAGTTTCTCGGCCACCAGAGCGGGACCGATTCTAGCTGCGACAGGCACCCAGCGATGCGCACTCACTCCTCTGGCTGACAGGATCTCGAGCCAGAGCTCCGATAGACGTCCACACATCATCCACCTCCCTACCAATCGTCATCATGGGATATCGAGCGGGGATTGTTAAATAACAAAATATAGTCCGCATCGGGATGCCGGATCGGACAAACAATGTACCACGGATCAATCCCGCCTATCAACTCCCATTTTTTCTTATATATATGTTGAAACCGAGCCGGTGATAGTGTGTACAATGGAACAGGAAGACTATATCGAGAAGCTGTGCTATCGACTGTTTACGATTGGAGGATCGCATGAGTTCAATAGCTTCTAAACTGCTGATCGCCTCGATCATCGCGGCATCAATACTCGCTCCGTCCTGCGCGGGACGCGCGGAAGGTGATGATACGGCTTTGGACTTATCCACACCGGTCAATCGATTCGGTTTCGATCTCTACACCATTCTCTCCGACGAGTCCCGGGGCGAAAATATCTTCATCTCTCCATTGAGCATCTCTCTGGCTCTGACCATGACCTATAACGGCGCAACCGGAAAGACTGCGTCCGAGATGGCGGAGGTCCTTGGAGTGGATGGAATGGAACTAGAAGATATCAACATCTCGAACGGCCGGCTGATGGCCGAGCTCGGCGGGGAGATCGAGGATGTCCGTCTCGATATCGCGAATTCGCTATGGGCGCGGGACGGGTTTACATTCAAAAAAACCTTCCTCGAAAAAACCTCGAGTCATTACAAGGCGGAGAGCCGCTCGCTCGATTTTCGCTCGCCTTCTGCAAAGGAGATCATCAACGGATGGGTTTCGGAGAAAACGCAGGGCATGATCAAAGAGCTCCTCGACCGGATCCCGAGTGACGCGATCCTCTACCTCATCAACGCGATCTACTTCAAGGGAGCGTGGGAGAAGGAGTTCGATCCGAACCTGACCCGCGAGGAGGACTTTCACATCTCGGATGATCGTACGAAGAAGGTGCCCATGATGCGCCGGTCCGACAAATTCCTCTACTTCGAAGGGGCTGATTTCAAGGCGGTGAGCCTGCCCTATGGAGATGGGCGCGTCAGCATGCATCTCTTCCTTCCCGACGATGATTCGAGCCTCGATAAGTTCCATAAAAGCCTCGATGCCGTGAACTGGAAGGATTGGATGGGCTCCTACAGCAAGAAGAGAGGCTCGGTCGCGCTACCCCGTTTCAAAGCGGAATACAGGAATCTTTTGAACGGGCCCCTCGAGAGCCTCGGCATGGTCAGCGCCTTCGGTCCAGATCGTGCAGACTTCTCGGAGATGATCGAGACTCCGTTGGGCAATGTCTTTATCAGCCGAGTCATTCATCAGGCCGTGATAGATGTCAACGAAGAGGGAACCGAGGCGGCTGCGGCCACCGCCGTCGAGATGAAGTTGACGAGCGTTCGTATCGATGAGAATCCGTTCGTCATGGTATTCGACCGGCCCTTCTTCTTTGCGATCAGGGATAACAGGACCGGCTCTATACTCTTCATGGGCTCTATCGCAGATCCTCGATAGAGCTGTAGAGATCCTGCACGAGCGGACGCACGCCTTCCCCGGTAACCGCGGAGATCCGGTATATCCGCTCCTGTGACGTAGGCGTGAATTCTGTCAAGTCCTCCGAGCCGCTCAAGAGATCCACCTTGTTTAACGCAACAACTCTCGGCTTCTCCAGCAATGCGGGGCTGTAGAGTCTCATCTCCTCGAGGAGTTGATCGTACGCCTCGCCCGGATCGTCCTCACCCGCCACATCGAGGAGAAAGAGCAGCATGCGACACCGTTCGATGTGCTGCAAAAACTGTATCCCTAGGCCCTTTCCATCGTGGGCGCCCTCGATGAGACCGGGTATATCGACCATACAGAAGGAGGCGCCGATATCTATCTGGACGATGCCGAGAACCGGCGTTACGGTCGAGAAGGGGTAAGGTGCTACGACTGGGTGGGCCTCGCTGACCGCGCGCAACAGCGTCGACTTTCCGGCATTGGGAAGGCCGACCAGCCCTACATCGGCAATGAGCTTGAGGGTGATCAGGAGCCGTCTCCCTTCACCCGGCTCTCCTTCGGTGCTCTTGCGCGGCGCCTGATCCACCGCGGTCCGGTATGCGTAATTGCCCTTCCCACCCTTCCCGCCTCTTGCGACTATCAGCTCCTCCCCCGGTTTTGTGAGATCGGCGAGCTGCTCGCTTTTGTCCAGGTCCTGCACGACCGTTCCGGGCGGCACCCTGATCACGGTCGATGATCCTCCCTTGCCCGTCTTGCGGCTTCCCTGCCCGGGTCGGCCGTTCCCCGCTTTGTACGAGCGCCGGTATCTAAGATCGAGCAGTGTACGCATCTGATCATCGACGCGTATGATCACATCTCCGCCGCCGCCGCCGCCGCCCCCATCCGGTCCCCCGCGGGGCACGAATTTCTCCCTGCGGAAACTGACACAACCCTTTCCCCCACTTCCTCCGGTCACTTCGATCTGTACCCTGTCGATGAACATAGATCATCCTCTGATAAAATACTTGCCGGGATTCAGGAGACCATCCCCGTCGAGAGCCGCCCTGACACGGCCCTGGAGCCCGAGCTCGGCCGGTGAGAACCTGTATGAGAGATACCGGCTCTTGGTCATACCGATACCGTGCTCTCCGCTCAGGGTGCCGCCGAGCCGCACGACCCTCGTAAAGAGCCGCTCTACGAATATTGCCACACGCTCCATCTCCTCCGTTCTCCGCCTGTCCGTCATGATGTTGACGTGCAGGTTGCCGTCACCGCAATGCCCGAAGATGTAGCAATCGAGGGAGAGCTCGGAAACGGCCGCCTGGATGAAAGAGACGGCATCTTCGAGCCGCCCTACAGGGAGCGAGACATCCTCGTTCACCTTGGTTACCCCCCGGCGCGCCAGACTGGGGCTCACCGCCCTGCGCAGCTCCCAGAGGTACTCCCGTTCATCCTCGCTGTAAGCGATCCGCATCTGGATATCATTCTCCAGGCATAGACTCTCGAGCAGCCGGCGCTGCGCCTCCACCTCGCTCACCGATCCGTCGATCTCGACAAAGAGATAGCTCGAATCATCGTCGAGACCTTCGAGTCGTTTGTACTCGCCCACACACCGCATCGTTCTACCGTCGATGAACTCCATCACACTCGGGGCCAATCCCCTGGAGAATAGATACGAAGCGAATGCGACCGCCTTTGCGGCGCCCCTCACCTCCAGAAACGAGGTGCTATGAGCCTTTGTAAGAGGAAGGACCGCGAGCCTCAGGGCGTATATGATTCCGAGCGTGCCTTCGGCTCCTATCAATAGCGAAGCGGGGCCGATCGGGGGCGTCCTCATCAAATGCCCCGAAGAGGTTATCCATGTCAGTGACCTGACGTAGCGCCGGGAGACTCCGTACTTGTATGCCCGCGGGCCGCCGGCGTTCTCCGAGATATTGCCGCCCAGTGTCGAGGATTTCAGGCTCGCCGGATCTGGAGGATAGAAATAACCGAGGGGCTCGAGAAAATCCTGCAGCTCCTGGTTCACGACCCCGCACTCCACCTGCACCTCCTCGGCCTCGGCATCGAAATGGAGGATCCTGTTCAACCGTTCGGTCGAGAGGACCAGGCCGCCTCCCAGAGGTATCGCTCCACCGGAAAATCCGGTGCCGGCTCCCCGCATAAAAACAGGGATCCCGCGGTCGGAGCACTCTTTGACCACCTGCACGAGTTGACCGAGGTCACCGGGGAAAGCCACTCCCCCGCACAACCCTCTAAGGCCTGTAGCATCGTAGCCGTACGCTATTTTGATATGTTCGTCCACGTAGAGAAAATCTATCTCGCCGGAGAGCTTCTCTATCCGCGTCAGAATCTCCTCTTCCACCTGTCTCTCCTGTTTAATATCACGGCTGGTGGAGACGACGAACCATTTCAGCCGGGGTGCCGCGCCAGAAAGGATTCGAAGCGGTCGAGCGCACTGTTCAGATCATCCTCACCCGCCGCAAACGAGAACCGGACCATAGAATCGCACCCGAACGCCCCTCCCGGGATCAGAACGAGTCCCACTTCCTCCAGCAGCTTCTCGCAGAATTCAGCGCTCCCGCCTACGCCGCACTTCTCATAGTAGGACGAAACATCGACGAGGTAATAGAATCCCCCGCCAGGCTCCGGATAGCTGATCGAATCTATCTTCTCGAGGCGAGCGCCGAACATCTCTTTACGCTTTTCGAATTCGACACGCATCCGCTCACGGTCTTCTGCACCGTTCGTTATCGCCTCTATCGCCGCCCACTGTGAGATAGAATTAGGGCATCCGGTCGCATGCGCCTGGAAGGCGGCCATGCGATAGGCTACTTCACGCGAGGCGAGAGCGAAACCGAGCCTCCAGCCGGTCATCGCATACCCCTTCGAGACTCCGGATATGACTACTGACTGATCCTTGAGCTCGGGAACGAGGGTCACCGGCGAAAAATGCTCCCAGCCGCTGAATGTGAGGAACTCGTATATCTCGTCGCTGATAAGCGATATTCCCTCCTTCAGGAGGATCCTGGCGATCGGTTCGAGCTCTTCTCGCCTATAGACGATGCTCGACGGATTGCTCGGGGAGTTGAAGAGAAGCACCCTGGGCTTCCCTCGGCCGAGCTCCTGCTCGAGCCTTTCCGGAGTGAGCTTGTATCCCGTCTCCCCGGAAAGCTCGACGATTCGCGGTACGCCGCCCACAAGCTTGACCATCTCGGGATAACTCGTCCAGTAGGGGGAGAGGATCATCACCTCGTCACCCGGATCGATGAGCGTGTAGAGCGCGTTGTAGATCGAGTGTTTCGCGCCGTGAGAGATTACTACATCCCGCATCTCGTAGGGAATTCCGAGACGCCCGGTGTAGACCTCGGCGACTATCTTCCGTAAAGGGGCGATCCCCGCGGCGGGAGTATACTTCGTCTTCCCCGATCCGATTGCCTCGTAAGCGGCCTTCTTTATGATCTCGGGAGTATCGAAATCGGGCTCGCCCGCGGTGAGTCCAATGACATCCTCTCCCTTCTCCTTCAGGTCGTTCGCCTTCGTATTGAGGCTCAGGGTTATGGACGGTTCTATATCCTTTGCTCTCGAGCTTATGATCTCGGCCAATTCATCTCCTCCTCCGGATTGATCGTCCGCCTTTAAAATAGAGCCCCTATTATTTCACCTTCCACTCCCGCAGCTTCTTATCGACCGACTCGGGAACCAGACAACTCACATCCCCTCCGAGCCTATAGATCTCCTTGACGAGAGAGCTGTGGAGATAGATATACTGCTCGCTCGGCATGAGAAAAACCGTTTCAAAGCCTGGATTGAGCTTTCTGTTCATCAAGGCGATCATCAATTCGTACTCGAAATCGCTGACCGCTCGGAGCCCCCGGATCACGACATCGACCTTTCTCTTCTTGAATTCCTCTACTAATAGACCGTCAAAGGTCACGACGTCCACACCATCGATGCCGACGAGGCTATCGCGAGCCGCCTCGAAACGCTGCTCTACCGTTAGAAACGGCGACTTGTGTACACCGGCGGCGACCGCCACGATCACCCGGTCGAAGATCTTCGATGCCCTCCTGACGAGATCTACGTGACCGTTCGTTATCGGATCGAATGTCCCGGGATACAGCGCCACCTTCTCTTTCATCCTCCCCATCTCCTTCCTTTACCGCAGGATCTTTACTTCTTTTTCTTCTTGTAATATGTCACCGCCGTCTGGCCGAACTTGCGGGAACGCACCAGTTCCAGGGTCGTCTCCTTCCCCAGGCAGACGGCTTCACCGTGTTCTATGATAAGGAGTCCGCATACCGCCCCCCGGGCGGCATCGACCCGATCGACTATCTTCTGCACCAGATTTCCGGCGTATGGAGGATCGGCGAATATGATATCGTAGTATTCGTCATTGTCTATCAGCCTATCGAGAAACCTCATCGCGTCCTGGTTGCGCACGACAGCCCTATCGGCTCCGATGCCGCATCGCTGGAGATTGGTCCTGACCGCTTTTAAGATCCGGCGGTCCTGTTCGACGAAGACCGCTCTCGAGGCTCCCCTGCTAAGGGCTTCGATACCGACAGCTCCGGAGCCGGCGAAGAGATCGAGAAAGACCATATCCTCTACATCCCCTCCCAGCGTATCGAACAACGATCCCCTGGCGATCTGCGCTGTAGGCCTATATACAGGCCCTCTACCGCATCTTAACACGGTACCCTTGTGTGCACCCCCGATAACTCGCATGAAAGCCTCACAATCGAATAATGATCAATCAAGACACTGGAATAACAGGATAAACAGAAGGCATGGGGGCGAGCAAGTGAAAAGGGGCGCTGAGGCCCGGAGGATACAAAAAACCCCGGGGGAAAGGGAGATCCCCCGGGGTTCGACGGTGAGTGGAGGGGGCAAATTATTCCACGATCGTCGGTGTTACAAATATCACGAGCTCCTGCTTCTTCTCAGTCGTATTGTGCGAGGAGAAGAGGACCCCGAGATATGGAATATCCTTCAGGAATGGGACGCCGAACTTGAGTTCGCTCTCGACCTTCTTGATCAGACCTCCTATAACGGCCGTTTCCCCGTTACCCACGACCACCCTCGTGTCCGCTTCGCTCGTCGTGATTATGACGCCGCCCTGCGCGGTCGACTCGGACTGCAGCTCGCTGACCTCGGGGTGCAGATCGAGCGTGATCGTCTCGTCCGAATTCACA
>DAOUUU010000148.1 GCA_030667985.1 Candidatus Krumholzibacteriota bacterium
TATAAGAACCCTGTACTGCTCGGCCTGGAGCTCGTTGCTGAAGGTGAGGGGAATATTGGCGTATTCCACGACACTTCCCTCGAGTATCGCGTCGGCATTCTCCTCCGGTGTCACCTTCAGTGTCCCTTCATGTTCGAGACCTTCTATGAATTTATGTGTGATCTCTATCTCGATTTCGGGTTCCGCGGTCTCGTTTTCGAGGAAGGGAATATATACTTTCTCGATATCTCCCGCCTTGCGCCCACTCGTACTGTAGTAACCGCATCCCGAGAGGACAAGCCCCGCGAGCAGAAAGCAAACCAGGATCGTTGTATAGGCTTTCACGGTATCACTCCCGATCGAGATCGAAATTCTTGAGCCTGTACCTGAGCTTGTCACGGTTCAGCTGGAGCATGCGGGCCGCCTTGCTCTGGTTGCCGCCCGACTCTCTCATCGCCTTGACTATGAATTCTCTTTCGGCCTTACTCAAAAGCTCCTCGAAGGGAATGCCGTCGCCGGGAAGAGGCCGGCTGAACGCCGCCTCGAATCTCCTTATTATGGAGGGTTCCGAGAGAGAGATCGAACCCTCCTTGACACTAGGGGGCAAATGACCGATCTCGAGTGTGTCGGCATCTTCTAGCAGAACTATGCGTTCTATCATGTTCTTTAGTTCTCTGATATTTCCCGGCCATGGGTAATCGAGGATCGCCTCGTACGCCTCGTCTGCAATCTCTTTGAACGCCTTGTTGAACTGCTTGTTGTATTGGTTGATAAAGTGTTTCAGCAGCAGGTAGATGTCCTCTTTTCTCTCCCTTAATGGAGGAATATGTATTGGTATGACCTTCAACCTGTAGTAGAGATCTTCCCTGAATGCCTTGTCCTGTACCGCGACCTTGAGGTTCCGGTTCGTTGCGGAGATGATTCTCACGCTCACCTTTATGTCTTTGGTTCCGCCCACTCTTCTGAAGCTCATTTTTTCGAGGACCCTGAGCAGTTTCACCTGTATTGTCAGGCTCGTCTCTCCTATCTCGTCCAGGAACAGCGTTCCCTTGTTCGCGAGCTCGAGCAGGCCGATCTTCTGCGATTTGGCGTCAGTGAATGCTCCCTTTTCGTGACCGAACAGCTCGCTCTCCAGAAGTTCCTCAGGCAAGGACGCACAGTTGATCTCGAGAAAAGGCTTGTCCTTTCTCGGACTGTACTTGTGAATCATCGTCGCTATCACTTCTTTGCCCGTTCCGCTCTCTCCCTGGATGAGTACAGTCGTCGTGTCGCTGATCGCGACCCTCTTGACGACCTCGTAGATCTCCTTCATCTGCGGGCTCTCGCCCGGGATAAAGTTGGCGTCAAGATCGAGTTTTACACGGCGCCGTAGCTGAAAGAGCTCCCTCGTCAGCTTCTGCGACTCGAGTCCCTTCTGTACTGTCATGAGAAGCTGTTCGAGATTGACCGGTTTACTCACAAAGTCGAATGCACCCTTCTTCATCGCAGATACGGCGGTTTCGATATCCCCGAACGCGGTAAGCATTATCACGCATACCTCCGGAATCTCCTCCTTGATGCGTTTTAAGACCTCGATCCCGTTGATATCGGGAAGCTTGAGGTCGAGCAGCATAAGATCCGGTAACTCATTCATGGCTAACTCGAGCGCCTCCTCCCCCGTCGCGGCAGTCAAAGCCTCATACCCCTCTTCGCGGATAGTCTTCTCGAGAAAAAGCCGAATGGTATCCTCATCGTCGACGAGAAGAATGACCGGTTTCAAGATTATTCTCCCTTCCTCAGCATCGCTATCGGCAGATAGACTCTGAAGGTAGTTCCGTTTCCTTCTTCGGACATTAACGTGACCTTTCCCTGATGGTGCTGAATAATGCTGTGTGTGACAAACAGGCCGAGTCCGGTTCCCCCCTTCTTCCTCGAGAAGAATGGTTCAAAGACCCTCTGCCTGTCACTGGAATCGATGCCCGGCCCGTCATCGCTGAATTCCAGACAGACCAGCTCGTGATCCCTCTCCCTGATGACTTCCTGATCTCCCCCCTTGTAAACGCCAGCCCGCACGATAACCTTTCCGCCCGTTTCCACCGCCTCGGCGGAGTTTTTCATCAGATTGATGACTACCTGAAGTATCTGATCATGGTCGACTTCTATCACAGGCAGGTCATCATCGAAAGAGGTATCGAAGTCGATTTCCTTGATATTGAATATTTCCTGGTTGGACTTGTGGCCCCTTTCTACGAGTTCCCTGATATCGACCTTCTGGTACAGGAGCTGTCGGGGCTTCGCGATCTTGAAAAGATCTGTAATGATCCTGTTCAGTCTATCGACCTCGTTCAGGATGAACGAGATATTTTCCCGCTGATCGTCGCTCAGGTCATTGCCCCTGTTGAGATACTGGATCCCTGCCGCTATGCCGGTCAGCGGATTTCGGATCTCGTGCGCGACCGACGATGTAAAGCGTCCCAGAACCGCAAGCCTGTCCAGATGACGGATCTCTTCCTCCATCCGCTTCAGCTCGCTCATGTCCAGGAACTCTATGATCGCCCCCTGCGTTTTCTCACTCTCTCCGGTCAGGGGGGATATGTTCATCCTGATAGGTATATAGGTGTCGTCCTTGTGTCTCAGATAGGCGTCACGGAAGATCAAAGCGCGGCCGGTTTTCAGCACATGAAGGACCGGATTATCGGCATCGCTGCTCTGGGGATCTTCGACGATGAGCTCGCGCACATCGCTGCCCACTATCTCTTCAAGCTCGAACCTGCTCATATCCCGCGCGCTTCGGTTTGCGAGAGTCACCCGTCCTTCGAGATCGACCGCAAAGATTCCATTGATCATTCCCTCTATGACGTTCTCCCGGAAGATCTCCTCCTGCCGAAGCTCCTGATACAAGATCCAGTTTTCGATGTTCGAACTGACGAGGGATCCGACGGTCTCAAGAGTGACCTGATCGATATTTGTCAGCGGCGTTGCCCGGTAACCGTCGGTCACTATAAGGGCGCCGAGCAGAGGTATATGGGGGCATATGAGACATTCATCGCTTGACAGAAAGCCACTTTCTCCATGTTCCGCGTTTGCGTTAACTTCTCCCTTGAGAGGACATTCATTTGCCTCGTAACACTTTGTATCTTCCGCGCTCGTAGTAAGCGGAACGCAGAGATAGCTCGTCATGGTGCTCTCTGGAAATAGCTGCTCGCTCCCCAGTTCGGTCATCGGATGCATCTTCACGTCCTTTATGAGGAACGGTTTTCCGGTGACAAAACTTCTGAAGAGCGCTCCGGAGATATCACCCAGCTCGAAATTGACGTCCCTTTTTATGACCCTGCTCGCTTTTTCGATATTCACAAATCCCTGAAACTGCTTTTTGCCTTTCCGAAGGAGGATAAAGGCGATCTCCCTGTATCCTACGCCTCTTATCAGATAGTCAAACACAGACGAGATCAGCTTCTCCTCGTCCATGGAGCTGATGATCGTCCTGCCGATCTCTTTCAGGCTGAGGAGTTGTATATTCTTTTCCACGAGCTTGTAGAGGGACCGTTCCAGATCTGTCAGGAGTGTGAGTATCATCTGGTAGAAGATATCGTCCTCGGTACCTTTGACGCGGCCCTCTATGAATAACCCCTCGCTCCGCAAGCGTCCAAGGCGATGCTGTATCTCCTCTATCTTCTCCTCGAGATCGTTCTTTTTACGCAGATATACAATTGCTGTGAAGGCGAGCCCTACTGGAAGCGTGATCCAAAAGGGAATAAAGGCCGTCGCTACGATCAGCGCGCTGAAGACTATGACAAGCGACCTTATATGTTCAAAATTTTTCATGAAATCACCGAGATGGAGTTTATAGACGTACAGGCGCCAGGTCAAGTGATTACACCTGTTCCGGTGGCGGTTCGAAATAAGTTTGAAATGAAATCGAGAGAGCTCAGCAGGCGCCCTTGCCGGTAAAAACCACAAGGACGGTCTTGAAAAGGATCTTGATCTCCTCGAGGAAAGAGAGCTCCGCGATGTACTTTAGATCGTAGAAAAGCTTGTCCTTCATCTGATCGAGCCTGGTGGTATAGCCGCTCTCCACCTGTGCGAGACCGGTGATTCCGGGCTTGATCGCGAGCCTGGTGGTGAATTCGGGGACTTCACTACGCATCTGGTTGATAAAAAATGATCTTTCCGGCCGAGGGCCGATGATGCTCATATCTCCACATATGACATTTATAAACTGCGGAATCTCGTCGATTCTCGTTTTTCTGAATATCCGGCCCATACGTGTGATGCGTGGATCATCCTCTACGGCCAATGTCGGAATACCCTTTTCGGCGTCCTCCACCATTGTCCTGAACTTGTAGATCTTGAAAGGCCTCCCGGAATTTATGCGTTTGCGCCTGTCGCCGTTGACTCTTTTGTTTTCGATATTGTCTATCTCTGAGCTGCGTCGGTCTATCCTGCGCCGGTTGAGTCCTATCCTCTCCTGCGTGAAAAATACCGATCCCCGGGATTCCAACTTTATAAGCAGAGCGGCAAACAGCATCAGCGGAGCAAGCAAAAAGACTGCGACGCCGGCCGCGAATACATCGAAGAAACGCTTGGCCTTCATAGCAGCGTCCAGCTTGTCTGGGAGATGATTATTTATGACATGGGACATCACCGAGCAGTCCTCGATGACAGGATCGATGTCACGCTGCGGGAATGCCCGGGCATCCATAGAGTCGGTTGCGCTCCGCTGTTCGAAGCCCTTGTATATTCCGGAGTCGTAGTAGCTGTTTCCCATTCAAGTATCTCGCGCTTCTAATTGTCCTAGATAACCGTCAGTTTAATGCATACACTTATGGCTTACA
>DAOUUU010000129.1 GCA_030667985.1 Candidatus Krumholzibacteriota bacterium
CATTTTTTTATTAACTAATTCTTAAATCTCTGCTATTCAAATATTTGGCATCATGGGGTACCAACCATTAAATATTTGCAGCGCCAGCAAATCTCTGATTCTGGGGATCTTCTACGGAAAGGACTCGGCCATGAGACATATCTTTAAAACCCCCAGGTCTAGTCATACTCGGATTCATTCGGTGTTGCTACTATGCTTCGTGGTGCCAGTGTTGCTCGTGTTGATGACGGCTTCGTGCAGTGATGAATCAAGTCCGGTATCTCCCAACGGAAGCGCCAGTGAGTACCTCAACTATCAAGATTACCTTCACCTTGCAGGTTTCTGTGATACACCGGGATCCGCCTGGAGGATTGCTGTATCAGGCGACTATGCCTATATAGCGGTTTCGTATTCCGGTCTTCAAATAGTGATGCGCCAGTGTCAGCCTTGAGGAACAAAGCTCAAATGCTGCTCCAGTTAACAGATGAAAACGGAAGTAAGAGATCGCCTAATCACTTGATGATCTCAATATCTCAGCGCACAATGATAAAAGAAAGTCGGATATTCATCGACAACCCCGACTCCAAGATGAGCAGTATTGCTGGAATCAGAATTATAATTGCGGGACGTGAGAGGATGGGCGCACCCTTGGGGTCCACTACCTCCATAACATGGAACCGATCCGAATCATCATGAGTATCTATCCCAAAACTGACGCTGGTATACCTCGTACGACCTGCACGCCAAGCGGATGTTACCCCTGCACGAAAAATTTCCTATTATGCTCAGCCACGGTTTGCGGTTTTGCCTCACGCTACTCCAAATCCTGCGAAGAACGCGTTGCAAGGAATAGAAAGTGCGGTTACAGATTATCATTTCTCGCAAGATGCCGTCTAGTGATAGGTGTTTGTATCGTGCCACCGGGTATGTCAGCGTATAGTAGTTCCAATCTTCCGGGAATGCATCGAGAGCGATTCGGCCCTTCGATTTCATCTTCTCCCAGAGACGTGTGCCGGGCAGCGGTGTCAAAAACAGCACGTTGAGACTGTCAACACCGTACCGGTCTGCTACCTCGGCGATATGTTTGCCTATGCCCGGTTTGTCTATGTCCAAACCGATGATAAAGGAACCTGCTACTATTATGTTGAAACGCTGAATTCGCTGTACGGAGTCCCGGAAGTCCCGGCCGTTAAGAAGGTTGAATTTCTTGCCGATCTCGAGAAGCCCACCCGGTACGGGGGACTCGAATCCGATGAAGACCCCGCTGCACCCGGCCTTCGCGGCCAATGCGAGAAGTTCATCGTCATCAGCGAAATTAATGGTGGTTTGGGCGATCCATTCCTTTCGCACGTTCGCCTTTGCCAATGCGCGGAAGAGTTCCTTGGCGCGGGCGATGTGCTCAGGCCGAGTACCGATGAGGTTGTCGTCTACCACTAAAACACGTTTCTCGCGTATCATCTTGAATTCCTGCACCACGTCGGCAATCGGCCGTTGGCGGTAGCGAAGCCCGTTGAACGCCGAAACACTGCAAAAACTGCAGTTCAGGGGACAACCCCGTGTCGTCTGAATGGCTCCTAATGCGTATCCCGAATCCAGCAAATCGTGCCTGGCGATCGGGATTTCGGTCGAGGCGGCAAGGCCGCCATCGTACCGTTGCTTCAGACCTTTATGCCTGGCATCTTCCAGTATCTGAAGCCAAATGCCTTCGGCCTCCCCCGTGACAACCGAATCCACACGCTCCATGACCTCGTCCAGGCACATGGTTGCGTGAATCCCGCCCATAACAACGGGTACGCCCAAGCGCCGGAAGTGATCGGCCACTTCATACGCGCGGTTCGCCTGCGAGGTGAAAGCGGTAATGCCCACCAGATCCGGCAGCGGCATGGACGGATAGTCCGGAACGCCGAGGTTCTCGTCAAAGATCGAGATTTCCCAATCCGGCGGAGTCAAGCCCGCGAGAACCATGAGACCGAGCGGTTTCCACACGCGGTAACGGTTCCAGCGGCTCTCTTTGATTTTGACGATGCTGATAAGCGGATTTGAGGGATTGATCAAATATAATCGCATAGTACGTGTCTATCAAAATCTATAGAATTTGTTCTAGTAAGCATCAATTTTTGGATAGAAAATAGAAAATTCTTTTCTATAGTGCAACAATTTATTACAAAAAAATAGGGAAGCCGGTTGTCCGGCTTCCCTTCTGATCGTAAACTGAAAACATCTAAGCGAATCTATGAACCTGCCTCTAAGCTACCGATGCCTTTCAATTATGCCCGATCACCGGCTTCTAGTAACTGCGCCCGAAGTCTCCTCTGGCTCCGCCACGCTGGCTTTCGTTACGAGGGCGAGCCTCGTTGACCTTGAGGCTACGACCCTGGAAATCCTTCTCGTTCAGAGCTTCCATCGCTGCCTTGGCCTCCGTGTCATTGGACATCTCGATGAATCCAAACCCTTTCGCACGGCCGGTATCCCTGTCCATAATGACTGTTACGGAGTCTACCTGACCGTGAGCTTCGAATGCTTTCCGCAGGTCGTCTTCACTCGTATCGTAAGACATGTTGCCTACATACATCTTCATTGTGACCTCCTAATGATCTCAAATAATACAACTTAACTACATTGAACAGTTTTTTAGGAAAAAATTGTAAGTGAGTTCCCTAATAGAGATGATCAACAAGGCAGGTTTCGTTTATCGTCCATATCCGGATAACTTGCTATATTCACTCCTAAATCTATCTGTTTCGCAGCTGAATATAGCACAACCCGCACGAAACACAAGCGATATATTGTGACTCATGCCAAATAATAATAACAAGCCGTGCCCCTGCCGATAACTGCTTATATATGTGGACGTAATCTCGTGCCGCGGCTACAATGGGACATCAGACACTCATTTGCTCTCCATCAGAGACACAGCCTGATTGACGCTACGAAATTGTATTGCAGATTCCCACCCTGTGAAATCCAGCGCAATGCCTGGAAGCTCAGAACAAGTGTTGATACAAGGATAGAGAATGGACACAGGTATCCTCATAGGTTACTTCGCAAAACGGGATGAAGCCCGCGGAGCCCTCAAGAAGTTGCAGAGGAGAGGGTTCCGCCGCACTGCATTGGTGAGCAAGACCGCGGATGGAAATGTGCACACATGGGACCCCTTCCGCCGGCGCAGGATTTTCGGGGCGGCCATTGCTTTCATACTGTTCGGGGCCCTCGCCGAAGTTGCCTCCATTACCCTTCAGTGGCCGGTGCCGATTCTGAGCGGAGCCCTTTCCGCCCTGATTCCGGGCCTCGCAGGTGGATTCGCGGGAATCCTCTTCAGCGCAGCATGGATACGGCGATCGAGGTTCGACCTGGAACGAAGTCTGCTCGAGGATCACGCACGCTGGTTGGTTTCCGGGGAGACCGTTCTCATTCTCCGGACGCCTATCGAAACGTTGCGTTTCCCGGTGGCAATGCTGCGGGAGAGCGGAGAGATCCCTCCTGCCATATTCGTCCTGCATCCAAAGCTAAAGGGTCCCAGAGGAGAGGCGGAGAACCTCGGAAATCCTCTCTCGGCGGCGCAGATCCCTGAATACGCAGAGCGTCTCGCCGGGAGCCAGCGGGTGGACCCGGATGCCCGCAGGGACATAGGACTGCTCAAGCGGCTCGAACGGACCATGCGATGGATACATCGGGCATGCTTGGATCTCGCCGAAGCGAGTCGACTGGGACAGAGTACGCCCCCGACCGCCGAATGGCTCCTGGACAACGAGTACATCGTCGAGAGCAACGCCCGTGAAATTCAGATGAACCTCCCCCGGCGCTATTACCAGGAGCTGCCGTCACTTGCCGACGAGCCCTACCGCGGTCTGCCGCGCATCTTCGGCCTGGCGAGGGATCTCGTCTCCCATACGGACCTGCGTCTGGATCGGGAGAACATCCTCGCGTTTATCGAGTCCTATCAATCCGTCAGCGCGCTGTCGATCGGCGAACTCTGGGCCGTTCCCCAGATGCTGCGGGCGGCGCTGATCGAGAGCATCTCGAATCTCGCAGAAAAAGCGCTGACCGAGCTGCGGGAACGTGAAATCGCCGATTTCTGGGCGAACAGGCTGATTACCACCAACCGGCTGGATCCCAATCAGCTCTTCTCGGTTCTCGCGGAACTCGCCGAAATGCAACCGAGCCCGAGCCCCTATTTCGCTTCTCAACTGATCGAGAACCTCTACGACCAGGAAGCCGCTCTGGTACCGGTCAAAGGATGGCTCGAGCGCACGTTCCGGAAATCCCTCGGCGATCTCACCCCTCGTGAGCACAACCGTCAGATGAAAGATCAGATATCGATCGGGAATGCGTTCACCAGCCTGCGGCAACTCGCCCTCCTGGATTGGAGAAAAATATTCGAAAAGCTCAGCCTGGTGGAGCGGCTGCTCCGCCTGGATCCTTCGGGCATCTATCACCGTATGGATTTCGACACGCGCGACCGGTATCGCCGAACGATCGAAGAACTCGCCCGCGGGTCCGGTCAGACGGAGGACCAGGTCGCCCGGCGGGCCATCGAGCTGGCAACGCGCCCCACACGTGAAACGGCAACGGATGAACGGTGGATCCATGTCGGAACGTATCTGATCGGCGAGGGAAGACAGGAACTGGCGCGGCTCGTAGGATGCCACGAGAGGCCGCGTTTCCGCGCCCTGCACTGGATCTACCGCCATCATTCCGCAGTGTACTTTTCCGGGCTCGGTTTTCTCTCCGCCGCGTTCATCACACTGATCGTCCTGCTCGGCATGCGCGGACAGACGCCCGGGGGCTGGCTCTTGATAGCCCTTCTCCTGTCGATCCCCGCCAGCCAGCTCTCGCTCGAGATTTTAAATTACATGATCACGCGACTGCTTCCACCCCGCACCCTTCCAAAGATGGATTTCGAGGACTCGGGGATCCCCGATGAATTTCGCACGCTCGTCATCGTGCCGATGATGTTAGTGAATACGGATACGATCCGGGCCGCGGTTGACAATCTCGAAATCCGATATCTGGCCAACAAAGAGTCCAATCTGCTCTTCGGTCTCTACTCGGATTATACGGATTCGAATCAGGAACACGGTGAGGAGGACGAACTCCTGCTCCGGGCTGTGACCGAAGGCATCGAAACCCTCAATCATCAGTATGGCAGCGAGCGTTTCTTCCTTTTCCACCGGGAGCGGAGATGGAGTGAATCCGAGCATAAATTCATCGGTTGGGAGCGCAAACGCGGGAAGCTGGAAGAACTCAACCGCCTGATCGATGGTACGCGGCCCGAGGATGCCGATCGCCTGGTATACGTCGGCGATCCGGATCATCTATCCGACGTACGGTTCATCATCACGCTGGACAGCGATACACAACTACCTCACGGCACCGCCCGCAGGATGATCGAAACCCTTTCGCACTCTCTCAACCAGCCGCGCTTCGATACCGACGGCACGATCGAGGCCGGCTCCTATGCCATCATCCAACCACGCGTGAGCCCCTCGTTGCCGAGCACGAACGCCTCGCTCTTCAGCCGACTCTTCTCGGACCCGGTCGGAATCGACCCGTATACGAGAGCCGTTTCCGATGTCAATCAGGATCTCGCCGGCGAAGGTTCCTACCACGGAAAAGGCATCTACGATGTGCGCGCCTTCAGTCGAGTGCTTTCCGGAAGGTTTCCTGAGGAATGTCTGCTGAGTCACGACTTGATCGAAGGCGCCCACGTCCGGGTGGGCCTGGCCAGCGATATCGAGCTGTATGACGAATTCCCTCAGGATTACATGAGCTACACCGGCCGCCAGCACCGATGGATCCGTGGCGATTGGCAGATCGCGGAGTGGATCCTGCCGCGCGTCCCCCGGCCCGCGGGGCGGCGGGGGCACAATCCGCTTTCCCGGTTCGACCGCTGGAAGATCTTCGATAACCTACGCAGAAGCCTGGTGCCCGCGGCCAGCCTGGGCCTGCTCGTAGTCTCCTGGCTGATCTCCTCCCGGATGGGATTGATATCCACCTGCATGGTCGCCGTGCAGCTTCTCTTTCACCCCCTGGCGCAACCCTTCACATCGGCGACCACCGAG
>DAOUUU010000048.1 GCA_030667985.1 Candidatus Krumholzibacteriota bacterium
CATGATGAGAACGAAGGCAATCGCTGTAGATGATTTTGACTTTGACATTTTCTTGCCCCCCATTCAGTTATGAGTTATGTCTCATTTGATTTAGTAAAAGACTGCTCCAATTTATTGCCTGTACGTCTATTATTATAGCATATAAAAAAATCCGTGTCGAGGGGGGAAACGAAGATTATCAAGGTTTCATGCCTGGTTGAAGGCATTTCATGGACCTGTTGCCAGGGGGGGGGATTGGAGATCTGCCAGACGCCCGTTGTGGCATGTATATTTCTTGTCTATTGTTGGATAGGACGGTGAGGCTGTAGCCGAAGTGTATAGAGTCAGCTAGGTCATTATTTTACAAAAGGATAGATATGCCCGCAAAGATACTCATCGTGGATGACGAGGTGCATCTTGCACGAATCCTGCAGTTTACGCTTGAACACGCGGGGTATGAAGTAAGCACAGCATTCGACGGCAAGGAGGCGATAGAGAAGGCGCGGAAAGTGCGTCCAGACCTCGTTGTGTTAGACCTGATGCTTCCGATAATAGACGGTTATAAGGTATGCAATATTCTCAAGAATGACGACGAGTTCAAACAGGTTCCGATCATTATTCTCTCGGCGAGGGATTTGAGCAGGGAAGAACTGGATGAGCCGATCGGCGCGGATCTCTTTCTGGAGAAGCCGTTCAATTCCAACATGCTGATAGACAAGATAGGAGAGCTGCTCTCGTGACGGCGATCAAACCTGCTGCATGAAGACCGAGTTATCCGTTTCCGTATTGCTGTTTGACTGCTCGGTCGGCTTGATTTCCCCCAGAAACCGCTTGTTCATATTTATGATATCATTGAGTTTTTCGGTGCATTCGTCATTCGTTCCGGCAAGCTCCCGCGCCTTTTCAAGGTCGGTTATGAGCTCTCTGGTATGACTCTCGATCCGTTCGCACGCTCTCCTGAACGCGGTTTCGAGGGATCCGAACGGCCCATGTTCCTGATCTGAATCACATCCTGGTAATTGACCCTTGGCAAGCAGGTCCATGCCGGTGTGGAGAGAGCCCAGCGGTTTGAACATTTGCTCGGTCAGGAGCACCGATAGCACGAAGAAGGAGGCAATGATGATGCCGGTGAAAATAATCGTATTTACAAGCAGCGTGCTCTTGAATTTGCCCACAAGGCCCTCGAGCTCCGGCACCTTACTGGTGATGGCCGATTCGGTTGATATGAGCCCGAAGTAATAGGAGAGACCGAAAACGAGCGCGACGGCGAGACAGGAAAATAATACGAGGATCCTGATCCTCGTATTGATCTTTTTTGAATATTCCATGGAAAATCCCTCTTTCTTAAATAGGCCCGCTGCGGAGCCGTTCATACTGGCCCAGATGGTAAAGGGCAATCCGGCTATTGGCCGGGTATTTGCCGGTTCTGAAGCCTTGAACAGACCTTTAGGCGAAAATTCATCTACTTATCTGTATTAGTACAATTATTGTGCCATGGGATAGCAGGTCAGGAGCGCGGGCAGAACATATCGAGGGCGTTGCGGAATTCTTCCAGATCGACGACCGTGTCTTTGCATGGGCCTGCGGGCCTGCTGTTGCAGATGCCGAGAACTGGTATCTTGGGAGCCACATCCTGGATACCGCTCACCAGGTCTCGTTCACAGGCGACGGCCACGATGGCTACGGGTCTGGTCTCCCTGATAATCTTCCTGGCTACATTACCGCCCGGCGCGGTCTGAAGAACTACGTTTGGATATTTCTCGCATATCAGCTTGATTTCTCTTTTGATGTCCCGGTTCAGGCAGCGCGGCAGAAGCGCAAGGACAGTTCCCTCATTGATGCTTGGATGTACAAGTGTATTGCTCACCTTGATGAAGGAGTGACTGAGCCGGTCCCTCGAGATCCCGAACGATTCGGCGAGCTTGACTGTGAATGGAAAGAGCAGTGTCAGCAGGTTGGTCCCTTTTTCCAGACAGACGAACAGGTAGTTCTTTTTCGAGAGAGCTGCGACAAGCAGGAAGATGTACCAGACCAGAAGGAATATGGTTGTTGCTGAGACAAGGACGGTTATGATCACAACGCCCGTCCTGCCGTATTGTTCGAATCTCGGTATCACGAGATAGAGAAAGAGGAAGGCGAGCAAGATGATGAATGCCAGGACAACGAAGGAGAGAAGGAGAAAGGTTTTTTTGCCCTCGACGATATGTTGCTCGTCCGCACTGCCTCTCCAATCGAGCCATTCGTCACCGAGGACCCTGTCGGTCTTTTTTGTGTTTTTGTTTTCTGATTCCACTACACTAACAGGCTTTTCGACGTTTCATAGCCGAAAGCACTACCTCCATTTGATGAGAATGTACTTGATAAGATCGGCTGGTTCAATACAATTCATTTCGAACAGCTTCAGGTTACTAGAGGAGAAAGAATGTGCCGCCTCGGTCGGTTTATGGATACGGTGAACGATAATGGATAGAGAGTTCAAGACAAATGGATTGATGGTAGTCGCTATCGTATCGGTTTCCTTCGCCGCGATTTTCATACGTTTGGCCGGCGCTCCCTCGATCGCTATTGCGGCGTTGAGGCTCATATTCTCGACTGTATTGATATTACCCTTCGCCCTCGGCTCACGGCGTGTTATTGAGGAACTTCGGTCACTCGAGGGCAAAGAGATCCTGTGGCTCTTTCTCTCGGGATTGTTTCTGTCGCTGCATTTCCTGTTCTGGATCGCCTCGCTGTCTCTGACCGGCGTGGCGAGCAGTGTGGTACTGGTTGCGACGACACCTCTATTCGTAGGTTTGTTTTCGATATTTGTCATGAAGGAGCGTGTCCCCACATTTTTCTGGGCCGGACTCGCGCTGGCGGTATGCGGGGGAATAATCATCGGATGGCAAAGTCTCCAGGCGGGCGATATAAAATGGAAGGGAGATCTGCTAGCTGTCCTGGGCGCCGTCGCCGCCGCTGCGTACTTCCTCGTCGGGAGCCGTATGAGGAAGCATCTATAACTTATCGCATACGTATTCCCAGTCTATTTCTTTTCCTCGCTCGTGCTCGTCGTCACAGCCGTCTTGAGTGGTACGCCGCTGTTCGGTTACGGGGGAAGAACCTATGTGTATTGCTTTTTTCTCGCGCTCCTGTGCCAGATCATAGGCCACACACTTTTAAATTGGGCGCTCAAGTATATGAAAGCAACCGTTGTCACATTCGCAGTTCTGGGAGAGCCTGTGGGGGCGAGCATCCTCGCTCTGATCATCCTCCGGGAAGCTCCGCTCGGGACCGAGATCATAGGAGGGATATTTATTCTCTTGGGGCTTTTCATAGTTCTTAATTACAGCAATGGCGAGGGGGAAAGGGAGCTTACGGGGGGATCAGTCGGGTAGGTTCGAGATGATGCCGGCAACCTCTTCGATCAGCCGGCTGTCGCCTTTCCAGATACTCATGAACTCTTCGAATGAAACTTTGGCTTTGGTTAAGGAGCCGGATCTCATGTATGCGTGACCGAGGTAGTAGAAGGTCATCGCAGGGGGGGCGTCATCATTTCTCAGACCCTCCAGGTTTTTTACCGCAACGTCGAAACTGCCTTTATTCATCATAACAAAAGAGACGCCGAGAATGGATTCGGCGTCGGTTGAATCGATCGCCACCGCTGTGGCATAAGCGTCTTGCGCATTGTCCCACTGCTTGGTCTGTATATATGTTCTTCCCAGTTCTCGCCAGGCCAGCAATTTTCCCCTGTCCTTGAAGATCGAGAGCTTGAAGAATTTTTCCGATTCATCGAAATCCTCCAGTGCAAAGTAGGTAAGGCCCAAATAGAGGAATACATTGGAATTCGACATTCCGAGTGAACGGGCCCTCTCGAGGGCGTCTAAGGCGTCCCCGTACATATGGCGCGAGTAGGCTACCTTTCCCAGCAGGAGGTAATATTCCGGCTTGCGGCTCGCCAGGTGTCTCGAGGATTGGAGCTGAGCATAGGCCGCCTGGAAGTTGTTCTGCTCGAAATAGGCTTCTGTCAGGATCAGATTGCTCTCGATGCTCATCGGCTTTAATTTCAGGGCCATAGCCGCGTGGTTTTCGGCCGAGCGGTATTGTCCCATCTTCAGATTGACCGATGAGAGACCGATCAGGGCTGGGGTGAAGTTGGGTTTCAAGTTTCTGCTCCGCTCGTAGAAATTTTTTGCCTCGATGAGTTGCCCCTGCATTTCGATCGATTTACCTAGACCGTAGTTGATCTCGTGATCGTACTCGTTGTACTTGTAGGCCGCCCGGAATTCGACTTCAGCTTCGCTGTAGCGCTCCAGGTTTAGAAGGGCGAGGCCGAGGTTATACCTCGTCTCTGGATCGGTCGATCGGTACTTGAGGGATTCGCGCCAGTACTCGATCGCCTGCTCGTACTCATCCCGTTCAGCTGCCGATACGCCGAGATTGTAGTATTTGAGGGACTTATCCGAGCACCCCGTAGTCAAAACAACCATAACAAGAACGGGGATAGAAATACCGATTATGCTAAATTTCTCGTGTTTCATTAGCGTTTTAAAATTGGGGATCGGTGAAGCTAACTAAACTATACAAAAATTAATCGATCGCGACAATGGAAATCTAGAAATGAGACATAGGCAATAACTTAAACAGGTTAACTGTTGTATCGAAAACGGATTACGCCAATAAATATGAAGGAATGGGAATTAATATTAATTGAATGCGTAATTAATTGATATTTCGTGGACAAAGATATTTGATTATTGGTGTTTTACTGTATAAATTACTGTTGACTTTCAAAGGAATTCCGATATACTGGAGTTTCCGTTTTTTAATGAATTATCTCCGTATGGTTGATATGAGACGGTGTTCTTCGAGTGAGGAAAGCGTAACATGTTGAAAAAAGAGATAGTTTATGAATCGACTCTCGATCATGATTTTCTCGAGGAAATATATTCACTCCCCGGCGGGCATGAGATCAAGAAGTGCATACAATGCGGCACATGCAGCGGTTCTTGTCCTACAAGCCACGTCATGGACCACGCACCTCGTAAGATCTTTTCTCTGATCCGTGCCGGGTTCAGGGAAGAAGTCCTCGATTCGAATACGATCTGGTTTTGCTCATCCTGTTATACGTGCTCGGTGAGATGTCCGAAGGAGATCAAGATCACCGACGTGATGTACGCGCTCAAGAGGCTCGCTATCAAGGAAGGGAAAACGAAGGGGAAGAAGGCGGTAGTGCTCTCCAAGAACTTTGTCAAGCTGGTGAACAAATACGGCAGGAACCACGAGACGGAGTTGATGACAAGATACATAATACAAGCCGAATTGTTCAACGCTTTCAAATTTATCCCTCAGGGGTGGAAGCTTTTCTCGAAAGGGAGATTGCCTCTTTTTCCTCACAAGATAAAGAACATCGACCAGCTGAGGAAGATACTGAAAAAAGTCGATGAGCTGGGGGAGATCTAGATGAAATACACCTACTATCCCGGATGCTCAGTTAAGGCGACTGCGAATCTGTATCAGGAGTCGATCGATGCGATCTCACCGATTCTGGGGCTTGAGTTAGAAGAGCTCGAGGACTGGAACTGCTGTGGTGCTACCGCGTACATGTCGGTGAAAGAGTTAATGAGTTTCGCGATCTCCGCAAGGAATCTTGCTCTCGCTGAGCCGTTTCATCGTGATGTCGTCACGCCGTGCAGCGCTTGTTATCTGGTCTTGAACAAGACCAACCAGTATTTCACCGAATATCCGGATCTGCGCAAAAAACTGGGCCAGGCACTCGAGGCGGGAGGGCTGAGCTACAGCGGAAACATCAGGGTCAGGCATATACTCGATGTGCTCTTCAACGATGTCGGCCCGGAGAAGATATCCTCACTTGTCAAGAAAAGGCTCGATGGTCTCAGGGTCGCTCCCTACTACGGATGTCAGATCGTGCGTCCCGAGATGGGATTCGACGATCCGGACGATCCCCAGAGCATGGACAGGCTGATAGAGTCACTCGGCGCGACTTCCGTGGAATATCCCCTCAAGACAAAGTGTTGCGGAGCATCATTGATGGGAACAGAGGAGGACCTCGCTCTCCGGCTCTGCTGCGAGCTCCTGACCGGCGCAGAGTCCGCCGGTGCCCACTGTATAGTCACACTCTGCCCGCTATGCCAGATGAACCTGGACGTATATCAGAGCAAGGTGAACAGGCTATGCCGCATGAAGCACAATATACCAGTTCTCTATATAACACAGCTCATCGGGATCGCCCTCGGGCTGCCGTCGAAAGATCTCGGCCTCGACAAGCTGGCGGTCAAGCTGACGAAACCTGTAAAGGAAATACTCCAGGGAGCATGAGATGCCTGAACGGGTAGGTGTATACATCTGTCACTGCGGATCGAATATCGCGGGTAAGATCGATATAGAAAAACTCGCTGGTTTCGCCGAAAAACTGGATAACGTGGCGCTCGTTCGGGATTACAAGTTCATGTGTTCCGATCCGGGCCAGAATCTCATCCAGAGCGACTTGGAAGCTGGGCTCATCGATCGTGTAGTAGTGGCTTCATGCTCGCCGCTCATGCATGAGAATACATTCAGAAAAGTGTGCGAACGTTCCGGTGTGAACCCCTACCTCTTTACGATGACAAATATCAGAGAGCAGTGCTCCTGGGTACATATCGACGAGGCATCTTCAACTGAAAAAGCGATGGATCTATTGGCTGCGTCGGTCAGACGCGCCGTCTATTTAGAGCCGCTCGAGAAGCGGGAAGTCGCGATCAATCCACGGACTCTCGTCATCGGCGGCGGCATAGCCGGGATACAGGCTGCTCTCGATCTCGCCGAAGCGGGTAAGGAAGTGGTACTCGTCGAACGCGAACCCTCCATCGGAGGGCACATGGCGAAGTTCGATAAGACATTTCCAACTCTTGATTGCGCGGCTTGCATTCTCACTCCGCGGATGGTACAGATAGGCCAACATGCGAACATTCATCTTATGTCCTACGCGGAAGTGGAGGAGATCAACGGTTACGTCGGCAACTTCAATATAAAAGTGAGGCAGAAAGCGCGGTACGTAGACGCCGACCTCTGTAATGGGTGTGGTATGTGCTGGGAGAAATGCCCGGGCACGAGGGTTCCAAGGAAAGGGAACGTTCACGAGAAGCTTTCGCTAGGCCCGACGAGTTCGATCTATATGCCCTTCATGCAGGCTATTCCGGCGATCCCCGTTATCGACCGGGAGAGTTGTCTGTATTTTCAGAAGGGAAAGTGCCGTATATGCGAACAGGTTTGTGAACGGAACGCCATCAATTACGATATGGAGGACAGCTTCGAGGAATTCGAGGTCGGAAATATCATCATCGCGACTGGATTCCAGCCGTTTGATCCCTCGGTTATCAAACGGTACGGCTATGGAACTCTTCCAAACGTGTTGACCAGCGTGGAGTTCGAGATCATGAACTGCGCGTCGGGGTCCACTGGAGGTAAGATCCTCAAAGCGGACGGTACAGAGCCGAAATCGATCGGTATTGTCCACTGTGTCGGCAGCAGAGATAAACATTATCACGAATACTGTTCTCGGGTTTGCTGTATGTACGCTCTCAAATTTGCTCATCTGATCAAGGAGAAGACCGACGCGGAGGTCTATAACTTCTATATCGATCTCCGCTGTTTCGGTAAGGGATACGAGGAATTTTACGACCGCCTGCTCGGCGAGGACGTAAGATTCATACGGGGAAAGGTCGGAGAGATATCTAGATGGGTGGCAGAAGAGGACGAGAAGGACCAGCTCATCGTGCGGGTCGAGGATACACTCGTGGGAGCCGTCCGGCGAATCCCTCTCGACATGGTTGTGCTCTGCACGGCCCTGGAAAAACAGGATGGGCTCGACCGAGTGGCCAAGATGTGCAGCGTGAGCGTCGGCAAGGACGGTTTTATCATCGAGAAGCATCCCAAACTAGGGCCGGTCTCTACAGCTACGGACGGCGTTTTTATTGTGGGTGTAGCTCAATCTCCAAAGGATATTCCCGATACGGTCGCACAGGCGTCAGCCGCGTCAAGCGCCGTGCTCTCGATGATCACGAGGGAGAAAATCGAAATAGAGGCTGCAACGGCGGAGATAATAGAGGAGAAGTGCTCCGGATGCCGAATATGCAACAATCTTTGTCCATATCTCGCGATCAATTTTGATGAAGAAAAAAAGGTATCGATCATAAACGAGGCGCTCTGCAAGGGATGCGGAACTTGCGTCGCAGCATGCCCAAGCAACGCCATCACAGCAAAGCATTTCAACGATAAGCAGATATTCGCCGAGATCGAGGGATTACTGTCGGCAAGGTGATATAAGTATCTGAACCGGGAGGAAATCGAAAATGGAGTTCGAGCCCAAGCTGGTCGGTTTCTTGTGCAACTGGTGTTCATACACCGGTGCCGACCTTGCCGGCACGGCGCGCATAAGTTACGCGCCCAACCTCCGAGCAATCCGGGTAATGTGCAGCGGCAGGATTGATCCTACATTTATCATCAAGGCTCTCTACGAGGGGGCTGATGGTGTTCTCATCGCCGGATGCCATCCCGGAGATTGCCATTACCAGGAGGGCAATTACAAAGCACTGCGTAGATACAAGCTCCTCAAGAGGATTCTCCCGGAATATGGAGTAGAACCCGAGCGTGTGCATCTCGAATGGGTAGCAGCTTCTGAGGGTGAGAAGTTCGCGAAAGTGGTGAACGAGTTCACCGATAAGATCAAGAAACTCGGTCCGCTAAATATGAAGCAATCGATCTTTGACAGCATGAAAGAAGATATCGTCGTGCACGAATCGGCAGGGGAAGAAAAAGGCGGAGAGGCAGATGAAGCTTAAGGTTGGAATCTATTGGGGGGCCGCCTGCGGCGGGTGCGATGTCGCTATTCTGGACACGCATGAAAAGCTCCTGGACATAGCAGCCAAAATGGATATCTATCTCTGGCCGATCGCCTTGGATTTCAAATATGACGATGTCAAGAAGATGGAGGACGGTTACCTGGATGCGGCGATATACAGCGGTGCGATCAGAAACTCGGAGAACGAGGAGATCGCAATACTTCTTCGCAAGAAATCAAAAGTCATGATTGCTCTGGGAGCCTGCGCTCACCTTGGTGGCATACCAGGGCTTGCGAATTTCTATACGCGCGACGAGATGTTGAAGCGCATATATATCGATTCCGAATCCACGATCAACGAAGAGGGTGTTATTCCTCTCGAGTCCTGGAACGTGAAGGAAGGAGAGCTCGATCTCCCTCGTTTCTACAATACCGTCAAGACTCTCGATCAGGTGGTCGATGTTGAGTACTACATCCCCGGATGTCCGCCGGTACCGCTTCAAATATACTCGGCCCTCTCCCTGATCTGGGATGATATGCTTCCGCCTGTAGGTTCGGTAATCGGCGCGGGAGACAAAGCGCTTTGCGAGAGCTGCCCGAGGGTCAAAGAAGAAAAAACGATAAGTGAATTCAAGAGGATCCAGCAAGTATTGCCGGATCCGGAGAAGTGCTTTCTCGAACAGGGTCTAGTTTGCCTCGGTGCTGCGACGAGATCCGGATGTGGCGCGCGCTGCATCAAATCAGGAGTTCCATGCCGGGGATGTTATGGCCCGCTTGACGATGTTCCCGACCTCGGGATAAAGATGCTGAGTGCGATTGCTTCCGTACTCGAACCGAAAGAGGAAAAGGAAATAGATGATGTTCTCGACACAATTGTCGATCCATTAAGAACGTTTCACCGTTTCAGTATGCCTGCTTCGATTCTGAGGAGGAAAAAGGAATGAAGCGCATCGAGATCGATCCGATTACCCGTCTCGAAGGACACGGGAAGATCACGATCTTCTTGAACGACGAGGGCGATGTGGAGAACGCGTTTCTCCAGATTCCCGAGTTAAGGGGTTTCGAGAAGTTCGTTGAAGGTCTACCCATCGAAGAGGTTTCGAGGGTAGTCCCGCGCATCTGCGGAGTTTGACCGGCCGCTCATCACATGGCCTCGGGTAAGGCCGTAGATGCTGTATACAACATAAAACCGCCGCCGGCGGCTACGAAGCTTAGAGAGCTTTATTATCAAGCTCATTTTATTCACAGCCACGCAGCGCATTTCTATGCCCTTGCGGCGCCCGATTTCGTCGTCGGGCCAGACGCTCCGGCCGCCGAAAGAAACATATTGGGTTTGATAGGCAAGGTTGGTCTGGAGGTAGGCAAGGAAGTCATAAGGCAAAGGGCGATCTCGCAGGATATCCAGATCATTATCGGCGGCAGGGCCACACATCCTGTCTGGAACCTTCCTGGAGGAGTGGCCAAGGCTCTCACAAAAGAGGAGAGGGAGAAGGTCAGGCCGATGGTTGTGGAGCAGCTGGGGTTCGCAGAATTCGGACTCAAGCTGTTCGCGGATGTCGTCATGGGAAATAAAGCGTACGTCGATCTGATCATAGGCGACGGATACGAGCTCGTGACGAACTATATGGGCCTTGTCGACGATCAGAACAAGGTCAATTTCTTCGACGGAAAGGTGCGCGTTGTCGATACTGAGGGAAACGAATTATTCAAATATACTGAACCGGAGTATATGGAGTACATAGCCGAGCACGTCGAACCCTACACGTATTTGAAGTTTCCCTATTTGAAGAAGATGGGTTGGGACGGTTTTAAGGAAGGGAAGGGAACATCCATCTATCAGGCGGCGCCGCTAGCGCGCCTCAATGCGGCCGAGGGTATGGCTACTCCGAAGGCGCAGGCCGAGTTCGAGAAGATGTACGAGACACTGGGCGGAAAACCGAGCCATAAACTGCTCGCCGCTCACTGGGCCCGTCTGATCGAGATCGTATACTCGGCGGAGCGGATGATCGAGCTAGTCGAGGATGACGAGATCCTGGATCCCAATGTCCGCGTTATGCCCTCGACGACTCCGAGTGAGGGAGTCGGTATCATCGAGGCGCCGAGAGGCACGCTGACGCACCATTACTGGACGGACGAGAACGGGATTGTGACGAAGGCGAACCTGATTGTTGGCACGACAAACAACAACGCACCGATCTCCATGGCCGTCAAGAAAGCCGCACAGACATTCATCAAGAAGGGTGGAGAGGTTACGGATGGACTCCTCAACATGGTGGAAATGGCTTTCAGGCTGTTCGATCCATGTTTCAGCTGTGCCACACATAGTCTTCCCGGCCAGATGCCCCTGACCGTCGAGATCAAGAACAAGGATGGTGAGACTATCGAGACGGTTTCGAGGTGATGTGACGTTTCAGCCGGGGGTTCCTAAATGAAAACTATCATTATTGGGTTGGGGAATACCGTTCTCCGAGACGACGGGGTTGGTATATATACAGCACGTGCGCTGCGCGACGAACTCAGCGATGAGGTTGATATTCTCGAGGCCGAACTGGCAGGCATGGACCTTCTCGAGATGCTCAATGGGTATGAAAGGGCTGTCATCATTGACGCGATACAGCTCAATAACGAAGAACCCGGAACGGTTTTTCGCCTCAGGCCCGACGATATGAAGATCACGCCAAGGCTTGCTTCTTTCCACGACATCGATATCGTTACGGCGCTCGCTCTAGGACGGCGCCTTGGATTACAGATGCCGGATGATGTGATCATCTATGCGGTACAGGTGGAGGATACCCTAACGCTCGAAGAGGGTTGTCTTCCATCGGTGGAGAGGATAATACCCAGCCTCGTGCAGGAGATAGCGGGAAGCATGAGGGGGGAAGAAGTGAAGCAAATTTCGAAGAAATTGAGCGAGAGGGGTAAGGGACGTGCATGAGGTATCCCTCATGGAGAACATGTTGGAGACGGTGGAGCATGTCGCTCGCGAAGAGGGAGGAGGCCCGGTAACGGTGATACATCTCCGAATCGGCGAGATGTCCGGCGTGAATATCGATGCCCTCACATTCGCTTTCGATGTCCTGAAAAAGGGCACAGTAGCCGAGGGAGGGAGACTCGAGTTCGAGCAGGTGCCGTTGGAAGCGAAATGCAGGGCCTGTGGCGCCAGTTTCCATCCCGACGAGTTTGTGTTTCTCTGCACCAGCTGTTCCTCCGGAGACCTGGAGATCACGAGCGGCAGGGAAATGCAGGTTGACTACATTCTTCTTGATGACGATAGTAAAACTGATGACTCTGAAGTTGCTCGAACCGATGAGGATGGAGAGGTAGAAGCTGATGCATGAGATACATGTCGGCGAGGATCTGAGAAACAAGAACCGTGAAATAGCAGCTGAAAACAGGGATCACCTGAGCGAACATAGGATCGTGACCTTGAACCTGATGAGCGCGCCGGGGGCGGGAAAGACCTCTTTGCTCGTTAAAACGATACCCTTACTCGAGGATAAGTACCGGATCGGTGTTATAGAAGGAGATCTTCAGACAAACAGGGACGCGGAGCGGATCGAAGCACTCGGCATTCAGGTATTTCAGATACAGACCGGGGGTGTCTGCCATCTCGATGCTGCAATGGTCCATTCGGCTCTGCACGCTCTGGATTTATCAGAAATCGATATTCTACTCATAGAGAATGTGGGAAATCTCGTCTGTCCCGCCGAGTTCGAACTCGGCGAAGATGCGAGGATCATGCTTCTCAGCGTTTCGGAGGGTGACGACAAGCCCAAGAAGTATCCTCTTATGTTCAGGGAATCGTCCGTGCTGCTACTGAACAAGATCGATCTTCTCGAACACGTGGACTTCGACATAGAAAAGGCGAAAAGGGAGGCGCTCGAGATCAATCCATCCCTCGAGATACGCGAGGTTAGCTGCCGAACGGGCGCTGGGATCGATGAATGGGCCGGCTGGATCGAGCGTTTTTACACTGAGAGGAAGGGTTCGTGATGTGTCTCGGCATTCCTATGAAGATAGTAGAGATGGATGGACAGGAGGCTGTGGCGATAGCGGGTGGTATACGAAAGCGTATACGCCTTGATCTGCTGGATGGCGTCCAGATGGGTGATTTTGTCCTCATACATACGGGATATGCGATAGAGAAGCTCGATGCGGAAGAAGCACGGGAGACACTAGAGCTTATAAAGCAGGTTTACAGAGCGGGTATGACGGGGGAGACGGAGGAGACTACTTCCTGAAGCCTGCATCGAATTTCAGGGACATATTTCCATGACCGATTCATTCCTCGAGGAATTCAAGGATCCCAAGCTGGCCAAACGGCTTGCTGAAAGTATCAGCGCGATAACGCTAGACCGGCCAGTGACGGTCATGCACGTCTGCGGTACTCACGAGCATGCAATAGGGCGGGCCGGAATCCGCGCCGTCCTGCCGAAAGGGCTGCGTCTTGTTGCTGGACCAGGATGTCCCGTGTGCGTTTGCCCGGCCCGTGATATCGATCTTGCCGTCGCGGCAGCCAGAATAGATGATGTTACTGTAACGACCTTTGGGGATATGTTTCGTGTTCCCTCGACGACATCTTCACTCGAGGAGGAGAAGGCGTCGGGAGGGGACGTGAGAGTAGTATATTCACCGCTCGACGCTGTAGAGTTCGCGCGTAAGCATCCTGAGAGACGGGTCATTTTCATAGCTGTCGGTTTCGAGACGACGGCCGCTCCGATAGCGGCGAGCCTGCTGGCTGGGCCGCCCGAAAACTTTTTCATCCTGCCCTCTCTACGAATAATCCCGCCGGCACTGACCTTCCTGCTCGAGGGTGGTGCGGGGCCGGTCGAAGGCTTTATCCTTCCCGGTCACGTGAGCACCGTAATCGGAGTGGATGGTTACCGCTTTCTCGATGAAATATTTCATGTTCCGGGAGTCATAGCGGGTTTTGAGCCGGTCGATGTCCTCAGGGCTGTGAGGGAATTGTTGGCGCAGATAGGTGGAGAGAAAAAGAGCTCTGTAGTGAATCTATACCGCCGGGTCGTGAATGAGGAGGGGAACAGGAAGGCGCAGGATGCGATTGCGAAGGTATTTCGGGTAGATGATGTGGAATGGCGAGGAATCGGGACTATCCCTAATTCCGGACTCGTTCTAAGGTCCGAATTCGAAAGGATCGATGCTGTGAAGCATCTGGGACTCACTGTCGATACTGAACCGGTCGATATCCGGCCGGGATGCCTTTGCCACAAGGTTATTCTAGGCGAGTCGGAGCCGGAGGAGTGCAAACTCTTCGGTGAGGCCTGCACACCGCGCAGACCCCACGGGCCGTGCATGGTCTCGAGCGAGGGGACCTGCAGGGCGAGGTATCAGTACCGTCCGGTTAATCAAAAACCGAGAGAATAGTGTTGACCCTTACAGTAGTCTTATTTACAGTGAATATCCGGTAATCGGTTCGAATTTTTCCCCTGGGATATGTGTAGTATAGAATAGATGAAGGTGTTCGAGGGCTCAGGCGACCACAATATTCGAAATCGGCAGGGTGCCGCGGATAGAGCCGGCTCTCAATCCAGGAAAGGTGGTTCCTATGGAGGTGTATATCGGTGATAAGATGTACAATGTGCGCGGAGGACCGGCCGGGAGGATCGTCCTCATCGTCGTCCTCGTGATCATTGTCGCATCGGGCCTCTACTCGGTAGGCGCCGACGAAGTGGGCGTCATACAGAGGTTCGGCAAGTATGTAAGGCGGACCGATCCGGGCTTGCACATCAAGGTCCCATTCGGCGTCGAGACGGTCAGAAAGGTCAAGGTGAAGAAGGTCTTCAAGCAGGAATTTGGATTCAGGACCGTCAAGGCTGAAATTCGCACAAAGTACACTTCGGGCGGCTACAAGGACGAATCGCTCATGCTCAGCGGCGATTTGAACGTTGCCGAAGTGGAATGGATCGTCCAGTACAAAGTGAAAGAACCATACAACTATCTCTTCAAGATCAAGGATCCGGTAGAGACTCTCAGGGCCATGTCGGAGTCTGTGATGAGGCGCGTCGTCGGCGACAGGAGTGTAAGCGAGGTACTGACCGTTGGCAGGATCGAGATCGCGAATGAGGTCGAGGTCGGTCTCCAGTTGCTTCTCGATCGGTTCGAGTCGGGAATCCAAATCGTCACGGTCAAGCTCCAGGATGTCAACCCTCCAGAGCCAGTACGTCCAGCTTTCAACGATGTGAACAGGGCGAAGCAGGACAAGGAGAAGATGATCAACGAGGCCTGGGAGGATTACAACAAGCGCATCCCGAAGGCTCAGGGCGAAGCGGAGCAGAGAATTGCCGAGGCGGAAGGATACGCACTCGAAAGGGTAAACAGAGCTCTTGGTGATGCCTCGCTCTTCAAACAAGTCTACAGAGAGTACCGCATGGCGCCCGATGTTACGAGGCGCCGTCTCTATCTCGAGACGATGAACAAGATATTGCCCAATATCAAGGATATATACATCGTGGACGAGAAGCAGAAGTCGATACTGCCGCTCCTGGACCTTGGCAAGCAGATGAAAGGGGGTGGTTCGGAATGAAGGGACGGAAGCTACCCGCGATCATAATCACGGCCGTAATAGTACTCATTGTCGTTCTCAATACCTTTTACACGATCAGCGAATCCGAGCAGGGGATTATCACTCAGTTCGGCAAGCCGATTGGAGGGGCTATCACGAAAGCCGGGCTTCACGTAAAGGCCCCGTTCATACACGCATTGCACCGGTTCGAGAAACGTATCCTCATCTGGGACGGTTCGGCCGACCAGATTCCAACCGCCGGCAAGAAATACATCTGGCTCGACGCGACGGCGAGATGGAAGATCATCGATCCACTCCTCTTCTACCAGTCGGTCGGTAACATCACCGGAGCGCAGACGAGGCTCGACGATATCATAGACTCGGCAGCGAGGGACGTCATTTCGAGTCATCTCCTGATCGAGGCCGTAAGAAATTCGAACCAGATCATGGAGAAGGCCCCCGTAGATCCGGAAGAAGGTGAGGAGGTAGAAACGGTATTGGAGAGGATCGAGATGGGAAGGGAAGAATTGACCAAGAATATGCTCTCGATCGCAAGGGAGCTCGTGCCGCAATACGGTATCGAGCTGCTCGACGTCCAGATGAAGAGGGTCAACTATATCGAGGATGTTCGGAAAAAGGTCTACGAGCGGATGAATTCCGAGCGGCAGCGTATCGCCTCAAAGTACCGTTCCGAGGGTGAAGGAAAGAGGGCCGAGATCGTCGGTATGAAGGAGCGGGAGCTAAACAGGATCTATTCGGAAGCTTACAAGCGCTCGCAAGAGATCAAAGGAGAGGCTGACGCGAAAGCGACCAAGATATACGCCGCCGCGTACAAACTCGATCCCGAGTTCTACTCGTTCCTCAAGACGCTGGATATCTACAAATCGTCGATCGGCGGTAATTCGAGGGCGATCCTGACTACGGACAGCGATATATACCGATACCTGAAGACGTCGAGGATTCGATAGACCATCGCTTCAAGTATTGTTGAGGCTATGAGAAGAACAGCTGCATTATTACTCCTCCCGGCCATAATATGGTCGGGAGAGAGCTTATCGGGCGGAGCGCCCGTGGAGTAGCGTCCACGGGCGCTTAAGTTACGGATCGAAGAATAGGCTTCACTCTGGAAATTTGGTTGCTAAAGTTGTATAATTGAAAGGAGTTGACATGCCGTTCGATAGAGAGCTCGAGATTGAGGTTGTCGAGAGAAACGGCCACTGCAGCGTCGAGCACAAGGTCGGGGATACCTTCCGGATAAAGAGTTACAAGACACCGGAAGGGATCTGTCTGTCCGCCTTTCACGCGCTATGGCCGCCTGCGAGAACACTCCTGCTCGGAGGCGAGCACCCCTGGGAGAAGGAAAAGGACGTGACGACCGTCGCATGTCCCGATCCGGACAACCCCGTCGTATTTCGCATCAGACGCGTAAGAAAGGGTTAGGGCAAAATCTTGTCAGAATTCATCGCTAGCTGTCCAGGGCGGAGGCGGCTGTCCGTGCCGGTTCTGCTCCTGGGACTATGTTTGATCTCCACCCCTACCAAATCCTGGAACCATTCAGAGATCGAATGGAAGACGATAAGGACGGAGCACTTCGAGATTCATTTCCATACCGGCGCGGAGTGGAGCGCCGAACAGACAGCCATTATAGCGGAAGATATCTACGGTCCGATAACACGGTTTTATGGATATGAACCGAACACGGTACACATCTCGCTCTTCGATTACGAGGATGATCCGGCCGGCGCCACCTACTACTACCACGACAGGATCGATATCAGCGCATCGAGTTTCTATTTCTACTTAAGGGGTACGGCCA
>DAOUUU010000133.1 GCA_030667985.1 Candidatus Krumholzibacteriota bacterium
CCGATGAAAGCACGCCTGATCCCGTTCTCGATTTCGAAGATTTCGAGGACTGGACTCTGTATGCCACGGATAACTTCGCCGGTGGCGACATCTGGCACTGTATTGCGAACCCGGCCTATGGCCTCTTCAGTGGTATGATGACCAACCTGACCGACAAGGATCCGTGTACCGTTAATTTCGGCGCACAGATCGTGTTCTTCATCGGTTCGACATACCCGAGCGCCAGTTATCCCGGTCTGTTCGACACCCCGTTCTGTACGGGCCCTGGTAATATCTCGGCTCCGTGTCAGGATGAGTCGATCGTATCGCCGGTCATCGATATGACCAAATACTCAACAGGAAGAAATGAAGTTCAGGACGGGGATATTCCCGCGGAGCACCTTTCGTTTCTCGGTGGTACGGTATTCACGTTTACCTGCTATCGCGACATTCCGCTTCCGAACCTGGTCTTCTATACGTGGGATGTCAGGAACATCGATCCGATCGATGATTGTCCGGGTATTTGGCGGAATCGTAGCTTTGTTTACTACGGAGGGGACAAGGATTATATCTTCCGTGGGTTCGATGTCAGCGATCTAGTCATTGCGAACTATCCCATGCAGGTGCGTATCGGAGTCTCTGATATGTGTGATGCGTGGTACGATTCCTACGGTGACTGTGCGGCTCACACGCCTTCACCCTGGTTCGACAACGTTCGTATTGAGCGGTATATGGTTCAGGGCCCGCAGTGGGCGTGGCGTGATCTGGATATTTTCCAGGACAACTTCCCCGGCGTCGAGTTTGACCTCGAGAGCTGGGTACGCGCCGATGCGGCGAACGACCTGAACGCTAACGACAATCCGATCATCCGTCCGGGTGACTCGATCGTCGTCGATTGTACTTCGCCGCTCGCCGGTGCTCTCCGTAATGGTGGCACGACTGGTGATGCCGAGGTCTACTGTCATGTCCGCGCTACCGATATCGGTGGGCTGGGCAAGCCCGCCCTGTTTGGTTCTGATCTCGTCGGTACCTACGGTACCTACGTTAGTGATAACGGCGAGTGGACGATCATTCAGTGCGACAGTGCCCTTTCTGCTGGTGTCAATGTGGTCGATGACAAGTTCATGGTCGATCTGAACGACTCGCTCTTCACCAGAGGCTACATGGTCGAGTACTATTTCCTCGCGTGGGATGCCGATAACTTCAGCTCCACGCTGCCGCGCCGTGCGGATGAGGGAACGTACTTCGAGTTCACATGTCTGCCTACCGGTAAGAGTGACATACTCTATGTCGACGATTTCCACGGCCGTGGGACCTTCGAGGGCATTACCGAGACATACTGGAATCCGACCTTCGCGGCGGTCATCCCGCCCGAGAACCAGCCGGATCGCTATGATGTCAACAACGCGGCCTCGCTCGTGTCGAACGGTCCTGGAAGCCGTGCGAAGTTGAACCAGCTTAGGAGGAACGAGGGGTCGAATTCCGGTTACACGATCATCGTGTGGGACAGCGGTAATCTCAGTGTCGGAACGATCACGGATGGTTCAACGCTTAGCGACAAGAGTGACGACGCGACGATGCTGATCAACTGGCTCGACCAATCCGAGAACGATGTCGGCCTGTTCGTCTGTGGAGACGATGTCGCCGAGGATCTTAACAGACTGCCTTCGACCCAGGCTCTCGAGCTTATGAGCACCTGGTGCGGAGTCAACTTTGTAGAGGGAAGCTACTTTGATCTGACCGGTGGCCGTCAGGCCAACGGTATCGTGACACCGCTTATCACGGGCACTGTCGGCGGGATCTTCGGATCCAGCCTCCAGTTCTATACCTTTGGTGGGTGTCCGATAATCAACCAGTTCGACGTGCTCGCTGCGACGGCGAACGGGACAGTAGCTCTGGAGTATCCTGAGTATGACGGTTCCACCTACGCAGCCGGTATCCAGTCGATTACGCCGAACGCTACCGGTTACGATGCCAAGACCATGTGGTTCGGATTCAGCTTCATGTATCTGCGTGATATGGAAGCTGTTGCGCCGAACGTACGCAACGTGGTCTGGAACGACATCTTCTTGTGGTTCAACGGTATTGCTAATACCGCCATCACCGAGGATGAGGTTCCGAGGGCTAACAAGCTGAGCCAGAACTTCCCGAACCCCTTCAACCCGACGACGACGATCAAGTTCGACGTTCGCGCGAAGGGTCATGTTTCGCTGAAGATCTATAACGTGGCGGGACAGCTCGTGAAGACGATGGCCAACGAAGTGATGGACGCGGGCAGCTACTCGAGAGAGTGGACCGGTTCTAACAATGCCGGTGTTAAGGTTGCCAGCGGAGTCTACTTCTACAGCTTTGAGGCAGAGAACTTCAAGGCGACCAAGAAGATGGTCCTCCTGAGGTAATCGCCTACAGGGTACGGCTTTGAAGCCGTCGAAGGGGCCGGGGGATCAAACCTCCCGGCCCCTTTCATATGTTTGTGATCGGGATTGATTGTAAAGGCGGACCGCGGTTTCCCTAGAGTTCGGTGATACTCTTTACGCTGTTATGCATCGATAGGCCCTTGATCAGAGCCTGGTGTTTTTGCCATGAGGCGGAGTACTCGAAGATGGCGGTCCAGTTGCTTCCGCTCCGGTTGATCTCCAGCCTGGTGCTCGAAATCCCATGGCCGTAGAATAAATCGAGGATCGCACCGATGTTTCCCTCCATGCTCTCGAGATCTATCTGCACTGTATAGTTCCCGTGGTGCTTCGTAAGCATCCTCTCGATATAGCCGATCAGTGTCAAAGTGAGTGTGATGAGAATCCCGCCGACGACGGCGAGCAGCAGATAGCCTGCTCCGACCGCTAGGCCGAGGGCGCTTAATACCCAGATGGTAGCCGCCGTTGTGAGTCCAGCTACATGAAACCGCGATCTGATTATAGCCCCCGCTCCGAGAAATCCGATTCCGGTCACGACCTGGGCCGCGATTCGTCCTGGATCTGACGTCCCGCCCCGCATACGCGCGACCTCGATCGATATGATCATTATGAGACAGGCGCCGAAGCACATGAGCATGTTGGTCCGTATCCCGGCCGGTTTGCCCTTGAACTCTCGCTCGAGACCGATGGCGCCGCCTATCGCAAGAGCTATGAGCATTCGGATGATATATGTCGCAAACGGTTCAGCGAGCATCTGATTCCTCCAGACCTGGTAACCAAAGCAGGTATCGTGCCTGTACCGTTAACTGCAAGTGTATGGGCAATCGAAACGTCCCAACAAGCGCAAAAGACCAGAACGAGGCAACAAGTGTATTTTCACTAGTAACGGCGCTTGATGCGGGTTATCTTTAATGCGATTTTATAAGGAATAGAGATGAAGCGTAAAGATATTATATGGAAAGAAGTTGCGGGATCGACAGGGTTGTCTGATGGTGCCGTGAGACTTCGGATCGCCGTGACAGGCAGGGTGCAGGGCGTTGGTTTTAGACCTACCGTCTATAGGCTCGCCCGGCGTGCGGGTATGGCCGGTTTTGTGCGAAATACGGGCAAGGGAGTTATCATAGAGGTGGAGGGGCCGCCGGAGGCGGCCGACCGTTTCGGCCGGAGCCTAGTCGAGGATGTTCCGCCGCTTGCCCGCATCGATTCGATGGATTCCGAGGCGATCGATCTGCTCGATGAGAGGGATTTCAGGATACTTCCAAGCGACGATCCGGGCGGCGCGGAGGCGCTCTTTCCGGTCGATACGGCAACCTGCGAGGATTGCCTCGAGGAGATGCGTGATCCATCGGACAGTCGGTACCGGTATCCCTTCATAAATTGCACAAACTGCGGACCGAGATTCACGATCATAGAGGGGCTTCCCTACGACCGGCCGCTCACAACGATGCGCGAGTTCACGATGGACCGGTACTGCGAGACGCAGTACGGCGACCCTGCTGACAGGCGTTTTCACGCCGAACCGATATCATGTCCCGGATGCGGTCCCACTTTGAGCTTGCTCGGTGATAAGGGTGACCGGATCGATGGTGATCCGATCGAGAAAGCTGCAAGTCTCATAGAGCAGGGCATGATCCTGGCCGTCAAGGGGCTCGGCGGATATCATCTCGCTTGTCTTGCGACAGATGTGGAAGTCATCTCGGCTCTCCGCAAGCGGAAAAAACGTCCTGTCAAGCCATTTGCCTTGATGTTCAAGGATATCGAAACGATCGAGCGCTATGCACATGTCGGCGATGCCGAGAGACGGCTTCTCGTATCACCTGAATCCCCTATCGTGCTGCTGCGGCGCTATGGTGGAAAGCTTCCCGAGGAAATCTCGCCTCGGAACGCATTCGTCGGCGCGTTTCTGCCCTATACGCCGGTACACCATCTCCTCATGGAGCATTTCGAGATCCTCATCATGACTAGCGCGAACTACACAGACGAGCCGCTCATATCCAACGAAACGGAGCTGGCCGGAATACTCGGCTCGATCGCCGACGCGGCTCTTGTTCATGACAGGCGGATCTCGCACAAGTGCGATGATTCGATAATGTTCGCGCCAGGAGGTGAGCCGGTGCCGATCCGGAGGGCGCGGGGTTTCGTGCCGGAACCGGTATCCCTTGGAATCGAACCGCCGCAAGCGATCCTCGCTCTCGGCGGCCAGGAGAAGGGGACATTCACTCTGTCGAAAGGGGACAAGGCGTTTGTCTCTTCTCATCTCGGAGACCTCGGCGATTACCGGAGCCAGAAGAATTTCCGCGCCGAGCTCGAGGAATTCGAGCGTATACTCGAGGTAACACCAGCAGTCGTGGCGCACGACCTTCATCCAGACTATTTCACCACCCGTCTCGCCAATGAACTCGATCCGGGCCGGAAGGTCGGCGTGCAGCATCACCACGCTCACGCGGTCAGCGTCATGACCGAGCACAACCTCGAAGGCCCCGTTGTGGCCGTGACCTTCGACGGCACCGGATACGGAGCTGATGGCACTCTGTGGGGAGGGGAATTTCTGCTCTCCCGCTATGAAGGATTCGATCGCGTAGCGCGTCTATCCCCTGTGCCTCTCGTCGGAGGGGAGATGGCGATAAAGGAACCGTGGCGGATGGCGTTGGTCCACCTTTACAGGATTTACGGCGAGAGTCTGCTGGCGCCGGATTCACCCGCAAGCGGATTATTCGACCGGCTTCCCGGCCGTCAGATCCTCGATCTTGCACTAAAGGGCGTCAATGCGATAGAGACCTCGAGTATAGGACGTCTCTTCGATGCGGTGGCGTTTCTACTCGGTTGTGGGGAGAGGGTAAGCTACGAAGCGGAGGCTGCCGTCGCGTTGGAGGCGCTCGCCTGGGGCGCCGAAGCCTGTGAGATGCAATATCCATTTGATTACAATGATGCGGACGGTATGATCGAGATCGATCCGTCGCCGGTTTTAAAGGGGATCTTGAAGGATATCGATACCGGCAAGTGTAGGGAAGAGATCGCCCGAGCGTTCCATGAATCGGTAGCGGCGATGGTGATCGAGCTCTCGGCGAGGTTTTCCGAGAAGCATGCCACCGAGGATGTTATTATAGCAGGGGGAGTTTTCCAGAACCGACTTCTCTGCGAACTCGTTATGAAGAAGGCGATCGGGGCCTCCTGGAGGCTCTACCAGCATGCGATAGTGCCTCCCAATGACGGCGGTATATCGCTGGGGCAGGCGCGCGTGGCGGCCGCTGTCCTGCAGGGGGAATTGAAAGGCTTCAATGAATCGAAGGAGTGATCTCGAATGAAGGAGCAGGGCCCGGAGCGGATCCTTCTCGCGCACGGAGGCGGCGGGATCCTGATGAGAGAATTGATCGAGCGGTTCCTGGACGAGCTTAACACCCCCACAAATGGAGGGTTGCAGGACAGCGCGG
>DAOUUU010000107.1 GCA_030667985.1 Candidatus Krumholzibacteriota bacterium
GGAGACTATGCCTATGTAGCCGATTACGAATCCGGTCTTCAGGTAATAGATATAAGCACGCCCGGAACACCTGAGATCATAGGATCTGTCGACACACCAGGCTACGCCCGGGGTGTGGCCGTCTCGGGAGACTATGCCTATGTCGCCGATGAGGGTTCCGGTCTTCAGGTAATAGATATAAGCACGCCCGGAACACCCCTGATCGTGGGATCTATCGATACACCAAACTACGCCATGGATGTAGCCGTCTCGGGAGACTATGCCTATGTAGCCGATTACGGTTCCGGTCTTCAGGTAATAGATATAAGCAACCCTGAAACACCTGATATCACCGGATCTGTCGCCACACCAGGCGAAGCCTATGGTGTAGCCGTCTCGGGAGACTATGCCTATGTAGCCGATTACAGTTCCGGACTTCAGGTAATAGACATAAGCACGCCTGGATCACCGGCGATCGTAGGATCTATCGAAACACCAGACAACGCCTTTGGTGTGGCCGTCTCTGGAGACTATGCCTATGTAGCCGATAACCAATCCGGTCTTCAGGTAATAGATATAAGCAGCCCTGGATCGCCTGAGATCATAGGATCTATCGATACACCAGAATACGCCCGGGATGTGGCTGTCTCTGGAGACTATGCCTATGTAGCCGATTGCGATTCCGGTCTTCAGGTAATAGATATAAGCACGCCCGAAACACCCCTGATCGTGGGATCTATCGATACGCCAGGCTGGGCCCTTGGCGTGGCCGTCTCGGGAGACTATGCCTATGTAGTGAATGGGGAGGGTAATGGTTTTTCTGTAATAAATATCAGCATACCTGAAATACCCGTGATCGTGAAATATATCGACACCCCTGGCTGGGGCCGGGGTGTGACCGTCTCGGGAGACTATGCCTATGTAGCCGTTAGGCATTCCGGCCTTCAGATAATAGATATAAGCGACCCTGAATTATCTGTGATCACCGGATCTATCGATACACCAGGCTACGCCTATGGTGTGGCCGTCTTGGGAAGCTATGCCTATGTCGCCGATTACAGTTCCGGTCTTCAGGTAATAAATATAAGCAACCCTGAATCACCTGTGATCACCGGATCTATCGACACCCCAGGCACTGCCCAAGGCGTGACCTTCTCGGGAGACTATGTCTATGTCGCCGATGGCGGATCCGGCCTTCAGGTTGCACATCGGCAGTGTGAACGCTGAGACGGTTAATTCAATCAAGAGCCCCACAACCCGCCGACATCATGCGGAAGTCGCGCAGCGTAGTACGCGCCGTGACTGTATAACGCTTTATGAAGAGGGGCGAATCTCCGGGGAAGTTAGTGCCGGGCCAGAGACTGCAGATGCCGTCGAAGCCGGCTTCCCGGGCGATCGCATCGCTGCGGGCCGAACCGAATCCGAACGGCCAGGCGAGCGCCTTCGGCTCCTCTCCAAATATCTGACCGATCAACGCGCGTGATTTGACGAGATCATCCCTGACCTCGTACCACTCGTTGCTGATGCCGCTTTTGGCCAGCACATCGAAGGTCGGATGAGGGGTCTTTCCGCGCTTGATCTTGTAGTGCATGTCGTGAGTGTGGGACTGGATCGACATCACACCGGAGCGATGCATCTTGCGAAGCTCCTCGATAGGCGAGAGCGAGAGCTCGTTCCACTCCAGTCCCATCTTCGAGGTGATGACGAACAGGGTCCCCTTCATCCCGTACTTGATCAGAAGCGGATAGGCATATTGATAGACACTCCTATCGCCGTCGTCGAAGGTGAGAGCGATACACTTGCCCTCGAGCTGTTTCGCCCCTGTCATATGGTCGATCACCTCGTCCACCGTCACTGAACGGTAGCCGTTCGCCTTGAGGTATTCCAGGTGCTTCTCGAATGTGCCGGCCGATATGGTCCAGTCCTCGAGGGGAGGAAGCAAGGGAAGGTTCAGCATCACGGCTCCTATCACCCGCAGGGTTCGGCCGGGTGTGGCTCCCTCGTTGAAATAGTGATAGGTGATGATCGGAACACCGTCACGCGCGGCATCGAAATCCGGAACCGGATCGCCGTAGCTCTCTCCGCAACCGCTCGAGAGCGACAACCCTGCGATCGAGACGAAGAGACATAACAAAAGCCTCTTCCTCATGGCATATCCGGTTTTCATGAATTGTCACAACCTCACGATGAGAAAGATCCGCCCCAGCGTCCTGCCATATCCCGCTTCGCCCGCGAGGCTCGAATTCGAAGTGTAGAACTCACCGCCCCATGTCACTCGCCTGTGCGCATCGTGCTCCACCGCCGCCCTGAAAGAACCGACGGTGAAGAAATCCCCGCCCCCCTCCTTCTCCTCCGACACACGGCCCTCGACGGTGAAGGCGACATTCCCCTTCATCCTGTACCGTATCTTCGCGGCCAGACCGATGTTGTGGTACTCCTCCGGGCTGTAGTACCCGTTGTCCTCCCAGCGGGTGAATGAGAAACCCATGTAGCCGGGCACGATCGACAGCTCCACCGGCTTCTTTACAGCGAGCCAGGAGAGGCTAGTGCCCCAGAGTACGCGGTGATTGCCGTCCGAGTATCTTCTCATATCAAAGAGCCCGCTCACCAGGAATCGGTCATTCGCGCGCACACCGACACCGAGATTGCCGCCCTTTGCCGTAATACCGCGCATGACCGACAGCGGGGTCTCGACAAGCTGGCGGTAGGCGCCTACATCAAACCTGAGGCGCCAGTTTGGCGTCCATGTGAGCCAGGTATCGAATGTGAAAGGATCGAAGTAGTCCGTTCTCTGGGGCCTGAGATCCAGATTGATCGAGACATCCTCGTTGAACCGCTTGTAGAACCGGATCGAGACGCTCTTGACTACGATATGCGGACGGTCATCCTGCCGCATCGAGAGCCTTCCGGCGAAGATACCGATCGAAGTCAGATCGTCGATGTAACACGTCGCTCCCGCTTCGAAACGGTGCATGACCAGCTCGTCCGAGTCCTCCGAGATACCGTAATCGACACGGATATTCGATGCCGATCCCCGGTCTACACCTGCAAGAAGCTTCTCCGCCTCTGCATCGCCCTCTAATCCATCGAGCAGGTCACGGGCCCTGTCGTTGCGCCCGAGCCATACTTCCGCCTGGGCAAGCCCCAGGATAGCGTTACGATTGCCGGGGTGATCCTCGAGGATTTTCGTGTAATACTCTCTCGCCTCACGATGACGGCCCTGCCAATTGACTACCTGCGCGAGACCGAGCCGAGCCTCGAGGTTTTCCGGCTCTGAATCTAAAACTTTCCGATAGAGCAGTTCCGCTTCGCTGTTCCTGTCCATCCAGGAGACAACCCGAGCCTCGCCTACACTCGCCTCGAGAGACTTTGGATGCCTGCTCTGCACACTTCTATAGTATTCGAGTGATTCCGCATGGCGATCGGCCCATGAGAGGGCGAGGGCGTATCCGAGAAGCCCTTCTGAATCCTCCGGATGATTATCTATATATGCTTCGAAATAGGGGAGCGCCTCGCCGGCGCGATCGTCCCATGTGTACTGAAATCCGATCTCCTTGCCGAGACGCTGAACAAGAGCCGAATCAATGGCGCACGCCTTCTCGAAGAACGCTATCGCCTCGGAATGCCGGTCGGCCGCGGCGGCCTCACGGGCCTTGTAGATCAACTCGTCCGTAATCTCGCTTGCCGCAGCCGGGCCGCACGCAGCGGGCAGAGTCGATCCGCTCGCTGCCAGGCTTCGAGCCTGGAACAGTACGGCCGCGAGCAGTATCAAGATCGGTATCAGTTTCTTCAGCTTCATGATTCGTTGTTTTTCCCATTCATGATCGTTCTTGGATGTCACTCCCTGACCGGCTGCCAGCGGGTCAGCCGTCCGGCGAGAGGATTTTTCATAAGGCCCCTGGGCGAGTAGGTGGCCGTAATGACCGCGAGCAGTATCCAGTAGATTATCGGATAGAAGACGGCGACTCCGTAATACCAGCCGAGACCGCGGTCATATTTTCTGTCGAGGAGCACTCCGGTGAGAAGCTGCGACAGACAGACGGTCGATATCAGCATCCCCCACCAGTTGGGTATCGGGCTCGCTCCCACCGGGGGATATCCGGCCGAGTAGGAGATGATCCAGAGCACCGTAAGCAGGACGAATGCGTATGCCCAGAGGATCGATAAGGTCGATTCGAGCATGACGGGCCAGAGCCTCCTGTGCTTCCAGCCGAGAGCGGTCGGCCCATGCCTCCGAAGTACCTGCGACAGGCCCAGCGTCCATCTACGCCGCTGCTTCCAGAGCCCTGAAAGAGACTGCGGCACTCTCATCCAGACTATGGCCCGCGCCTCGTAACGCACATCGTAGTGCCTTAAATGCAGTTTCCAGGTCAGATCGATGTCCTCGGTCGCCATCTCGGGACTGTACTGCCCCACATCGATCAGGGCCGAGCGCCTGAACGCCCCGACCACCCCCGACATGGTCATTATCCTTCCCCATACACGCTGCGCGCGCCTCTGAAGACTGATGATCGACGTGAACTCGATCGATTGGAGCTTGCCTAGAAGTGTCTTTCTGTTGGCGACCCTCGGGTTCCCGGTGACCGCCGCCACTCGCGGGAAGCGGAAATGGGGCACCATATACTTGAGGATATCCGGATCGGGACTCGCGTCTGCGTCTATAATGAGCAAGATCTCGCCGTTCGTGCATGGGATCGCGTCGTTGAGCGCCATCGCCTTGCCCTGGTTCACCAGCTTACGTATAAGCCGGACCTTTCCCCGGTTTACGTAGTGAGTCACGATCTCGGCCGTACGATCGGTCGAAGCGTCATCCACTACGACAACCTCGTACTCGGGATAATCGATCGAAGTAGCAGCCTTTAGTGTGTTCTCTATGTTCCGCTCCTCATTGTAGGCCGGGATGAGAACGGTTACCGAGGGGTATGTATCGAGATTGTAGAAATCTCCCCCCTGCCTCCTCTCCCTTCTGAAGAAGTAGATCAATGATGTCATGATCCACATCAGGCTCGAGAAGATCGGATACCAGGCAAAGAAGACCAGGGCGATCAAATAGATCGCCGAATGTTCGACCTGATCGAGTACCGTCAAAAGGTCCATCGCTAATCGCTCGCTTGTTTATCGGCTAGGTATTCGAACCCGGTTTTGGACAAGTGCAAAAAGCAAGCCACGATAGGCCTAAACCTATGGAGAATCCACAATATAGATATTTACTCATCAAGATCATCCGAGATCACAAGTTCATTCATAGTGTCGGAAATATTTACACTCTGATAATTGAGCAAAAAACCCCAACCGTTGTTGCGGTTAACCCAGTGATAAATATAATGATAAATGACATCGTGTCCGGGTATACAATTTGCCAATATCATAATATGTACAGTGTGATGCGCGCGAGTTCATGGACTCAAGGAGAACCTAACAATGAGAAAAAGCCTTTCGATCATTACCCTATCTCTCGTAATTGTTGCTTTATCAATCCCTTCAATGGCTGTTCCCCGCCTTCAGACCTATATCTGGTGGTCGGATTATGTCGATGACGGCATACCCAGTCAGGGCACCTGGAACACCCGCAGCAACGATTTTGTCCTCACTACGGCCGCATACTGGGAAAAGTACGAGGTCGGCGACCTCTTGGGCGGGACACGGCCCGCCTACGACGCGATGGATACCTATCTCAGGATCGGTATCCCAAGGGGAGAGACTGGAAGCATCTATATCAACGGCATGGAGGTCAGCACACTCACAATAACGCCGCCTCCACTGCTGGTGCCTCCCTCCGTTTCCGACCCGAGCATACCCAATGGGCTCGATTATTCCTACGTACGGATCGGCGTAATGGACAACCGCTGTGTCGGGGCCCTTCACTTCGACCACGGCATGGTACATGATTGGGGCTGGGGATCGATGGCATTCGCCGCTGTAAGCGTGCGCGGCTTCTCGACGGTCAAGTTCGACGCTCAAGGCATCGACATGTGCAGAAACACATTCGCCAATCCACTGACACACGACGCGAGCTTCTCGGCCACACCGGAGCCGGGAACGTTGAGCCTTCTCGGACTCGGGCTTCTCGGCGCGGTGCCGCTTTTAAAGAGAAAAAAACGGTAGGGCAGGAAGAGACCCCTCTAAGAGAAAGGGCGCTTGGTTGCAAGCGCCCTTTTTTTAAGCTGTTATAGACTCGCGCAGTCAGCTCGACAGGTTCTCCGCCCTCTCGGAGCCGACCTTTGCCCGCCGGTAGATCTTCTTTCCATCTTCGACGGCTACCTCGATCATATCGGCGCTTTTGAGAGAATCGAATCCCTCGCCTTCGATCGTATGGCCGATCTTGTCCTGGTAATATGGTACCTCGGCGACTGGCCTGGTTCCGGTACGCCTGTCATTTCGGGAAATCTTCAGGTTGTGCACGATCCAGAGCGTCGTCATGGTGATCACGATGGCGAGAAATGTCGCCATGGCGATAAGGGAGATAACGGCTCCGGGAGAGAGGCCCCGCTCGCCGACGACCCTCCAGAAATAGGCGAAGAGGATCCAACCGACCACGGCGATGGCGACATGAAACGCCATACGCGGTGGAGATCCACCCTCGGGTTTGAATCGATTGTTGTTTTTTTCAGGTTTCATAATGCCCGACCTCTTGATGCTGTGGAAAACTACTGTTAGTGCCTCAAAAAGCGTGCAAGAAGCAGACCATGAAGGGCTCAAGAGGCCCATTGCGGTGTCGGAATATTTTACACATTCTTCAATGCGCATTTTTCATATTCATTCTTTGTTGCGTAATGCTATTATTTTCAATGAGATACGATGGCGTCAATTTTGGTATGTAGTTTGCGTATCTTCTTTTTGCTTAGAGCTAAATTGTAACTGTACATATAAGTACACCATCGAAGAGGAAGCATCATGAAATCGAGATTTATCATTCTGGCACTCGCACTTGTCATTCTCACGGCGGCAGTCGTTCCGGTCATGGCCGTACCGAGAGTGCAGTCCTACATCGTCGGAGCCGACTACATCAATAAGGTCGGATTTCCGCCCAGCATAGAGGAGTTCAGTTGGATCACCCATAATTCTAGTTTTACTTACAAGGCGGTCGGCTTCTGGGAACCGCACAATCCGAATGAGTTACTACCTCCTTCGGCACCTACTCAGAGTGAAATGGATATGTATCTTATCATCGGAATTCCTGAGGACGGGGTCGGAACGATCTCGATCGACGGAGTGACGATTTCTTTTACCTCAGTGACAGAAGGAGACTTTTCGAACACTTTTCCTGTTACAGCGCCGCCGGCAAATCCGAGCTGGTGGGAACACCAGCCGATGAAGAACGCTAAATACTACGAACTTTATCTAGGAAAAACCAACAACCACCACGTAGCCGCAAACCATTACGATCACGGCCTCCTTGGGGAAACTGGCTGGGGGAGCGAGCTCGACTTTCAGGTAAACATAAGCGGCTTCGAGTGGGTCCATTTCGACGCTTACGGAATCGAAGGCGATGATTTCTACATCAACCCATACTCCCACGACGCTTCATACTACGTGCCAGAGCCGGGGACGCTCGGCCTTCTCGGTATAGGGCTCCTCGGAATGGTCCCGATCCTCAGGAGAAAAAAGAAGTAAGAGATTCCTTCCTCTCATACGGTGTCCTGAATGTACCGGCGGCGCCCCAAAAAGGGCGTCGCCCTTTTTTATCCCAGTCTCCTTCCCGGCGCAGGTTTAGCACGGCACCAGACGGCTAGCCCTTTTGGCCCACAGCAGTGTCGGAATGCTTTACACATTATTGTCGAAACGATTTCAAAATATTTATCGACCTCGTAACGTATTGATTATTAGTCATATAAAAAAGCCACGGAATTGGTATGGAGTTTGCGAATGTTCTTTAGTGATGACCCAGTTGTAGTTGTACATCTATTACACTATTGAGAGGCAATACGATGAAATCGAGATTTTTCATTCTGGCAATCGCTCTTGTGATTCTCGCAGCGGCCACCGTACCCGTAATGGCCATCCCGAGAGTGCAGTCCTATATCGTCGGATCCGAATGGCTCCCCGCTACCTACCTCGAGGATGATACCTGGATCACGCAGAGCTCGACCTTTACATACAAGGCGGTCGGATGCTGGGCGCCGGAGGGCCAATCCCGACCTGATTTTGAAACTATGGAGATGTATGTCATCATCGGTATTCCGGAAGAAGGGGTGGGATCGATCTCGATCAACGGTATAACTATAGCGAGCGAGAATCTGACAGAAGCAGATTTCAGTTCCACGTTTCCCGTAGGGAGCCCTCCAGCAAATCCAATCTGGTTGCAACACGAACCGATGAATAGTGCTAAATACTACCAGGTTTATCTCGGGACCGTCGACAACTCGGCGGTTGCCGCGCGGCACTACGATGAAGGCACCATAGAGGA
>DAOUUU010000035.1 GCA_030667985.1 Candidatus Krumholzibacteriota bacterium
ACCGCCGACATTGGCCGGCAGGAAGTTATTGAAGAAAAGCCCCACGAAATAGAGCTTGAAGGTCTTTCTGAGCGGCAGTTCGATGCCCCCGGCCCTCAGGAACAGATGCCACTGAAAGGATCCGAGCAGCGCGCTTATAAAAAAGATCGCAAGAGCAAGCAGCAGATAGATCCAGTGGGTACTTTTCAATAAGGGAAGGATCCTGTCCGGGGAGATCTTGGTCCATAGAAAAACGAGCAGGCCGGCGCTTATAACGATTTTGAAGAGTTGTAGCAGCAGTTTACTAAACCTCACCCGCTACACCTCCGGCCCTTGGAAGCGCTCGAGGAGCTCGGCTGTCTCTCTCGAGCATCGTTCCCATGTGAGTTCGCCTACGCGCTCGATGGCCCTCGAGCTCATGCGCCGCCGCAGTTCTTCGTCTTCGAGTATGTCGATCGATGCGCGCGCGAAAGCCTCCACTTCACCGTACGGGACAAGAAGGCCCGTCTCACCGTCCCAGACCGAGTCTCTGAGGCCCGGCCTGTCGCTCGCCACCACTGGAACGCCGCAGGCGTTCGCCTCGACGACCGTCAGTCCCCAACCCTCCTTCGGGCTGGGATTGACCACCAGATGCGACCGGTTGAGATACTCGACGAGTGCTTCGTGATCCATGTATCCCTTGAATTCTATTGCATCGCCGAGGCCAAGGCGCCCGGCGAGGCTCATAAGCTCCCGCTTGTGGGGCCCGTCTCCTATGATCACGAGCCGGGCGTCGGGCACCCTATCCAGTATCGCGCTCATGGATCTCATTACGACATCGACACTCTTGTACTTTCTCAGACGGCCCAGATGGACGATCGTGGGGCGATCGAAGCGTTCCAGCCCCAGATCGCGATACCTGCCGTGATCGAGGCCGCAGAGCACCACGCTGATCCTCTCCGGGGCGATTCCCCTGGACACGAGGTCATCCTTGGTGCTTGGACTGATGACGATGAATTGGTTGTTCCTGAAGACGACCGGTATGAACCTCTCCAACAGATAGACGTACGAGGCGATCGCCCAGTTCGTCTCCCGGAAAGCGGTCGTACCGAATAGATGCGGGATGACAGGAATGACAGGAACGCTCGTATAGAGCGGCATGAAGAAGGGGAGCTTGTTGATGTCCTCGAGCACCACATCGTAGTCGTTGTGCCGCATGTGGCGCCTGGCGAATAGGGGAAGAGCAAGATTGGCGTCAAACCAGTGGCCGCGCCTGAGGACCCTGATGCCGTCGATCTGCTCCTCCGGCTTGCAGTCCGGAAAACCTGCGCTGATCTGGGTCACCCTGTGTCCCCAGCGAATCAGATGAGCGAGGATCTCATGGAGATGGACCTCGGCTCCTCCAGCCTCCGGGTTTCGGATATCCCTCCAGTTGATCGCCAGTATTCTCAATTTCTCTTTCTCTCCCTACTCTTTTCTGGCCAGTGTCCCGATGACGACCGTCGTGTAGAGCGCCCACCGCCTGCCGAGCAGCCCGGCCCTGATACGTGAAAACCTCTCGCGGACGAAGCGGAAGATCCAAGGATACATCGGCAAGCGGATCCGCGCGGCGAGTGCGGCCTTGCGCAGCATCCTGTACCATATCGGAGGATTAAACCACTCGCCGTAACTCGTTACAACGGAAAAGGAGTGCTCCTCGAGCAGTCGCTCAAGCTCCCGAATGCTGAATTCCGTCTCCCACCCGGCGAACCAGGCTCCGAACGCTATGGCCAGGTGCTTGATAACGGTATAGTAATGGAACCTCTGGGGAACATCGACGAGTAGGATCCCACCGGACTTCAGCACCCTTCTGTTCTCGGCGATCAGGTCCTCCGGATTCCTGAAATGCTCCAGCAACCCCTGGTGAAAAACGATGTCGAATGTGCCGTCTTCGAAGGGAAGAGAGAAAGCGTCACCGCAGCAGAGCGTTACACTCTCTCCCGAGATGATCTGCTCGCCGATCATTGCGAGACTGGGCATGCTGTAGTCGAGCGATACAACCTCCGCGCCTAGTGCGGCTAGCTCGATTCCATCCCGGCCCGACCCTGCTCCGACCTCGAGCACACGCATACCCTCGACTGGGACCACCAGCTTGATCCGGGCGGCTACCCTCCCCTCATTGGAGTAGACGTCGTCTGTCGGTCCCGCCCGTTCCCAAAACCGGTCCCAATGTCTCTTCTCGCTCTTTCTGTTCATGCTTCTGGTCCTCTAGCTCCCCGTCAAGAGCCGTTTGCTCAAGTAATCCGGAACACCGGCCGCCTCGTAATCGTTGATCGCCGCTTCAATATCATATTCACACCTGAAAAGGGTTATCGTTCCATCGGTACTGTCGTACAGGCAGCAGGAAGCTCTCGGATCGAGGTCGCGAGGCTGGCCGACGCTGCCCGGATTGACGATATACCTGTTTTCCGGCGCCAGATAGAATGGCTCTCCCTCGACGAGTTTACGCTGGCCTCCGTTGAAGGCGAAGAGAGCCGGGATGTGCGTGTGCCCAACGAAACAGAGATAGAAATCCTTGGACAGAAAAACCTCGTTCGCCCAGAACTCAGAGAGGAGATAGATCCATTTCCAGGGCTCGATCGGCGACGAATGTGCAGCGTTGTAGTGCTTGGTCTCTATCTGCATCTCGAATCTCTCTCTGATGACGTCGTCGTACCTCCCATCAAGAGTCCGTTCGGACCAGTTGAGCATCCTGGCAGCCGGTTCGCTCATGTTTTCCCGCCCACGGGCATCGAGCAGGGCCCATTCGTGATTGCCCATGAGATACAGAGCCCTGGGGAGCTGGATGATCCGGTCCAGGCAGGCGTCGGGGTGAGGACCGTATCCTATACAATCGCCGAGGGACAGAAAATCGCAGGGATAGATGTCGCGGTAGATCGATAGGACCGCGTCGAGCGCCCGGATGTTCCCGTGAACATCCGAACAGACGAACACCTTCAATCCTCCCTCACCTCCCCCGCCAGCCTGTCCAGTATGCCGTTGACGAATCTGCCCGCTTCGCGCGAGCTGAAGCGGTGAGCTATTTCTATCGCTTCGTCGATTATGACCTTCGTAGGCGTATCAGGAAAATAGAGAAGCTCCGCCAGGGCGATTCGGAGTATGTTCCTGTCTATGATCGAAACGCGCTCGAATGCCCAGTTCTCCAAACGCTCGGAGATCATCTCATCGAGCTTTGGGGCGGAATTCATCGCTCGTTCCACGAGTTTCCCGGCGTAGTCTGCCGCCTCGCCGCTCGAACTGCGTCTTGTGATGGTCTCCTCTAGAGCGTTCTCCCATGACACGCCCGACAGATCGACCGCATAGAGGACCTGTAGAGCCATCTCCCGCGCTTTTCTTCTCCTGCTCATCAATCACTCCCTATTTTCTCAAATCGCCCCAGAGATTGACCATCTCGAGTGCCGACAGGGCGGCTTGCCAACCCTTGTTGCCCGCCTTGCTCCCCGCGCGCTCGAGGGCCTGTTCCTGCGTATCGGCCGTCACGACTCCGAATGATACAGGCTTGTCTGATTCACACGCGACCGATCCCAGGTCCCTTACTATCTGGTTCGCTAGGATATCAAAATGAAGCGTATCGCCCCTTATCAGGGCGCCGAGGCAGATGACCGCATCCACCCTGGTTCCGGCGACCTTCCTGGCGGCCTGGGGAACCTCGAAAGATCCCGGCACCCAATAGACATAGATACTGTTTTCGTTGACGCCGTGCCGCGAGAGACAGTCCACCGCTCCTTCCAGCAGGCGGGCCGATACGAGTTCGTTGAACCTGCCGACGACGACGGCAAACCGTTTGCCGGTGCCTATCAGGGAACCTGCGAATTCCTTTGCCATGTCACTCTCCTTCTGCTGAGGTCTCACTGTTTTCCCGGATATCGATTACGTCGAGATTCGTGAAGATATGTCCGAGTTTGTCTCTCTTTGCCGTGAGGTAGCGGAGATTCCTTTTGTTGGGTGGAATCTCTATGGGTACCCTTTCCACGATTTCGAGACCGTACGCCTTGAGCCCGATCACCTTCTTCGGATTGTTCGTGAGCAGCCTGATCTTGTGAAGGCCGAGATCGACGAGGATCTGCGCACCGATTCCATAATCCCTGAGATCGGCTGGGAAGCCGAGCTCGACGTTCGCCTCAACGGTATCCCGGCCCCTGTCCTGGAGAGCGTAAGCGCGGATCTTGTTTACCAGGCCGATGCCTCTTCCCTCCTGTTGAATATAGAGGAGCACCCCGGCACCCTCCTCGGCGATCATTCTCAGAGACTCGTCGAGCTGATTCCCGCAGTCACACCTGAGCGAGCCGAACACATCGCCCGTCAGGCATTGCGAGTGGACCCTGACGAGAGCGTTTTTCATCTCCCACGGCTTGCCCATTACAAGCGCTACGCTCGCAGAGCTGTCGATTGTGCCCTCGTAACCAATAAGCCGGAACTCACCATATTTCGTAGGAAGGACCGCCTCGGCGCTCCGCTGGACGAGTACCTCCTTGTAACGCCGGTACTCGATCAGGTCGCAGATCGTAATGGTCTTGAGGCCGAATTCAAGGGCAAGCTCGAGCAGCTGCGGCGTCCTTGCCATCGATCCATCCTCGGCCATTATCTCGCAGAGGACTCCGGCCGACTGCAATCCAGCCAGCCGGGCGAGATCGACTGCGGCCTCTGTATGGCCTGCGCGTCTCAACACGCCGCCGTCCGCCGCCCTCAAGGGAAATATATGGCCGGGCCTGGCGAGATCGTCCGGCCGTGTATCTCCGTCGACGAGCGTCTTGACAGTTACCGCCCTGTCGTGGGCGCTGATGCCAGTTGTCGTTCCCCGGACTGCGTCGACCGAGACGGTGAAAGGAGTCCCCATCTTCGCCGTATTATCCTGAACCATCATTCCGAGTCTGAGCTCGTCGAGGCGTCTTCCCTCGAGAGCGACACAGATGAGCCCTCTCGCGTATCTCGCTATGAAATTGATGCATTCCGCCGATACCTTTTCGGCGGCCATGACGATATCGCCCTCGTTTTCCCGATCCTCGTCATCGATGACAATGACCATCTTTCCTTCTCTGATGTCCTCCAGTGCGCTCTCGATAGTACTGAAACCGCTCAACTGTTCTCACCCCTTCCCTTTCGCATAAATGCTTCGATGTACTTGGCCAGGATATCGATCTCCACATTTACTCTGCTCCCCGGCCGCAGATCCTTTAAGTTGGTATTCTCCCATGTATGGGGAATTATGAAGACCTCGAACCGGCCCCGCGCGGGATCGGGACCTATAGTGAGGCTTACGCCGTTCAAAGCGATCGAGCCCTTGGAAACAATATATCTGAAGATGTCTTTTTCTACGGCCACATCGAGCGCGAACGGACGCCTGGCGATCTTGACGATTGTTCCGACGCCGTCGACGTGCCCATTCACCATATGGCCCCCTAAACGTCCTCCGGATGGAATAGCCCTCTCCAGGTTGACCTTTGCTCCCGCTTTGAGCCGCCCGAGATCGGTGGCCCGGAGAGTCTCGGCCAGAACATCGCAGCTGAAACCCCGCGCCCAGAGCGCGGCCACGGTCTGGCAAGCGCCGTTGATCGAGATACTCTCCCCGATCTCCAATCCGTCCAGTCCGGATTTGATTGTAAGTCGCGCTCCTGCGGCGGACCTCTCGAGTGAGACGACGTTACCGATATCTTCGACAAGTCCGGTGAACATAAAACACTACTCCGATGAAACCTGATCCAAGTAACCGATCACCGCTTCTGAGTCATATACGACCATGAGGTCCCTCCCTATCATCTCGGCGCTGACCAGTGAATATCTCCCCCGTTCGGTCCATCCCGGCTCTTCGGATCCCTGGAACCAATCGACCCCGTTCTTGCCGGATAGCAGAGGGGCATAGAATATCACGAGGCGGTGATGTATGTTCCCGGTCAGTATGGAGGTCGAGATACCGCCGCCCCCCTCCACGATAACAGATGTGATACCGCGTTCCTTAACATCCTCCCGCCAGGCGGACAGATCCACGCCCATTTCTGTCTGCGGAAGCTGGGTCACCTCAGCCCCCGCCAGCTCGAGACGAGTGATCTTCTCCTGCTGTGCGCCTCGGCGGCAGTAGATGATCACCCGCCCGTCCTCGCTCAGCCACCGGTGCGTCGGCGGAAACCGCAGATTCGAATCGAAAACCATTCTCGTGGGAGGAGGCAACCCCTCCCTGTAGAAACGCCTGTCGAGGATCGGATCGTCCGCTTCGAGCGTCCCGATCCCGACCGCTATCGCCTCGGCCCAGGCCCTCAGATAGTGCACTCTTCTAAGAGCTTCCTCTCCGGTCAGGTACCGTGTCGTGCCCGCCGTCAGGCGGCCGTCGAGCGTGGAGGCGAGTTTGAGGACCACGAATGGCTCGCCAGTTATGCTGCGGTGGATGTAGGGCAGGTTGAGCTCGAGAGCTTCCCGCGCCAGCGCTCCTGTATCGACTTCGATACCCCTCGCCTCGAGATAACTGGCGCCCTTGCCATTCACCCGTTCATCCGGATCGAATATGCTGAAAACGACACGCTCTATCCCAGATTCGACGATCGCTTCGGTGCATGGAGGCGTCCTCCCGAAATGGCAGCATGGCTCGAGGTTGAGATAGAGCGTGGCGTTCTTCGCCCTGTCGCCCGCCCGGCGGATCGCTTCAGTCTCGGCATGCGGAAAACCCACACCTCCATGGTACCCCTCCCCGACCACTTCTCCATCCAGAACGACGAGCGCACCGACCAGCGGATTTGGAAACGTGACACCGGCCGCCTTCTTGGCAAGCTCGAATGAACGTGAAATGAATCTCTCATCTTCCTGCTGCATAATAAAATACTTCCTAAAATATCACCCGCGTAACACCGCGTGATATGCCTTGGCGATCGGATGGGGCTCGTCTTTAACGGGGAATGATCTACAGGCGCGTAGAAGATACGCTTGTACCCGATTCTCAACCTTCTCCCATCCAGACTTTCACTGTCGGCTCCGGAATTTCGCCGGATCGATGAGCCTTTCGGCCCACTCGCGGGCTCTCACCGCCGGTGGGGACTTTCACCCCGCCCCGAAGGTCGTCCTTAAGCTGTTATCTATATTAATTCAATCAGGTCTGCGGGCCCATGTCAAGAGCTATTACCCATCTCATCCCCGATCAGCGCCGACACGAAGAGGCTATGATCGAAGGGTTCCAGATCCTCGAGGCCTTCGCCCACACCTACGAAGAGGACGGGAACTCGAAGCCTGCTCTGTATGGGGATGATGGCTCCGCCCTTGGCGGTGCTATCCAGCTTCGTAAGAACTAGCCCAGTCACTGGGAGCGACCGAACAAAAGCATCCGCCTGCTGGATGCTGTTCTGGCCCGTATTCGCATCGAGGACAAGCCAGCTCTCGATGCCGATTTTATCGATGCGCGTCTCGAGCACCCTGAAGATCTTTCTCAGTTCCTCCATGAGACTCGTCTTCGTATGAAGTCGCCCTGCCGTATCGATAAGTACTACATCGATTCCCCTTGCCTTTGCCGACTGTACCGCATCGAAAGCGACGGCCGCCGGATCTGAACCCATCTTCTGACGGACGACGGGCACCCCGACTCGTTCGGCCCAGAGTTCGAGCTGTTCTATAGCAGCCGCCCGGAAGGTGTCACACGCTGCAACGAGGACCGTCTTTCCATCCTCGAGAAACCGATGAGCGAGTTTTCCGACCGTAGATGTCTTCCCCACGCCGTTCACCCCGACAACGACTATGACTCGTGGAGATCCTTCCGGCGGCTCCCCGGCGGGGATCTCATCGATGAGATCGAAGATCTCAGCGGCGATCAGGGCGATAGGCGAGCCCCCTTCCACATCTCCAGCCTTTACACGCTCCTTTAGCCGTTCGACGATCCTCTCTGCCGCCTCGAACCCCAGGTCCGCCGCCAGGAGCAACTCCTCGATCTCTTCGACCGATTGCTCATCGAGCTTCCCGGAAGAGAACACATCCCTTAAGGGGCCGAGCAGGCGCTCCTTAGTCTTTTTCAGTCCCTTGACGAGTCCAAACACGGGAATCCGATCACGTATCAGTTGGAGGAAACCGGTACTTCGACGAGACCCTGAGGAGCGGTGCGCTTGTTCGCAAGCACATCTTCGATATCACGCACATCCACCGATACTACCCTCGATACACCCTTCTCTTCCATAGTGATGCCGAAGAGGGAGTCCGCCACCTCCATCGTCCTCTTGTTGTGGGTTATGATCACAAATTGCGTCTCTTCCTGGAACTTCTTGAGCATCTTGACGAACCGCATGATATTGGCGTCATCGAGAGGCGCGTCGACCTCGTCGAAGATGCAGAAGGGACTCGGTTTCGCCTTATAGAGGGCGAAGAGGAGTGAGAGCGCGGTCAACGCGCGTTCACCGCCGGAGAGCAAAGATATATCCTGAAGCCTCTTTCCTTTTGGTCTGGCCGTAATGACGACATCCGCCTCTAGGGGATCTCCGTCATCGCTGAGTGATAGATCGGCCTCTCCTCCTTCGAAGAGTACCTGGAAGATCTCAGAGAAGTATCGACGCACTATCGCGAAGGTCTCGGTGAACTGCTTCCTGGCGCGTTTGTTTATCTTGCGGATCGCCTCGTTCAGCTCCTCCTTTGCCTTGATTAGATCCTCTTTCTGCGCTAGCAGGAACTCAAGCCGGCTCTTCTTTTCCTCGTACTCCTCGACGGCGGCTAGATTGACGGGGCCGATGCTTTCCAGTCTGCGCCTTTCCTTCTCCAGCGCCTCCAGACTATACTCTAGCTCCTCCTCGGTGAAAGGAATCTCTTCACCTTCGAGGTAACAACCGAGATCCTCCTTGTTGATCTCGCGTCCCCTGTCGACGAGATCCTTCATCCTCGTATCGATCGACGAAAGTTTTACCCTAAACTCGTTCTGCCTCGCCATGAACTCTTCTCTCTCGTTCTGCCTCTGCTTGAGCTCCTTCTCCATACCGGTTATCACCGATCGTTTCTCTTCCAGCGCGGCGTTTGTCTCGTCCAGGCCTGATTGGTACCCGCTTTCACATTCAAGCAGCTCTTTCACCCTGGCCCGTTCCTCATCGATCTGAACGGTGAGTCCGGCGATCTCCTCACGGGAAGAACTGCGCTCCTGCCCCCTGGCTGCCATTATGTCTCTGAATTGTTTTTCCATCTCGGCGAGTCCCCGTATCTCCTCACGCTTCCGATCGAGAGAACCTCCTCTCGAGGCCAGGTCGACTCGCTTTTCGGTCAATTCTTCCTCGATCGAGTCCTTCCGTCTCTGCTGATCGGGCAGTTCCCGCTCCAGTTGAACGGCTTCGGCTCCATCTCCGAACTCCTTCTGCATCTCGAGCGCCAGCTTCGCCTCCTCGAGCTTGGCGAGCGTTTCCGATCTCGCGGTTTCGATTTCATCGAGCGCCTCGAGCAGTACCGCCCCCTTCTCCTTTTTCAGGATATGATCACGTTCCAGCCCTTTTAGCGTCTCGCCCTTCTGACGCACTTCTGCGGCGGCGGCGGAAAGCTTCCCTTCTATCAAACGCGCACTCTCGAGCAGGCGTTCGCGCTCGCCGCGGTCCGCCTCGGACCTTCCGAATAGATCCGATACCTTTTTCTCGAGCTGGGAGACCGAAGATCTCATCTCGTCCACCCTCTCCGCCCTGCCCAGGAGCGACACCTCGTCCGTATCCCGCCCCGCGTAGTATATTCCCTTCCCCCTGCAGAAGTAGATCCCGGACAGAGTCACCGCGTCGTATCGTTCGCTGCCCGTCGAATCCAGAAACTGAATCGCCCGTTCGTCCTCCTCGAACACACTAACGCGGTCGAGCAGGCCTATGATCATTTCCTTCAAAGGCTCTTTGACCTGTACATGTGAGCTCAACATACCGAGTGAGCCGGATACGGGGTCCGATGTGCCCGCGTCATGTTCGTCCCAACCTCTCTCGACGAAGAAATGGACCTTTCCGAGATCCTTGTCGGAGAGTTCTTTCATTATATCAACCGCTCCCCGGACCGAATCAACCACCACACCGTCGAACATACCTCCAAGGACAGCTTCGAGAGCCGGGCGGAAACGCTCTTCGACATCGAGGAATTCCGCGAGTGATCCTTTGACGCGGCTGTCCCCTTTCTGAAGGACAAAGCGCGCGCCTCCGGTGAACCCCTCGAAGTTTTCGCTCATCCTGCGAAGAAGATCATGCTTGCTCTTCACTCTGGCCAGCTCGGTGCGCTTTTCGCTGAGTTCACGCTCCAGCTCCAAAATCCGTTCCTCCATGGCTCTTGCGGATTCAAGCGAACCGTCCCGCGCGGTGTTCAGTGACGCGAGCAGATCCTGAGCATTCACCAGATCACTTTCGCCATCATCGCGTGCTGTGGCTGATTCCCTCGCTGCCTGCTCCACGCGAAGGGTCTCCTCCCTCATCATAGCCGCGCGTGTATCGAGCTCGGACAGCAAGTTCCCGTAATGATCGATGCTGCTATTGACTCTTGCTTGATCGTGAAGGAAATCGAGCTGCGTCTGTTTGAACTCCACGAGTTTGGATCTGATAAACTGAACCCGTTCCGAAACCTCTTTGAATTCGCCGTCGAGCCTCTCGAACACCTCTTCCTCGCCGGCGATCCCGATAGAAAATTCTTCGCACTCGGCATTGACCGCCGAGATCCTGCTGCCTATTTTCTCCAGCCTGTTTTCCGCTTCGGTGATCTCTAGTTCGGCCCGCTCGATACGCTTCTCGGCCTCGTTTCGCCTCTCGGTGAACTGGATCACTTTTTCCTCTGCGGCCTGGATCTCCCTCCTGATCTCATACCGTTTGTTCTGGAGCTCCGTGTTACTCTTCTCCAAATCGTGTAGCTTCAGCTTTCCCTCTTCCACTTCCCCCTCCATCCGGCTGACGGAGTCGTCCTCGCGCTTGGAGACATCGAGTACCGATGAAAGCCTGGAATCCACATCTCGTTTTTCAGCGAGAAGATCGGATAGGTTCTTTCGAAGAAGAATAAGTTCTCCTCCTCTGACCTTTTCCTTGATACGCTCGTATCGTTTCGCCTTGTCGACCTGGTATTTGAGGGACCGGACTTGCTTGTCGAGTTCTTCGAGGATATCATCGAGCCGTACGAGATCCGTCTCGGTCAGGGAAAGCTTTCTTCGAGCCTCCTCCCTGCGCATCCTGTACTTGACGATGCCGGAAGCTTCCTCGAACATGTGCCTTCTTTCACCGTGAGCGTCGTTCAGGACATATTCGATCATCTCTTGTTCGATCACGGCGTAGGAATGACTGCCCGTCCCCGTATCGGCGAAGAGCTCCTTGATATCCTTCAATCGGCATGGGGACTTGTTGATGAAATATTCGCTTATGCCGGACCGGTAGACCTTCCGGGTGATCGTTATCTCGGAATAGTCGAGAGGAAAAACACCACGGGCATTGTCGACGGTCATATTGACGACCGCACATCCGAGCGGTTTGTGCATCTGTGTGCCGTTGAAGATGACATTCTCCATCTTCGTCCCGCGCAGCTGGCGGGCGCTCTGCTCCCCCAGAACCCAGCGGACGGCATCGACGATATTCGTCTTGCCGCAGCCGTTGGGGCCGAGAATCGCGGTGATACCCTCCCTGAAATCGAGGGTAACGGGGGACATGAAAGACTTAAACCCAATCAGTTCCAGTTTCGAAAGGCTCACTGGGTTCTCCCTTCAACATTGTTATTCCCCATCGATTTATTCAGCATCAAGTTCGACGACCTTTGCATAGGTTATCCGTTTTAATCCCAGTAATTCGATACGCGCCTGCTGGGCCTCTTCCAGGCCGGCATACCTGCCCGCCATGATCCTCAGCCAAGTGACACCCTTGATCTCGACCTCCACCGTCTCCACGTCGTAACCCTGTTTCTCGAGAAAACGGATCTCGGCATCGGCACGTGCGAGATCCTTGAAGGACGCGACATGGACGGTGAATCTGGCGGCGACCGGCGGGGTCTCGTCTGCGACCGGCTCCGGGGCGGAGCGTTCCGGTTCCAGAGCGACGGCATCAACAATGACCGCTTCACGCTCCAGGGCGGCCGTCGTGTCCTGAATGGGAGATTTGTCTCCCGCCTCGCGCGCATCCCTTTGTTTTTGGACAAGCTCGGTAACCCTGCTGTTGCTCTCCTGCTCCTGGATCGTGCGTGTCGTGAATACCCACCAGATGATGAAGGTGGCGATTATCACGGCGGCCACGATCGTGACGAAACGAGGGATATTGATACGGCCCTTCCCGTCCCTCTCATCCATCTCGATCTCGCCCATCTTCTCTATATAGACCGATTCGGCATCCTCGTCCTGCCCGTCGTGTATCTTGCCGGCGCCCGGTTTCGACTTCTCCAGAGGATTTCCCGCGGCCGCCGGCACCTCTCCCTTCGTGCTGAAACAGATGACGTCGACCGAAGCATCGAGCTCGTTCAATTCTTCCAGGTTTTTCTTCAGCTGGCCCTCTTCCATCTCGTCGATCCGGCAGCAGAGTAGAATGCCGTGAGTGAATCGAGTCATCGGATTCACTCTGCCCTCATCCGTGAAAAGCGTGGAACAGTAGATCACCACATCGTTCTTCTTGATCAGGAATTCGTTGACCTTCCCGAATTCCTTCCTTGCGAACGGCATAGTCTTGTAAACGGGAAACGAACCGGGGCCGGTCACAGTGACGCCATCTATACCGATCGATTGTGCGACAGATTGAAGCGAGCTTCCGTAGAGAAGGAAATCGAGGAATCCGAGCCCCTCGATATTTTCCACGACACCGCTCAAACCCGGCTCTAGAAAATCGCAATCGACGATGAGGACCCTCTTGCCGTGTTTGCCCAGTATATGGGCTATCTGTAGAATGGCAAAATCACGGGACAGCCTGTTCCCGCTCGCCGAGAGCGCCAGCAGCGAGAGTCCCTCACCCTCCCGGAACCTTTTCTCGAGTTGCGCGCTGACCTCTTTGAAATGATCCAGTTCCCTGGCCGACGAGTAATCTCCCATCTCCATGAAGGAGTATAATTCACGCTCATCCAGAAAAATGGAGAACCCGCACTCCTCAGAGCTGCACTGTTCTCTTCCCTCTCTCCTGTCATGTTCCTCGTTCGTCACTTCGATCACTCCCTCACTTGACTTTCCCGATCCCCTCCTGCAAATACTTTAGCAGCGTCTCTTCACCTGCAGGCTTAACGGTCCTGAGGTCTATGAACACAGAGTTTCCTTTGACGCGCACGAGAACGGGTGGATCCATCCCCCTCAGGCAGGTCGACAATCTCTCGGGCCGGCCAGTGGGAAGATTAATCTCCACGAGTGTCGTGCGCAAGGGTTTAATGGGATAACTGCCTCCCCCGACTGACGATTCACCATCGACCGCCTCGATGCGGCAATCCGAAGGGGCGGATCTACCGAGCAACAGGGCAAATTCCTCCGCTCTCGCACGGACCTCCCCGGGACTGGACATCATCATCGAAAGAGCGGGAATCGAATCGGATCTTCCCAGCCAGTACTGCCTGAGGACGCTCTCCAGTCCGGCCAGTGTCAGCTTGCCGACTCGAAGAGCGCGGGATAGATGGTTCGAGCGCATCATGGAAATCAAGTCCGCTCTGCCGACTATGATCCCTCCCTGCGGGCCTCCCAGGACCTTGTCGGCGCTGAAACAGACGAGATCGACACCCGTCTCCAGCAGATCCTGAATGGATTCCTCACCCTTCACACCCTTCGATTCGAGGGGCGAGACGACCCCGCTTCCCTGGTCGTACATGACCGGCACATTCGATCCCCTGCCGAGTTCAGCGAGTTTCGACAGCGGAACCTCGTCGGTATACCCTACGATAGCGTAGTTGCTTGTATGAACCTTGAGCAGCAGCCGCGCTCCCTCCTTGACCGCTCTTTCGTAATCCTTCAAATGAGTCTTGTTTGTGGTTCCGACCTCTATGACCCTTTCCGCCAAACTGGCGAGTATCTCGGGCAGCCTGAAGCTGCCTCCGATCTCTACGAGTTCCCCTCTCGATACGGCGACTCCTCCCTCGCTGGCGAGTGTCTGTACAGCAAGCAAGACAGCGGCGGCGTTGTTGTTGACGACGAGCGCATCCTCCGCCCCGGTGATAAGTCTGATGAGACGACGTGCCCTTGCGGTCCTGTCAGTCCTTTGACCGGTCTTTACATCGATTTCCAGATCGGAATACTCTCCTGCCACATCGTTGATCGCCGCGCATGTCTCATCGCCGAGCACCGCCCTGCCAAGATTCGTATGGAGGATCACGCCGGTGGCATTGATAACGGGCCCGAGCCTGTCGGACACCAGTGCTTCCAGTTCGGCCGCTGCCGTTACAACTATCGTCTCTTTGAGATCGGCCTTCCCGAGTGCCGGGGGATCGCCTCCGATCATCCGCTCGCGGGTTGCGGCGATCGTCTCCCTCGCTATCCGCGTCACTCCCATTCTGGATACATCGGTGATGTGAGATTGTATCCTCTTGTCCTGCAATACATTCTCGACGGAGGGCAAGTTCTTTAATGACTCTTGAATATCCATGATCCTTTGAGTTTCAGTGTATAAAAACCTGCCATCTTCTACCATATATAGTAGATATGGTCAACATATTTCACAATATATTGTTTCTCCAGACCAGCCCGAGCCGAGCGGGCCGGAGTGTTGCGCCCGTGAATTGTGTCTTGATAGGTTTCCCCTGCATCTGTTAAAAGAGTAGTTGGGATTCCTTCTTCAAAGGAGAGGGCATGAATAGAACAGTTTTCTCGCTCTTCAGTATCGTTCTGCTGGCGCTGCTTATAAACGGGTGCGCCTCAAAGCGCGTCGAGCAGGACAGGCTCTACGCCCGACTGGTCGAGAGACCCGAGGCACTGGACTGGAGTGTCCTCGCCGGAAGGACGATCGTCATAGATCCGGGGCACGGAGGACGTTTCGACGGCGCCATCGGCCTCGACAGTTTGAGGGAGGCGGATGCCAATCTCGGTGTCGCGCTCTACCTCTGGGGACTCCTCGCTGAAGCCGGCGCTGACGTGCACTTGACCAGAACGACCGATCGGGATTTCGCAAGCGCGGATTCTATCGATCTGAGAGAGGATCTCAAGCTGCGCTCTGAGGCAGCCAATGCCTTCGCACCGGAAGTATTTATTTCGATACACCACAATTCCAACCTGGAGCTCGACAGGGAACGGAACCGTCTCGAGATATACTACCGCTCCACCGATCATGGAGCCTCTCTCGAACTCGCCCGTGATATTCACACCCACCTCGCCAGGAACCTCGGAATCGAGAACTCGAAGATCGAACCCGGTAATTACTTCGTTCTCAGAAACTCCACCGCTCTGGCATCGATACTCGGCGAAGCGAGTTACATTTCCAATCCATCCGTGGAGGATAGACTGAAACTCTCGGCAAAGCAGAAACTCGAGGCCGAGGCATATTTCCTCGGGCTCATCACCTATTTCTCACGGGGCGTTCCGATCGTGGAGAGGGTCGTGCCGGCAAGCGACACGATCCAGTCGCCCGAAGCGATCGTCTTCGGAGTTCAGAGGGGCGGGGGGGTCCCGATAGATCCCGCGACGGCGCTCATTCGGATCGGCCAGGATCATTACGAACCTCTGTTCGATCCCTTGCGGTCGACTCTCGCATCCGCGCTTCGACCCGATCTCCCCAACGGGGAGTACGAGGTCCTGTGCACCGTGCGGAGCGCCAAGGGAGCGACCGGCTCGAGCAGGCCATACAAGATCCTCCTGTCTAGACCGGCTCGCTATATCCTGCCGCTCTATGCCGAGGTGATGATGGGCGGTTATGTCTCCCTTGCCTTGAAGGTGCTCGATGAACGGGGCTCGCCCGTAGCGGACGGGACACCGGTGACCATACGGGCCGCCGGGTCGAAGGATGTCCTCGGGAACAGGTGCAACAACGGTCTCGTTAGAATAGAGGTCGACGGCAAGCTCGCCTCCCTTCCCCATATCGTCGAGCTTCCCGGCCTGACAGACACACTCTCCTTCCCCACTCCCCGGGAAGGGTTCAGTCCGATCATCGTCATCGACGCAGGTACGCGCACAGCCGTACCAGGGACGCAGGCAGTAACCATTTCCAGCGCCTATGACCTGTCGGCTGCAAAGGGCGACTCCAAAGGGATACTCCGCTTGCCCGGCGGGCTCAAGGATCGTCTTTGGCTCATTTCCGCACAGGGATACCGCCCGGTACTCCTCGGCGGCGCTACCGGAGAACTGGTCGAGATTCATCCGCAGTTCGGAGGCTATCTTAAGGATCTCCGAATCGCGATCGACCCGGCCGGCGGCGGCGGCGACCATGGCGGACTAGGGAAAAACAAGGCGAGAGGTTCCTCGCTAAACCTCGAGGTGGCGAAGCACCTCGCTCAACTCCTCAGACGCGCCGGCGCGCACGTGCTGCTGACGAGGATCGGCGAGGAGACGGTCTCGATCGAGGAGAGAATCTTCAAGACGAATCGCTTCGGTGCCGATCTCGCGCTACGACTGGTTCTAGAGCAGGAAGGCACGTCCGACGCGCCGAGATGCGTATTGACGCACTATCCCGGAAGCAGAAATGGAGAGGCGCTTGCCGCCTCCCTCGCCTCGGCGCTTTCCGGCCTGCCCCCGTGCTGGGATTGGAATATTGCAGCCTCCGCCTGCCGTTTCCTGCAGCAGACGAGCTGCCCCGCGGTAGAGATCCGCAACAGCGCTATCGAATCGGATGAAGCGGAGACGATCTATTCCAATCCTCTCTATGCTGGATTGGAAGCGGAACGGATCCTATCCGGACTTCTGATACACACGGCAGGCGGCGCCATCGAGCTCATCGAGCAAAGCATTCTCATTCTCCGCGGCGGGAACCCGGTTGCTGATGCCGCAGTCACGATCGACCAAACTCTCACACACTACACCGGCAGTGACGGCATCGCGCACTTCAGCTGCCTCGAGCCGGGAGAGCACTTGATGCTGATCGAGCTGCCCGGAAGGACATCACCGTTACAGATACGCAACATATCGGTGGGCGGAGAACCGACCATCACAGTATCGGTGCCATAGTGCCGCCCAAAAGCTCTCTGATCGACACAGCTTGACACCAATCAATCGAAAACCACATAATGTTAATATGCACAAGGGATTCACGCCATGCGTAAGATAGTGGAATATGACAGAAAGCTGCGCAGGAGATTGTTGATAGTCCTGCCGTTCAGTCTGCTGCTGCTGCTCGTCATCACACTGTCGTTCGAACGGACGAGGTTCTTCGAAAGGGTGCTCCTCGTAGGTTACGAAGGCCCCGAGAGATTCGTCCCCGAGATAACGATCATCGAAGATACCGGCATCGAGAGTGACGCGGCGGTCAAACAGCGTGACGCCATGATAGCCATCGATGTTTTGCTCGATAGTGAATCCATTGTAGATGAAGATTTCGATGGAGATCAACCGAGCCGCAAAGTAACCGACGCCGGCGAAAGCCCCGCCATAGGGCTATCCGAGCCGGATGAGTTGTTCCGCACATACGCAACGCGCGCAAAGGTTCCTTACCGCGAAGATTACGTGATACTCAAGATGACCAAGCCGATCTATCCTTTTTACGCTATGGAGCACGGGCTCGAGGGATATGTGCTCGTCGAAGCCTACGTAAACGAACAGGGTAGGGTAACGGGCGCCTGGGTCCGGAGCGCCTACGGAGACGATAGCTTCGAGGAATCGGCGCTCGATGCGGTGGAGGAGTTCCTCTTCAAGCCCGCCAAGGAGGCGGGCAAACCGATACCATTCTGGGTGAGTTTTCTCATCAGGTTCAAATTGAGGTGGTGATGGCCGGGTGGCAGCTTTCAGATCTCGCGGCCCTTAGAGTATCCTATTTCAGTACGAGCCACTCCTCCACCTTCTCCTTGCGCACTCTGTAGAATTTGATTCCCGGGCCGGAGGTGAAATTGAGATAGGGATGAAGCCTGTTTTCCAGTCTGTTCGAGATCGTTCTCCGAAGAGACTCGCTATCAGCACCCGATTCGCCGAGTGCCTCGATGACCGTTCGCACTCCCATGTAGCCCCCCAACACGAAGGTGTTGTACTCCACCAGATCCTCTCCGACGAAATTCGCCGCCGAGTAGAGAAGCTCAGTATCGTATGCCGCGCTCGGAAGCTCTGGAAAAACGGCGCCCTCCATATCCCTTCCCGCCATCCTGAGCAGCCGGTTCGAGCGCCACGAACTCGTTCCAAGAAGCTGGACACCGAACTCGTAGTAGGATATCTGAGGAAGGATGAGGACGAGATCCTCCAGATCCGAGGCGATAAACAGTCCTTCGGGGTCCGATCTCCGGATCCGTGAGAATACATCCCTGAAATCAGTACTCCCCTCTTCGTAGAATTCGACGGCGCAGATCTTGCCGCCAAGAAGCTCGACCTCCTTCGAAAAGGCGCGGGCGATGATCCGCGAACGAGTGTTATCGGATGATAGAAACGCGATCCTTTCCAGCCCCAGTTCCTTGCGTGCTACCCTTGCGATCGCTATCACCTCGGCATCCGTCTCCATCGAGGCTTGAAATATCCATTTCCCGATACTCGAGATCCCCTCTTCAGTCGCCACCGGAGAAACGAACACCGTTCCGTTGTACTGGGCGACTTGAGCGGCGGCGATCGTTGGAGAGCTCAATACACCCCCAACAATCGCAATAACACCTTCGTCCCTGATCAACCGTTCCGTGGCTGCGCGCGCGGCCAGGGGATTGCTCCCCGTATCCCCGACGACGAGCTCCAGACCACTATTTCCCCTTTTCATCGCCTCTTTGACCGCTAGGGAAGCTCCTTTGAGAAACACCTCGCCCACAGGTGAAAAACGACCGCTCAGTGGACAGAGGATGCCGATCCTCGGCACGCCCGACGCTCCGGGCCGGGATGTGACCGGTACGGTTCTTCCCCCTGTCGGCTCCCTCGACCTCTCGGGGGCCAGCGCGTAAAGACCGGCCAGCCGCTCGGAGAGAACGCGTACGGTCGCTGTATCTCCCACCGTCTCCGCATAGGCTAGCCTCGACTCGAGGACGATGTCGATACCGGGGGATGTGGCGTATTCCTCCCCCAGCTCGTCCAGCCCTGCAGGGGTGACCAGTTCCACTATCTCACCTAGATCGCCTCTCGCCCTGCCTGCCGTCTGGTCGTCGAGCTCCATACCGAGAACGGCGAGTGCATGCCTTGCCGCATCGGGGAACGATCCCCTCGCGCGTTCGACATCAGAAAGCAGGAGATATGCCTCGGCCGTCTGCTTCTTCGGGACATCGGCAGAGATCAGATCCAGCGCTAGCCCCTTCGCCTCGTCGAAGAATCCCAGTTCGACATCAGCGCGGGCGACAAGCAGCATCACTTCAGGAACGGACGGATCGTCGCCGAACCGCGAGAGAAACTGCTTGCCTACCTTACGAATCTCCTTATTGTCGCCCTCGAAGGCCAGGGTCCGTATCCTTGTCAATTCCTCTTCCGACTCGGCAAACTCACGGCCCTGGGACACCTGTTCCTGCCTCGCAGATGCGCACGACATCAGCAGGAAAAAGATCGACACGATGATAGCGCTTCTCATCATTTCCGCTCCGTTGATTTGAATTCTCTAGATCCGAGATAGGAAAGGGCCAGCTCGTGGTATTCCTCCGCCCTCTCGCGGATAGAACGTAGAGTCTCTTCTTCCACCTCTTTTTTCACGCCGGCCGGAACACCGGCGACGAGTGAACGGGGAGGAATCCGTACGCTCTCCAGTACTATAGAACCGGCGGCGACGATGCTTCCCTCTCCGATCAGAGCCCCATCGAGGATCACGGACCCCATGCCGATCAGACAATCATCTTCGATCGTGCAGGAATGAAGGACCGCTCCATGACCTACCGTCACCCTCCGCCCGACGATCAGGTCGGGACCGCCCGTTGTCACGTGGCAAACGCATGCGTCCTGGATGTTGGAGAGCTCACCGATCCGAATCTTCCAGACGTCTCCGCGAACAACAGCTCCGTGCCAGACACTCGAGCCGTCACCCAGTTCAACATCCCCCACAACGCTCGCCGACGGCGCGATGTAGACCCTCTTCCCGACAATCGGATGGATCCCCTGAAAGCTCTCGAGCATTTTTACTCCTCCATTACATCCGGGTCGCCCGGATCGCCGTGCTCGAAATCCTCGAGTTGCTCCCGGAAGTCGGCCTCATCATCCGATCCTACCCTCAGGTTCCGTCTGTACTTCTTGTACAGGGCCTTCTCTATGAAAATGGGAGCCTTCGCTCGCAGCGCCAGAGCTATTGAATCGCTCGGCCGTGCATCGATGATGAAGACCTCTTCGCCCCTGTTGAGAACGATCCTCGCAAAATAGGTCTCGTCGTCGATATCGGTTATCTC
>DAOUUU010000074.1 GCA_030667985.1 Candidatus Krumholzibacteriota bacterium
CAATAGCACAAATCCCAGGATAAAGAATATTAATGCTTTCTGTTGGAATCTTGGTGATAACATGGAGCCCCCCTTGTAAGATCTACTATGAAACCGCCTAAACCCTTCCAATAAACATTCGGATACAGCTATCCGTCACCCCCTTTCCCTTGGCAAAAAAAGGATAATCGAAATCGTAAATCAAGAATCTATGCTTTGTAACCCTAGGATATCTTCTCTTATTTTTCTAGCCCTAATTGCGAACGGGGTATCGCCATGTTCATCAACTACACGTTCGAGTAGATCCAGAGCAGTGATTTCATCACCGCGTTCGAACAGCAGTACGGCCAGATTCAGATTCGCGTATGGGTTGTCCGGCTCTCTCTCGAGGACTTGCCGGAACGTGCTTTCAGAAACAGTGATATCACCTTCCATATAAGAGACTATGGCATCGAATATCATTATATCAATATCCGCAGGATACTCCCTGATCGCCTGTGAAGCCAGATCCCTCGCGGCGTTGACCTGTCCTGTAGCGATATAGCCACCGAGTAGCCAGTAAACGACTCCGCGCGAAATCTTATCATCCTGAAATTCTCCGGCGAAGTAGGCGAGAGCCGTCCGTAGTGAATCGTTTATGCGTACATATCCGGAACGATAGGCTTCAGAGACTGTATCGATGGAACGCTCTCCACCCGGAATCACCAAATGACCGTTCATCGAGGCCAGTTCCACAGCTTCCCGGATAGGTACTATGTGGCTCTGGTCCAGTATCGGATACTCATTACGATTTACACTTCGATAAGATATTGCAAGAGTCACGATGATAACAATCGACGCTGCAACTGCAACCAACCGGGAATATTTCCGCGGAATCAAAAAAGTGCGCGCCGGTTTTATATCTACCGTAACGGCGCCACTTGTTTTAATCCTGTCATTTAGCTGCTGGGCGAGTTCGCTCGATATTTCCGAGGTCTCGAGGTCGGACGCGCCGCTCATCCAGAGTCCCTTGTACAGCACGGCCTCACGGTAGGATTCGGAGCACCGAGTACACGATTTGAGGTGCTCGATTATTCTGACCCTGTCACTCTCGCCGCATGCCTCGTCTATAAAGCTGGACAGCTCTTCGTCATCGAGGTGGGCTCTTCTAAATGGATTGTAGATCATAAGGACTCGTAAAGGAACACAACCCCGCTATTCCCTTCTCCTTCCTTTCAATTTAGAAAGAGACGGATATTCAATGAAAATTCCCTTATAGAATATTATACATGTATGAAATATTCAAGGATGCGTGCACTCCTCTCCGATCAATCACTTTGATTCTATGGACTTACGGAGCTTTCGCATTATCCCGTCAATGATGGTGTAGACGCGCCTCCTCTCACTGATATCCATCTCATCTGCAATCTCATTGGCGGACAACCCTTTATCGAAACGGAGGTAAAGGATCCTGCGCTCATCCTCATGGAGCTCGGTGATCCTCTCCCGTAATTCCTGTACTCTTTTCTTGTTCTCTCTCTCGAGCATAACAGCATCAGGCCTGACGTATCTTATATAAATATCGTCTCTTACGCTCATATCGACAAAATAGCGCGCCAGAAGTACTTTTCGTACGCCATGCCTTCTCGCCTGATTCTTTTCAGCGAGATTCTTCAAATATCGAGGATTCAGCATTCTCTCGATCCGACGGATCGATGTCACGATGTCGTCAATCGTGATTTGGGGCTCGCTCCACCGAAGCTGAAGCAGGATTGCTTCTAGAGGTAACATTTCTATATAATACAACTTAAAGACAAGCTTATCGCGCTTGTTGAACTTGCTGTACCCGTCCGGCACAGTCGAACGGCCGTATATTTTTCTCAGGTAATCTCGAGCTCTATTACGCGTGAAAACGATCAGCCAGGTTGAAAGAGAGGATTTGGCTCGATACTTCTTCAGGGCACCGTTGTAAAGAGATGCGAGGATTTCGACATATATGGTGCGGATTTGGTCTTCATCGGCTTCGAAGAGCTGCCGCCTGGTCACACCCAGAATAAGACCCGAATAGCGTTCGACAAAGTCGTGCCACGCTTTCTCGGATCCCTCTAGAATGGCTGAGGCAAGTTCGACATCATCCTGATAAGGGATAATCGCACCATTCAAATCGCTGGAGCTGGATTTGCTTTTCATGCTGCTCGATCCAATTTGATTCCAGCAAACTCAAAATCATGCTCTTGAGCTTCTGCAGGCAGAAGCTGCCGAGCCTGTCTGTACTCATGAGTGGTGAGGTTGCATCCCTAACATATAGATTATAACCCATTATCTTTAAAAGCACAAGCCTTGCATTACAGATCATACTCGATCCACAACCTTCACTTTAAGGACTTTGCGTGATGATACGTTTATATTATCTTTAATTTATGCGGAGAATCTCCATCAACAGCATATCTATCAATGCCATACTAGTTATGGTCATTACGGCGACAGCATTTCTGGCTTCATGCTCTAAGCGCGATGACAACATAGACCTTTTCGATGGGCTGCCCCCCCGGTTGGCCACGCTACTGGTCGAATCAGATGATAGCACACTTACCCTCTACGCTCGTGAAACAGGCCTCGAAACCTTTGTTGAAGCCAAAAGGCACTTCGAGACTCTCATACAGAACATGTCTCAGCAAAACTATCTCCGACACGCAGATATCCTTTATCCACTTCAGAAACGTCTATCTATGGTGTTAGCACAAGAGTTTGACTATGACTTCTGTTTGAACGATCTCGAATTCCTCCAAACATTTTCTCCAATAGAACGCCAGGAAATCATGATTAAGCGCGCGAATATATGGCTGACCTCTTACGAGCCCGACCTCACGTACGAAACGAGGATCGACAGTCTCCACGGTTACTCTACTACGATGGCAGGAATACCTGACACATATGGCGTGGCTATAGCGAATATGACCTTATCCTGTATGTACGGCGCTATTGGGGATAGGAAAAGAGAGAAATCCTACCTTATAGATGCCAACAATGGTTTCGTCGAGCTCGGATTTGATCGGATGATTTGTCAGGCACTAGGGGTGCTCGGAACGATATATGAAAGAGAAGGCAAAGTCGATTCCATGGAAATATGCTATCAAACGGCCCGCGAACTCGCCATCAAATCACATTTATCCGATCAAATCAGCCGTTTCAGTTATTTTTACGCACGCCGGTACTCCCGCATGGGCCGGCTGGCTTTGGCGAACGATCTGTTCAACGAGGCAATAGAGCTCTGCAAGAAATACAAGGGAGGATGCCTCGAAATCCGGTTTATCTTACACGCCATGGAATTCTATGCCGATAATTCTTGTTGGGAGACTGTTGAGCGGATGTTGGCGAGGGCAAAAATACTCGATAAGATTTATGAAGATTCCAGGTATTCAAATCGTTTCTCGCTTGGCATTAAAATAATGGAAGCACGTTTGCACATGGCTCACGGAGAAGTGAAAAAGGCAAACTCTCTCTTTAGTGAAACTAAAGAACTAAATAAAACAGAACCAAACTTCGTCAATCCCGACGATCACCTCTATTATTGGAGCAAAGGGCTGCTTGATAACGGGCTTGCCGCAGAAGCGATAGAGATCATCAACCATGGATTGGTCAATTCGAGACAAAAAGCTCAACCGCGAGAGGAGATCAAGTTCCTCACTCTCAAAGCCAGTGCCGAACTTGAAATAGGAAATGTCGCGGAAGCCCGGAAGACCATCGAGCGGTTCGATGCCATTTCACCCGAACTCAAAAACCCTCTCATGCACGAATGGATCACACGGGATGTTATCCGCGCAAAGATCGCGATGACAGAAGACGATATGACAGGTGCGCTCGCGTGCGTGGAAGAGGGCCTCGGCCGCCTCAGATCATTTGTTGACCTCATGGATATCAGCGTTCAAGGATATCTCTGGATCAACGAGTGTATAGAGCTTCGAAGACTCATGCATGAATTGATAGCATATGACCCGAAGCTAGGTTATGGAGCTGAGTTGTTCTGGCGAAGTCTCCCTCTTAATATTGGAACAAAGAAAACAGACCCAAATACATCCTATGCTCTCGCGCTGAATGCGACGATCGGCTCTGGTATAGCCGCGCGTCCTTATCCTGACGGCAGTTTCGTCGATTACTTAGGAACGCTTACCGAGAAAGCGATATCATACATGCGTGAATTGGATGCCATCCATTGCATGTACATCATGGATAACAATCATATCACGCGCTTCACATTATCCCCCGACGGCATTCAGCGCGCAACAATACCATGCACGAGGGAAGAACTGCATAGCCTCGTCATCGAGACACACAAATGTATGTCCGGCGAAGAATACACGAACGGCACTGCGGACTCTGCAGATGTACACAACAACCTGTCAAAGCTCAGTCAATATCTTCTTCCGGATGACCTTTATAAATACGCCCGACCCGGCACTCCTCGCACGCTTTTGATCACAACGGATGATTTTCTCAGCCGTATCCCGTTCGAGACATTCAACATTGGTTCCGGCGGGGAATATATACCACTGCTCAAGGATTTCGATGTTGCGTACCTTCGTTACTTCGAAACAAGAAACGCCCCGATCAGATCCGATAATCCGGGTATTATCATCGTGAACTCTCACTCTTCTAAATCCGCTCGAAACCGATTTCCGTTTGGCCGCAGGCTCAGTTTCGTCAAAGCGGAAGGTCAAGCTGTCGCGGCTCTGGACAAAAACGCTATTCTTCTGAAGGGACTCGATGCAACGAAGCACGAGATCATGAATCGGTGGGAAGAGGCTTCCTATCTCTACTTCGCCACGCACATCATGCGTGACCCGGAGATCCCATTTCTCGTCCTCATACCGCTCGAGACACCGGAAGGCAGCTCATCGCCGGAATCAGGCTACCTGGATTTCACCGATATCCGCTCAGCTGATTTCAGCAGGTGCAATGTTGTTGTCCTGTCAGGGTGTTCGAGCGGAGCACCATCGGTCTCCACTCGCAATATCGGGCCGAGTCTCGGGGACGCGTTTCTCGACGCGGGTGCCGCTGTCGTCATCTCGACTTTCTGGGATGTAAAGGATGAAGAGGCACAAACACTGATGACCTCTTACGCACGAAAGCTAAGAACAGGTGGCCAATCAAACATCAAAGCTCTATGCGGCGCGCGCAGAATGCTATTCAACGAAAATCCTGATTCACGTAATTCTTTTAGCTGGGCTTCTTATGCGGTACATACAGGAGGATTAAAGAGATGACGCCTAGCCGCTAACCGTTCAGTGAAGTGCTCGTCCGCAGCCATAGTATTTTTTCCCATCCAGGATAACCTTCACCGCCGTTCCGAACTCCTCGCCGCTCATCGTGTCCCGGCAGTCGCCGCCAACGAGCAATATCTCGAATTCGTGATCGCCGGTGCTTACGCTGTATACAGCGATTCCGGCTTCATTATCGATTTTAGGCTCAACGAAAGGAAACTCATAACGGCTCTCGCCGTAATCTGTCACGAAGACGAGGCTCTCTAGACCCGCCGAGATCTCAAGATGCCATCCCGGCTCGTTCCCAATAGCCCTGAAATCAACACCGTTCAGTTTGGCATGCTCCCATATCGCCTTCGCACGGTTGTTCCTACACGTCCGCTTCTCCTCCCCTTCGATTTCTAGCATCGCCTCCTCCCCCTTACTCCAGAAGGTCACAGAACCATCACTATACTTTACACCGGAGCCTGATCGAACGTGCGGTAGCTGAACGGTGCGGCCTGGAAGAAAAAGCCATGCAGTCTCTCCTTCGATTCGAGCGACGAACACATAATCATTGTCACATTCATACACGAAGGTATCTCCAGCCCGCTCCTGCTTTCTTTCATTTGCACAGGAACATACCGTGATGAGGGCAAGCACAAATATCGATATCAGAATGAGACTGGGATTTCCCTTCATTGATATCTCCTCGACTAACCTTGAATTCTACTCGGGGATATTTATATTGAATGTCCTACCCAGAGCCAGATAGTAATTCTGCCGGTTTGTGTCGGTAAGTCCGTAAGCGATATAGATAGGGCCTATGATCGTGTCGATACCAAGGAAAACGCTACTTGCAAATATCCCCTCTTTGAATCCGATCGCATTTCTATCCTGAAATACATTCCCGTATTCGACCGTGAACCCGGCATATATCGGAAGCAGCATGTAATTTCCAAATTTCCGGTAAAATGCTGCCGACATAAGGGCTGCATGTTGTCCTATCAACTCATTCCGCTCCAGTCCCGACAGGCGGGTGAAGCCGCCGAGGCGGAACATGCTCTGCACGGGTGCGTCGCTGTGCCGTGTCATGGCGAATGTCAAGTTCAAGAGTCCGGTATAGCGATTCCATGTATACGCGTAGGATCCATCCAGTACACCCTGCTCATAGCCGGTGTCCGATCCCAATCCCTTGAGACCTGAAGTCGCGCGTGCCCGCAGCGAACCTCCGTATCGCGGAAAATACAGATTATCCAACTCGTCCACATAGATCTGCAAAAATAACTCACCTGTATTGAAATCATAATCTGGCGTATCGTGATCGCCCACCTGGACCTCTATCGTGCCCGATTCACGGATGAGGCCCGCCCGTAATTCTCCCCATGTCCCCAACTCGCGCCCTACGGCAAAACCAAACCCGTAGCTTAGCAGGTTGAACTCTGATGTCACGTTGCCATCGCCATCAAAAACATTCACAGCCCTCTCGCCCACCCACGCATCAAGATGCAGGAAGTTTCGGAGTGAGCTGCTGACGGGCTGATAAAGTTCGGTGCGCGCATGAGGTTCCTGTCCGATTTGTATTCCGGTGCGCCACTCGCCGTTCAATCGGTTGATGACGGTTCTCGTGTATGCAACGGCTATATTGAAATTCGGCCCCTCATAATCCTCGAACACCGCCACGCCGGATTGCAGGTAGTTCGGTCCCCAAGATGCTTCGCGCGCGAATACTGTAAGCACGATCCGCCCCTGCTCTCGTGTGATATCGTAGTAGACCGATTCGAAGATCTCGAGGCCGTAGATCTGACCGAGATCCTTCTCCAGCCGATCGATATCCAGCGGCTCCCCGATATCAACGCGCATTCTAGCTTTGATCGCCTTGTCGGCTAGATGGGAATCGTTGACGATCCTCACTTCGTCTATGATGGGCCATGGATTCGGACGCTTTCTCGCCGCCAGATGCTCCTCGTATTCCTCTATCGAGAGCGAAAACCTTTGAAGCTCTTCTAGGGCGGACTCCGCGGCAATGACGCCGGTAGGTATCGCGTCTTTCGCTCTATCGAAAGACGCCGTTTTGATATCTCCCAGATCAGGTTTTATGAAGACATCCCTATCTGTCAGCGTCAAGATCTGCAGATCGGCATTACGACGCGACAATAAACTAGCTAATTGATCCGTAACGGCCAGGACCGACTTGAGCTCTTCTCTCGTCTGCATCGGAGTGCTGATATCAACGGCGATAACTATGTCGGCGCCCATCTGCCGTACCACGTCGATTGCCAGGTTGCTACTGATGCCGCCGTCGACGAGCAGCCTGCCGTCGATCACTCTCGGTGCGAAAACTACCGGTATCGACATGCTGGCCCTCATCGCGAGCGCCAGGTCACCGTGGCCGATCACTATCTCTTCGCCCGTCTCTATATCGGCGGCGACGGCCCGATACGGGATAGATAGCTCGTCGAAATCCCGAACGGTTGTGACTCTTAGCGTATGTCTCTTTAGAAGCAGATCTATTTTCTGGCCGTCGAGTATGCCCAGCGGAAACTCGAATCCTTCCCACGAGACACCCGGCTTGGGCTTTATCAGATAGTGATCGTCGTCCCTTTTGCGGCGGAAGGAACGGTCCTTTCGCGGTATGCGATCGATGAACGCGTCCAACCAATCTATATGCGATATAACAGCCTCTAGCTCAGCTGGCGACATACCCGAGGCGTAGAAAGCGCCGACAATGGCACCCATGCTCGTGCCGACTATATAATCGACCGGTATCCGGTTCTCTTCGAGGACCTTGAGCACACCTATGTGAGCCGCGCCGCGAGCGCCGCCTCCGCTCAGCGCTAGCCCGATCCTGGGACGATCGCCAGTATCAAGATCTTTCTGCGCAGCAGATACGCAAGGAACCGCTGTTACGATAAATGAAATAATCAGGAAATATATGATCCGATTGTTTGACATTCTAAAATACTTTCGTCACGCCGATGATCCACTGTATGCCGCGGTATTGATTTCTGCCCGACCAATTGCCGCCGGTTGTCAGCTCGACGCGGAACGTCGGCCGCGGCCAGAGGGAAACGCCGTAACCGAAGGTGTGCAGAGCGCCGTCGTGTTGGAAGAACTGCCTTTCGTTCTCGGGATACTCGCCGTTGCTGAATTCCGTTAGATCGGCATACAGGTAGAACCGCATCCTGAGTTCAGGGAAAAGTTCGTATCCACCCCGTGCGTAGAATCTCAGCTCGTCGAGCGGTTTGTAGTCTCCCTTCTTGAAGCGATACTTGTAGCCGAGAGAGAACTGCACGAACCAATACTTCGATGCGCTGAAATAGTCAAAGTGGTAGATAGGAAAGATATCAATCTGGCCGTCGCCGATCCTCAGTCCGTCTTCCCACTCCTTCTTGTCGGCCAGAGGCACCTTGATCCGTACGGATGAAGACGACACGAACGGAAAAGTAAGCCAACGGTGCTGGATCGTCAGCCAGAACTCGCGGACAGTGAGCCGTGATACCGGATCCTCTCTTTCCTCCTCCTCCTGATAAGTCCATCCGATCGGCAGGATCGCGCCGACCGACAGAGAACCGGTTATGCCGTACTGGATCTGCAGGGGCAGCTCGAAGTATAGAAGACCGGTAACGCCCGGCAGGTTGTGGGCCCTTCCATCATCCGAGAAATAAGCGCTGGTGAAGTAAAACTTTGGATACGCCTTGATTAGTATACGCCCGTCCGGTGCTACGGAGGCCTCAAACTCTCGTGCGTGCAAACCGGCAGGAATACACGCCGCCAACAGTGCCGCCGCCGCGAATATCGCAATCACCGAATAAGCGGAAAAGTGCGTTTTACCCGAAGACATCAAAAACCTCCACATCGTGGCGGGGAATAATGCCGAAATGTTTGAGATAGGCCGGATAAAGATCAACCGTTCTGGCTATTGGTATCGTTCCCTGCTTCATTCCAGGCCCGGCGATGATGCACGGAACCTGCAACTGGCTCTTTTCGAGGCTCCCGTGGGAGGCGAGATGCCCCTGATCCATGAGATCCCATCCGGGCAAGGCCGTGACAACGATGTCGCCGCATTTACTCGAATCGAAAAGCTGCGCTATCTGGAAAAGACCGTCGGGGTAGTTCATGTTGCGTGTTGCAAGAAACCAATCGTCCTTATCGTGGTACGCACCGTCGATCAATGCTTCGCTATCGGCGTTACCGGCATATTCTAGCGGGTCGACATCTGTGAACGAGTATCTAAATGATGCAAAATCACGCTCGATCCTTCCCTGTCCGTTCCGGGAAAAGATAACGAACGTGTCCTCCTTCTCCTTCGCGATGACCAGGTTGATGCCTTTCTCTTTGCGGAGGAGCTCCAATAGGTCGACTCTCGTACCACTACTGGCGGGAAAGTGTTTTAGTTGCTCGTAAGTCATCGGCTCGTCCCACGCATAGCTCATCGTGCTGAGACGCCCCTTTCTCCGTGTCGCAAAGTAAAGGAGCGAGAAGGAATTGCCGCTGACTCCACGGGCCGCGTTATTCTGGTAGAGTGAGTTGAATTGATCGTTGCTGGTGAGATCATCGAGCACCTTGAGATCGGCGCGCTGAAGAATACCGCGTAGATCCACATGTCGTTCCGTGTCGCTCATGCCGTGATCGACGACGAGCGAGACCAGTGTCTTGTCGTACAGCCCCGCTTGCTGCAGAGTACGCATCATCGTTCCGACGAGCTTGTCGACATTGATCGCCCGTTCGATGATGAGCTTGTCCTTGGAGCCGTGGAAATGAGCTATATGGTCGATCGCAGGCATCCAGACGAAGGAATACCGGGGCGGAATCCCGCTGCCGATATAGACATCCCTGAATGCATCCACCGCGTATCTATCCATTGAGTTCCAGATTTCCATGTCCCCGGTCATCATGTACCAGAGCGTCTTGGCAGGCACATTGATGACTTCGGATGCGCCGCGTGAAACAAAGTCAAAGATGCACGTCGTACGCTCGCCGTAGAGCATTTCGTACAGGGTGTAGTTTGAATCGGGAAAATCACTGTTGAACATAACATTCTTGATCGTACAGTAGTCTCTAAGGCATCGGTTGTAACGATCGATCCAGCGTAGCCCGGGACAGTCGTTGTGTCCCGGCATAGCACCGGTTATAAATGGAAGATGAGCGGGACCGGTGGTGGATGGAAAGGTGCTGACGCAGGTGTCGACCGTCGTTCCCCTGTCGACGAGATGTTTCTTGATATTCGGCAGTGAACCGCTGTCGAGCATTTCTTTGAATAAATCAGCTCTCCACCCGTCGACCAGCAGCGTCACACCGTATCTGTCTGGATCGATTGACTGTCGGGTCAGTTGCCGCTTGGCGCACGAGCTGAAGAAGGAGGATATCGCCCCGAGGTTCGTTATTGCAACGCCGGTATAAGCAAGAAGTCTTAAAACTTCCCTGCGGTTCAACGGCTTATCTCCTTGCCTGTTGATAACAAACAGAAAATAAAAACATTACGCGCTTATTTGATAAAATCTGAGATGCAGTATATGGCATAACTCCACGGCATGCAAGAAATTGTCATAATGAATTTGTTATATCTGAATTATCTGGCATTCTCCTCAATTTAAGTTTGACAGCATGTAAACCGAATGTTACACTTCGCCCCCAGATTAAATCTCAACCTATTGGTCTTCAACTTCTTATAAGGTTTTTTCTATAAGGAAAGGTTGGGCCGGTATGAAAACAGCAATTCTGCTATCAACTCTCATCGCTTTTATTTTTTCAGCTTCTTCAATGACAAGAGCCAATCCCGTTAGTAATAAAGTCAAAGTGACTGTAGCCGATACTGCAAGAGTGACAAAGGAACGGGTAAAAAAGGAACCGTCACAAACAAAAACAAAACGAAAAGATTTAGATGATATCGCATATGTAAGTGAACCGGATGAAGAAACAGATTTTTTTGGTTCATGCCTGGGTTCGTTAGTTGGTTCGCTCTGGGGATTGATGTGCAGCAGCATGGGTTTGGATGATAGCGACCATGAAGTGGAATCTCACAGAATTATGGTCGATGATGGTTATGCATCCAAGGATGATACTGACCTCGAGTATTACCAGGGAAATATCGAACCCGAAGATCCTGCGAAAAACAGTGTTGAGCTGTGGGACAAACCGGGCGGATACGAGGCTGATGGATACGTACAGGAGAGTCTTCAAAGAGGCACAGAAGTAAATATTGTTCGATTTCATTATTATGAGGACATCCTATGGGTCTTGGTCACAAGCAATGAGCCCGGTTCATCAGGGGGTTGGGTCGCGGAAGGGGATGTTGCCCGGCTCCCTGGTTCAGAGGTGGAAGACCGGGAAGAACCACTTGACGCCGAATACATGACAAGCCCAATTGAGCCAAGCGCCTCGGAAATATCGTCAGCTTACATTTTGGAACACCCAAAGTTGGTATTTCTCGCCGAATTATCACTTCCTTTGTTCGCCAACAAGTCAATCAGGGAAGAATATCAAAACGAG
>DAOUUU010000087.1 GCA_030667985.1 Candidatus Krumholzibacteriota bacterium
AAACGCCATTCCATAGAGGGGGTTATCCTTGGTTGCACGGAATTGCCGCTTATTCTGGACAAGGATGAATGCGGGATTCCCTTTTTGAACACTACCCGCATACACGCGGAGAGCGCCATAAGGCACTGCATTTAAACTCCTACGAGCGAGCATAGAAGGGTAATGCGATGGAAAATATAACGTATAAATCAATTGGAGTCATACACACTCCGCACAGGGAGCCATCGGGCATTCCGATCCAGGCGAAGGCCGCCGAAACAATAGAAGGCACGGTGGAGGTCTTTGCTGAGTATGTGGAAGGGCTCAAAGACCTGTCGGGATTCTCTCATATTGTATTGATCTATCATTTTCACAGAAGTAGAAAGGCCGCTCTGCACCAGAAGCCGTTCCTCGATGACGAGGAGCGCGGAGTCTTTGCGATAAGAAGCCCGAGCAGACCGAATCCGGTCGGTCTATCCGTCGTCAGGCTCCTCGGAGTCGAAAACAACATCCTTACCGTTAAAGGCTTGGACATACTGGATGGGACCCCGCTTATCGATATTAAACCATATGTTCCAGAGTTTGATGTTTTCGAGGTTGATAGGATCGGCTGGCTGGAACGGCATATCGAGAAGCTGAGAGAAATGAGGGATGACGGCCGCTTTGCCGTTGATGATAAGTAATGGGCGGCCTCGATGCGGGGCCGCCCATTATTGTGATCCGATTTGTGTACTCTTACTCGCCGAATGTTATCCAAACGTTGTCCGCGCCTAGCTCCCACTGCTGAAACATGAAGAACATTTCCGGATTGCCGTAGAAAAATGTGAACTGCGTCACGTTCAACATGACCTTGTTCCAGTCCGCGTCCTTATCGCCGCTTCCGGTTCCATAGAGCACGTTCTATCCTTTGGGCATCGTCGTGCTCCCGGACGGGATTTCGAAAAAGAAAGATTTAAACTGACTGGTGGGCTGCGGGATCATCTTGGTTCCGATGTAGTAGATCTGAATATCGTCCAAACGGGTACTGGCACCTCGCGTGGAGGAACGCCCCGGGGTTGCCGCCGTCCCTATCGATGATCTCGATCTTGTTGTCGGGATTGCCGAAGAAGCTCCAGTTGCCCTCGTTCCTGTTATGGTCGAAGGTTTCAACGAAGCTCGGATCGGGCAGGTGAGGGATATCAGGGATCTTCCTGTCCTCGAAATTATCGATTGTGTTGGGTGTCACAGAAGAGATAACAACCCCCGGCTCGACACTAACAAGATACTGGAAAAGCCTGGAGCTTTCGATGCTGGAACTATCCTTGACTAATATCATAATTGAGGGAACTATATGAGCATTCTCGGAAACGGCTACTTTTACAGAGTGTCTTGCCGCAGGAGGAGCAATGAACCGTAGGATCTCAGACTCTCTCGCATTCACGTTGCTCGTAATCCTTGCGGTTGTTTTTATATGGCGTGTTGTTGAATTCGACATTCCGCCATCTGATGATGCGGCGATGCTGATGCGCTATGCCGATCATATCGCTCATGGCGAAGGTATCGTATGGAACACCGGTGAAGCTCCCGTAGATGGAGCAACCGATTTCCTTTTTATGGTAGTTGTCGCGTTACTACGCCGCATCGGTTCATCTCTTGAGGCAGCTGTTCGGTTTACAACCGTGATATCCCACATTGGCACGGTGGCTCTCATATATTTTGGTATGCGTAAGCTGCATAGATCTGGAGTCGTCCCCGCGTTCCTCGCGGCAGCATACTTTGCGGTCGGGCCGGGACTCTTCCTTTCGGCGTCATTCTTCGGAACTCCATTCTTCGCTCTCGCAGTGGCTGTAGCCTGGCTCTTGGCGCAAAAGATTATCCTTTCACATGGGGGAATGATAAAGAACTACATCTATTTCTCGTTAGCCTGCCTGATAGTGGGTCTCATAAGACCCGAGGGTGTTCTGATCAGTATTTTTATGCTGATCGCCACCGGGATTATCCCATTTAAAGAATTCCGCCTGGTGGTATTTGTCTTTGGAACCGTATTTATCATTCTTGGCGGGATGTACTTCATCTGGCATTGGAAATATTTTGGGTTCCCGCTGCCCAACCCATTTTATGTGAAAGGTGGAGGGCATATCTATATGTCAGGCCTCAAGAGATCAGTAATCAACAACTGCTATTTACTATATCCATTCATCCCTGCATTCGCGCTCTCAGTGCGCAACAAGAAGGTTTTGAGGCTGGGCATCGCATTTCTGGTTCCAATCGTCGGCTCGGCTATCATGTGGGTGTTTCTGTCCGATGAGATGAACTTCGGCGGGCGTTTTCAATATCCAATGCTTTCCGTCGGTGTGCTATCGTGGTTTCCACTCGTGAGATCCATTCGGGAAGAGATCAAACTTCCGCGTCTAGAGACATTCTCCTCCAAGCACAGGTTTTCTATCATCCTTGCAACATTGTCTATTATCATAGTCGTCTTTGCGGCGCATATTCACCGTTCAAGCAAAATTTCCTATGCAAAGGACGGGAGATACGACATAGGCGTCATGCTGAGCGACTATGCCGATCGCGGATACACGATCGTGACGACAGAAGCGGGATTGCTCCCATTGTATTCTCGTTGGCGAGCCGTGGATGCGTGGGGTTTGAATGATCAGTGGATTGCGCATAACCGCGGGATTACAGATGAATACCTCAGCTCCAAACATCCAGCTATCATTGTGTGGCACGGATATTTCTCGCCGCTTTATCCGCCGTCTCACGATTCGCAAGACCCCTGGTCTCGCATGGTCATGACCCTTCTCGAGTTCGCCGAGCGGCACGACTACAAACTTGCCGCTGCTTTTGGCGTTTCGCCGCGAGAGACTCACTATTACTACGTCCGTGCCGATTTGCCGGAGAGCGCAGAGATCATCGACCGAATTGCCGGAACCGAATACATTTGGTATAGAAGCGGCGAGAAATGTCATGATTATGCGAGCCTATGTTCGTCCGCGGCATCACCGGCAATCCCGAGACATGGATCGCGCCAGTGGTGAAGTTCTAGCGCTGAAAAAGAACACAACACTCGAGCCGAAGTGCGGTTGATAACGGTAGGATTAATGAATAGTCGAAAATGCAATCCGTTGATAATCGGTATTCTCGTAATGATCGTTATTGCTATTCTTGCTGCTGCCTGTTCGAAAGATGTGGAGGACGGCTCCAAGAAGAAGCTCACTCAACGGCAGCGGGACAGCGTTCTCGCAGAGACAGGCCTTCCCGGCGCTGGAGTCGTCGGTACGGCGCTCAAGGCGGCTGATTCCACCCGGGCGAGGGCCAAGAGGTTGGACGAGCTGGCCAAGTAGAATATTGAATGCATCGATGAGTTTATTTCGGTTCGCCTGTCATCAGAAGTGACCAGGGGGAGATAGATCTATGACCTTCGACCTGCCCGTCGGATATCACAAATTTCATAAAAAGCAGATCTTCAATTTCCAGCTGAACAGGTGGCACTCGTTCGGGTATGCCCGCTTCGAGGATATGGAGGAGGCGGGCCGCAGTATAAAGAATTTCGAAGACTGGAAACGTGTTATGCTCGATCTGGCCGAGCGGGCCTTGTCCGAAGGTCGGCTCATGAACGCCGCCTTCTATTACAGGGCGGCCGAGTTCTATGTATTTCAAGACGATCCCGAAAAAGAGATCCTTTACGACAAATTCATAGAGCTCTTTTACAAGGTCTTCGAGAGCGACGGTATCGAGAGATTCACTGTTCCCTATGGCGATGCGGCTATGCCGGCATTGAAGTTATCCACTGCCGGAGATGCGGCGAAAGGTACTATCGTCATGCATGGCGGCTTCGATTCATATATCGAGGAATTCTACTCATGGATGAGGTTCTTCTCCGATCGTGGGTATGATGTGATCGCATTCGAGGGCCCCGGGCAGGGCGGCGCCCGAAAGAAACACGGTATAGCCCTCGACTACAGATGGGAGAAGCCGGCCAAGGCGGTGCTCGATTACTTTGACTTGAACGATGTCACATGGCTCGGCATATCGATGGGAGGGTACTTCTGTTTCCGGGCTGCGGCCTTCGAGCCCCGCATCAAACGGGTCATAGCTTCCGGCGTCGCTTACGACTACATGCAGTTTCCAAACAAGTTCTTCCAGTGGCTGATGATGCTGTTTTTTACGCGCTTCAGAAATTTCTCAAACCGATCGAGCTACAAAAAGATGAAAAAGGACGAGATGCACCGCTGGATAATAGGCAACCTCATGTATATATCCATGACGGAGACGCCGATGGACGCATTCGATGTCGCAAGAGATATGAACGAGGAAAATCTGCATTCCGAGCTGGTGAAGCAGGATGTGCTGATCCTGACAGGCAGGAACGATCATTTCATCCCTTTCAAGATGCACAGAATGCAGGTCGAGGCGTTAACTAGCGCGAGATCCGTGACCGCCAAAGTTTTCACAAAAGAGACGCAGGCGCACAACCATTGCCAGAACGGAAACTTCGGTCTCGCCCTCGAAACGATGGTCAAATGGCTCGGCGACAAATCGGTATAGGGTTGGATTGCACTAATAGATACAATAAGCTTGCCAGTAGATTGTACTGGAAATCGACAAGGAGTGAAAATGGCTTCGAGTGAAATATTATTTTCATTGGCAATTGTCAGTATAGTGTGGGGAATAGTGTCTGCGATTGTGATTTCCTCGTATGTGTCGCAACGAGGTATAAAGATCAACATTTTATTCTTCAGGATAATGGTGCTGAAGTATATCCATCAGTATCACGAAATGACCCGGCGTGAACGCGGCAGGCCTGGGCCCTGGTTTTATTCATATATTATCTCGATGAACCTCGCCCTGGTCCTTGCCATCATAGGGTTTATAATCAGATCGAGATAAGTCGAAAAACGTTCACCGAACAGGGTCTGCAGCCGTAGAAGGAACATCTATGGATTTCTTCAATGTCTATGAGGATGATAAACGCGCGGAATCCTACGCCAAACTGGAATTCCCAGGCGATTACTATCTCGCGTTCAGGGATATCCCCGATCTCGTGCACAAACACGTCAGAGCCGGCAAGGCGGTGGATTTCGGATGCGGGGCGGGAAGGTCGACGAGGTTCATCAAGTCATTGGGCTTTGAAGTGATCGGTATAGATATCTCCGAGAGGATGATCAGATCCGCGCTGGAGGCGGATCCCGGGGGCGATTACCGTTTGATACGGGACGGGGAGTTCGATCTGCTCGATGAGGGGGGATTCGATCTGGCCTTTGCCGCTTTTACATTCGACAACATCCCAGGTGTAGAGAGGAGAACGGAGCTTCTCCGGGGTCTCGGCGGTCTGCTCAACGGCGAGGGAAAGATCATACTCCTCGACTCCACTCCCGAGATCTATACACACGAATGGGCGTCCTTCTCCACAAAGGACTACCCGGAGAACAAGAATGCCAGGAGTGGAGACTTGGTCAAAATCATAACGACGGCCGTTGAGGACAAGAGGCCGGTGGAAGATATTATCTGGTTCGATAAAGATTACATGGAGCTGTTCGAGGGTTCCGGATTGGAATTGGTCGAATCGCACAAGCCGCTCGGAAAAGTGGACGAACCGTTCGAGTGGGTCAACGAGACGGAGATCGCGCCCTGGATCATTTACATAGTGAAAAGGGGAGCGTGAGAATAAGCTTGATTCCGACTGCACTTATTTGCTACTAATCTGCAATATATCTTAATCAGAGGGGTGTTACGGGTGCCGGTCATTTACTTCCTGTTCCAGATTAACCCCCTGTCTCATTACAACATAGAAACATAACTCTAACGAGAGATCGACCATGAACAAGATTCTCGAAAAGGAATTCATCACGCCGGAGGTTTTCCGCATGAGAGTGGAGGCCCCGGAGATCGCGCGGAAACGAAAAGCCGGGCAGTTTATCATCCTAAGGACTTGTGACGAGGGGGAGCGTATTCCGCTGACGATAGCCGACGGCAACGCGGACGGGGGCTGGATAGAGCTCGTTGTGCAGATCGTAGGCAAGACGACCAAGGCGCTTTCGGAACTAGAGCCCGATCAGGGGATCTGTGACCTCGTCGGTCCCCTGGGCCGCCCGACCCATATAGAGCTCTTCGGCCATGTTATCATCGTCGGAGGCGGGATAGGCATCGCACCCTCTCATCCGATTGCGCAGGCGATGAAGGCGGCTGGAAACAGGGTCACATCCATACTCGGCGGCAGGACGAAGGATCTGGTGATCATGGAGGATAAGATGGCCGCGGCGAGCGATGCCGTCGTTATCACGACCGACGACGGATCCTATGGCATGAAGGGACTCGTCACGGACGCGATACAGAAAATGGTTGATGACGGCGTCAAGATCGATCTCGTCGTCGCGATCGGCCCTCCGATCATGATGAAGTTCGTGAGTCTATTGACAATGAAATACGAGATTCCGACACTCGTCAGTCTCAACACGATCATGGTGGACGGCACCGGAATGTGCGGCGCCTGCCGCGTTACGGTAGGGGATGAGACAAAGTTCGTCTGCGTAGACGGCCCGGAGTTCGACGGGCATAAGGTCGACTTCGACGAGATGATGAAGCGTCAGCGGATGTACGAGGCCGAAGAAAAGGAATCGATGGATCGGTATCTAAAATAGATAGAAGGGAGTTACGGCGCTTCGAGCGCTCATAAGACATGGAACAGAAAGACTTGAGCCCGAAGGAACGAATGCAGATCCCTCCGCAGCTGATGCCGGAGCAGGATGCCAGGGAACGGATCCACAATGTTGACGAAGTGCCCCAGGGATATACGGAGGAGCTCGCGAAGACCGAAGCCATTCGCTGTCTCCAGTGCAAGAAGGCCCCCTGCGTCGCAGCGTGCCCCGTCGAGATCGATATCCCAGGTTTTATCAAGGCGATAGTCGACGGAGACTACAGGAGCTCTATCAATATACTCAAGGAGACCAATATCCTGCCCGCAGTCTGCGGGCGCGTCTGCCCTCAGGAGGAACAGTGCCAGAGGACCTGCGTGGTCGGAAAGAGCCGCAAATCAGTCGAGGAGGCGGTTCAGATCGGCAAGCTCGAGCGTTTCGCCGCCGACTGGGAGATGGAGCAGGGCGAGGCGGAGGTGCCGGAGGTAAAGGCCGCGACCGGGAAGAAGGTCGCGATCGTGGGAAGCGGTCCCGCGGGGCTCACCGTTGCCGCCGATGTGCGGAGGGAAGGCCACGACGTGACGATCTTCGAGGCGCTCCACAAACCGGGGGGCGTCCTGATCTACGGTATACCCGAGTTCCGGCTGCCGAAGAGCATCGTGATGCGTGAGGTGGAGAATCTGCAGAAGATGGGAGTAGAGGTCAAGTACAACATGGTAATCGGCAAGATCTTCTCGATCGAGGAGCTCCTCGAGGAGGAGGGGTACGACGCCGTTTTCGTCGGCACGGGGGCTGGACTGCCGCTATTCATGCGTATCCCGGGCGAGAATCTCAACGGCGTATACTCGGCGAACGAGTACCTGACACGGGCGAACCTGATGCAGGCCTACTCTTTCCCCGAGACCGACACGCCGATCGCGCGGGCCAAGAACGTCGCCGTATTCGGGGGCGGGAACGTCGCGATGGATTCGGCCCGCACAGCTCTGAGGCTCGGCTCTGAGAACGTCTACCTCGTCTATCGCCGCTCGCGGACAGAGATGCCGGCAAGGGTAGAGGAGGTAGAGCACGCCGAGGAAGAAGGGGTCAAGTTCCACCTGCTCCAGAATCCGGTGCGCCTGCTTGGCGACGATAACGGATGGGTGAAGGGCGTCGAGTGCATCAAGATGGAGCTCGGCGAGCCGGACGATTCGGGCCGCCGCCGTCCCATACCTATCAAGGACAGCGAGTTCGTGATAGATGTCGATATCTGTATCGTCGCTATCGGAAACGCCTCGAATCCTCTCGTGCCAGACACGACCCCGGCAATCGAGACGAACAGGTGGGGTAATATCATCGCGGACGAGGAGACATTGAAGACGAGCATGAAGGGTGTATTCGCGGGCGGCGATATCGTCCTCGGGGCTGCGACTGTGATCCTCGCTATGGGTCACGGGCGCAAGGCCGCTATGGCGATCAACGAGTACCTGGAGTCAGGCGCCTGGTAAAAATAGAAGCGGTCTTATTGTACTGATGCATATAGATACAGGTCGGAAGCTCCCGCAGAGGAGTTTCCGGCCTTCTTTATATCTGCAGAAAAAATAAGAAAATAGCTGTAATTGCCGACTAATATTTAACAAAGAGCATGAAATAGAATGGCGGTATCTGTCGGCCCGGTGATCTGTGATTGAAGAAAGTTATTTTATGTGATACAATAGCATTGAATTAGATGATTTGCAGGGATCTCACATATAGCCGACCACAAAGCAGTATTTCCAAAAACGCTGAGCCCGCGTAACGTGTAGTATTGTATGCCGGCCACAACAAGGGGGGATTGTCATGAGAAGTAGACTGGGGACGCTTCTCGTACTGTCGCTTGCGGTTCTTCTGTTCGTCTCAGCATCACATTCCCGCGAGACAAAACAAGGTCAGGTCCGCTTTCAGCAGGCCATCTCGGAGGGGGAGTTCCTCTCCGATATCGCAGAGCTCGACCCGGGGCTGCTCGATCTCTATCAGTCTACCGCTGTCGATACATATTGCATCGTCTGGTACGACTTCGAGTCGATGGATTGGCAGGAATGGACGCGCTACGACGATACCGCTCAACCCGATACATTCTTTCATGTGGATGACTTCGCGGGGCTCAGCGGGTACGCGCCCATCCAGGGGACTAAGTCGATGTGGTGCGGCACGCGGCCCGATACGCTCGATTTTTACCTCTGCGGCTGGCAGAGTGCGCCCGGTTACGGGAACAACTGGCGCCAGTTCCTGATCACCGTACCCCTTGTCAATGTGACGAGAATATCCTATTCGGGCCGTTTCGATTCCGAGAAAAACTACGATTACACCTATGTGGAGTGCCAGGACGGCGACAGCTGGAAGAATCTGGCTACATATGATAGTGTTTCAGTGGTTACGACAGAGCACGTTATCGCAATTGCGCGGTTGGGCACTAAGCTGCGTTTCCGTTTCGTCTCCGACGATGCATGGAGCGACCAGGATGGATTGCATGACTCAGACGGCGCCGCGATTATCGATGACATTACGATATATGATTCAGAGGGTCCCATAGACCACGAGGATTTCGAGGATTGGGAGGTCGGTGAGACGAGCCACGCAGGTTCGGTCTGGTATGCAAGTGTGCCGGAAGCCTATGGCATGTACTCGGGTTTGCATCCAAACCTCGCAGCAGATAATGATCCATGCAACTACAACTTCGGCACGCAGATCGTCTTCTTCCTCGGCTCACCCGATCCGAGCCCCACATATCCGGGTCTGTATACTACTCCTTTCTGCAGAATGTATGGAGATTCCCCGGAGGACTGGTTATGTCAGAGAGAGAGGGTCATCTCCCCGATAATAGACCTCACCAAATACTCGATCCACGAAGACGAGAACCAGGACGCCGATATTCCATCGGAGGACCTCTCCGATCTCGGCGGAACAATACTCAAGTATACTATCTATCAGGATCTTCCGCTTTCCAATCTCGTGTTTCCCAAGTGGGATATCCGCAATATCAGCGAGAGTGGATGCCCAGGTCAATGGGACAGTAGATACATGATTACCTATTATATGTATATGCAGCAAGGGTATGTCAATTCGGCTTATGAGATCGGAAGCCTGATTGATTCGGATAGAATACAGGTAAGCCTTAGTTGCATCGATATGTGTTCCCAATGGTATAACTCCTATGGAGACTGCGCTGAGCACACGCCATCTCCCTGGTACGACAACGTCAGGCTGTACCGTTACACCTTGAGGGGGCCCCAGTGGAGCTACCGGTGGCTCGATCTCTTCCAGGACAACTTCCCCGAGGATGAATACGATCTCGAGAGTTGGGTGCGCGCCGACGCGGCGAACGATCTGAACGCGAACGACAATCCGGTCATCCGGCCGGGTGACTCGATAGTCGTCGACTGCACCTCGCCGCTCGCCGGCGCTCTCCGCATGGGCGGGGCAACTGGTGATGAGGAGGTCTACTGTCATGTCCGCGTGACCGATATTGGTGGGCTGGGTAAGCCCGCCCTGTTTGGTTCTGATCTCGTCGGTACCTACGGTACCTATGTCAGCGATGACGGCGAGTGGACGGTGATCCAGTGCCCGACGGCGCTGATGGGCGGAGTAAATCTGGTTGAAGACAAGTATATGGTCGACCTGAACGACGAGCTCTTCACAAGGGGTTACATGGTCGAGTACTACTTCAAGGCGTACGACTTGGACAATGAGAGCTCGACGCTGCCGAAGTATGCCGACGAGGGGCAGTACTTTGAGTTCACCTGCCTGCCTACCGGTAAGAGCGCCGTTCTCTTTGTCGACGATTTCCACGGCCGTGGAACATTCGAGGGCAATGTCGAGACATACTGGAATCCGACCTTCGCGGCGGTCATCCCGCCCGAGAACCAGCCGGATCGCTATGATGTCAACAGCCCGTCATCGCTCGTGGCGAACGGTCCTGGAAGCCGTGCGAAGCTGAACCAGCTTCGGAGGAACGAGGGTACGAGTTCCGGTTACACGATCATCGTGTGGGACAGCGGTAACCTCACATCCGGAACGATCACAGATGGTTCAACGCTTAGCGACAAGAGTGACGACGCGACGATGCTGATCAACTGGCTCGACCAATCCGAGAACGATGTCGGCCTGTTCGTCTGTGGAGACGA
>DAOUUU010000062.1 GCA_030667985.1 Candidatus Krumholzibacteriota bacterium
CGCTTTCGTCTATCTGCCCACAACCAGCAGTATTCTCTTTCTGCTGATCGTTGCGGCTTCCGTTCTCTTTATAGCCGTCATTCACACTGTAAGGGCGGGTGGCAGAGTCAGAGGATTTTATGCCGCTATGGCAGCGGGGCTCTGTGTTGCGTCTGGCAGAGGCCTCTACGCTCTATTAAGGGCCGGGAGGTCGTCGATCGTCTCGGTTCCTGTCGGTTTTGAATTGCGTTTCGTTCTGGTGTCATTGATCCTCGCGGGTTGCGGGGCGTTTCTCTATTTCAACGTACGCTCGCGCCTATGGAGGATGGGAGCGGTGTTCGTTATGACCTTTCCCGTATGGGTGGTTGCCCTCTTCTGGGCGGCAGGGATCACTTATGTGAACCACGCGGGAGCAGTACCGCGTCTCGGTACCGGAATCTACAGCTATACGCTCTCGATCATGCCTGCTATCGCATTCGTTGCTGAGTGCCTCGTAATCCTTTTGCTTTTAAGGTTCTTGCCGCGTCTATTCGGCGCAAGGAGTTAGAGCTAAGTGAAAAACGGCCTGGAGAAGATCTATGCGGAGATACCCAGGCGGTACGAGCTGGCGAATCACATCATGACATTGGGTTTTGACAGGCTCTGGAGGCGTCGCGCCGCCGCTATAGCGGTTGAGGGAGGGGGCCGAAGGTGGCTCGATATCTGCAGCGGGACTGGCGAGATGGCCGTATACCTGCGGAAGCTGGCTCCGAATGAAACATCCGTCTACGCGACCGATTTTTCTATGCCGATGCTCTCCAGGGCGAGGCGCAAGAGCGAGGCAGAAGAAATAGGATTCTCGATCTCCGACGTCTCGTTCCTCCCTTTTGCAGATTCTACCTTCGAGCTTGTGACCTGTTCATTCGCGATGCGCAATCTCAATCGGAGCAGGAAAGACCTCCTTCATACACTGCGCGAGGTGCGGCGGGTGCTCGAGGTGGGAGGGCGTTTCGTGAATCTCGAGACGAGCCGGCCCGAGAACGCGCTCATACGTTTTGCCTTCGATGCCTACGCAAGGCTGTTCGTCAAACCGATCGGCACGGCGATAACCGGCTCCAGGGCGGGGTACGGCTATCTTGCTGGTTCGATCCCGCGGTTCTACGGGGCGGGTGAGCTGGATGATCTGATGCTCGAAGCGGGATATCGCGGCGTCGCATCGAAGCGTCTGATGCTGGGGGCGGCGGCCGTCCATCTCGCTGTACGGTAGCGGATGGATACGAGATTGGAATTGCCTATCGAGGGCGTTTGATCTATAACGATTGAAACAGGCTTGATTTTCGAAAGGAGAAGCTGATGTGTGCCGGTTTTCTCTCCTCGTTCGCATTCCTCGCCGTATCGGTCCTCATCGGGCTCCTGTGCTGTTTTTGGGGCCACAGGTCTTTCAAGATCGTACTCGGAATCGTGGGGTTCGCCGCGGGAGCGTACCTTGGAGCGATAGTCGCAGCCCATTATACAGGGGGATTCGGTGTAATAGCTGTTATTGCCGGTGTGATCGGCGGATTGATAGGCGGCTCGCTTGTTGTCGCCGTCTATTATGCAGGAGTGTTCGTTCTCGGCGCTCTGGGCGGGTGGGTCATCTACACGATGATAACCGGAGCCGCGGGTTACGGGCCGCACACAGTCCTGTTGATACTGCTGGCACTTCTCGGCGGCATACTCGCTATCTTCTTCCAGAAGTTCATCATAATAGTCTCGACTGCGTTTCTCGGCTCATGGCTCATCGTCTCCAGCGGTTTCTCACTGCTCGGGAGCGGGCTCGGACCGCTCGATCTGTTCTACTATCCTGAACGTTTACTCAGGCCGGTCGGCGGGCTCAACACGATCATCGTCATCTGTTGGGTCGCACTCGGCATTGCCGGATCGATCTTTCAGTTCAGGTTCTCCGAATACTCCAGAAACGCTATCGCGCCGAAACCTGCAGAGTGATCGAGATGACCATGGGGTGTGATAATGACCCTGATGAAGAGCAGTCCTGGCAGCTGGCCGGTCGTCTTGCTCGTATGCGGCGCAATCCTCGCCGCGGCTGCGGCGCCATATGTCTCGGGGCCGGTGAGTGCGGCCACGGAAGATTCAGCCCAACTGGAGTGGCTTGTGTATTCATGCGAGAAGTATGGATTCAGCATCAAATACCCGGCCGGTTACAGGGTGATCGAAGCGAAGCCCCGAAGCGAGACCAAGAGTATCTGGGGTGCGGAGGTACTGTCTGGATTGGAGCTTTATCAGGTCACTTTTATCGAAGCCGAGTATGAGATGTGGCCCGGTTCATTCGGAATCTGTGTCATGCCCAACGAGAATAGCTTCGAGCTCGAGAAATGGGTCGAGCGCTTCATGGAAAACGAGGAGGTAGCGCTGCAGGAGCCGAATTCCAAAGATCCATCGATCTTCGGAATAGGCGAGGTCATTATCGACGACAATCCGGTAGTACGGTTGCATCTCTTCAACTACGATCACACCGGGATAGAGCTGTTCGTGGCGCACGGCGGCTTGATTTACAATCTTAGCTTCGCAGGCACGAATCCGAACGATCCCAGCGTCAATGAGCACAAGGCGATTTACAATGAGATGATCGAGAGCTTCGAGTTCGAGAAGTGAGTCTACCCATGCGAAACATCTTCTCCAGAGAGCTTAGAACGGAGATCGAGATTGCGGCATCGACGGACGATGTCTGGAATGTCTTCGCCGATTTCGAGAGTTACCACGACTGGACCGATATATTCCGATTTCCAAGGGGGCATCTGGAGACGGGGAAGAAGCTCGAGGTTATAATCACGCCGACCGACTCGAGAAGTATCACATTACGTCCCGTACTGCTCAGGGCGGATGAGAAACGGGAATTCCGCTGGAAGGGGCACCTGCTTCTTCCCGGCGTGTTCGACGGGGAACACTACTTCAGGATCGAGGGGGTTGAGGGTGGCCGCTCGCGGTTTGTACATGGGGAGATCTTTACGGGATTTCTGGTCCCCTGGCTGTGGCGCGATCTCGACACTGGGACCCGCGGGGGATTCGAGCGTTTCAATCGGGATCTCAAAAGAAAGGTGGAGGATCTGGATGGCCGAGCACTCCGGGCGTGAGAAGGTCGGCATACGAGAGACGACCGCCGAAGACGTGCCGTTGATCCTGCAGTTCATAAAGAACATCGCGGCGTTCGAGAAACTGAGCGGCGAGGTGGTAGCGACAGAGGAGATAATCACCGAGGCATTGTTCGGGGAGAAACCTTCCGCCGAAGTGATACTGGCCGAGTCGGAGGGGAAGCCGGTGGGATACGCGGTTTTCTTCTTCAACTTTTCCACTTTCACCGGCAGGCCCGGGCTCTACATAGAGGATATATTCGTGTCGGAGGAATGCCGCGGTATCGGAGCGGGCGAAGCGATGATGCGCTACATGGCGCGCCGGGCCAAGCGAGAGAACTGCGGCAGAATGGAATGGGCGGTCCTCGACTGGAATCCGGCCAGGGCATTCTACGAGAAGCTGGGCGCGGAGTCCCTCGGTGATTGGTTGTTATACAGGGTATCCGGCGCGGCGCTGGACGAGCTGGCCGGAGATTGATTCCTGCATGTAACATTTGTCCGGTAAATGCGTAGTTTTCAATGTAGTTCTATTATTTGATATGATAGAAAGATAAAGGGCGCTCGATTAATCTTACAGGGGAGGATCAAATGAACGAGGTTAATTCGACCGGCGAGACGACTACCGCTCAGTTCGAACCTACCGCCGGCTCATGCTATGGCCATGGTTGGGGTGTGCTTTGGAAGAACTTTCTCGAGCTCCTGCTCGTATCCATCATCCTTCTGGTCGCAGCAATTCCGGCCACATGGCTCTCGATCGCCGATGAGATGGGTCATTACGAGGGGTTCCTGTTGATCTTCTTCGCTTTCATCTACTCGATCATGGTCCTCGCCCCGTTGGAGTACGGATTGCCCTACGTCGCCCTGAAGGCCGCCCGGGGGGATAAGGTCGAGGTGAAAGACATATTGGAGCCCTACAAGAACTATTTAAATGTCGTTCTCGCGAACCTGCTCGTCGATTTCACGATTCTGGTCGGACTGTTCTTCTTTATCGCGCCCGGCATCTACTTTGCCGTGAAACTGGCCTTTGTGCCCTTCCTCGTCGTCGACCGGAAACTCGACGTTATCGAGGCCTTCAAGGAGAGTTGGAGGATGACGGGCGGTTACGGCTTCGAGATATTTCTCATCGGCCTGATCGCTATTCCCATCTATATAGGGGGTTTGCTGCTGCTAGGCGTGGGCGTTATCCTCTCCACGCTATGGGTCTCGGTCGCCGCCGCCTCGATGTACCATGCGGTCGTTCTGAGGCAAAAGCGCAAGGAAATGGACGCGGGCTGATAGTCATTCAACCGGACAGATCCTCCATGGGATGTTGTTCCCGAAGAGAATTTATCATACGATTTATGCTCGGTGCCGTCGGCTCTCTGATTGTACCAGGATCGATCCGGGCCCGGTGGAATAGGGGCCGCATTCTACACGCAAAAAACCCGGGAGAGACCGTCTTGCGGGACATGGCCTTCGAACCATCATACATATCCCTTCACAGAAGCGGGGAGTTGAAAAGAATCGGCGATGAGCTCTGGGCGATGATGGAGAGCTGCGAGCTCTGTCCGCGCATGTGCGGCGCGAATCGCCTGGAAGGCGAGGAAGGCTTTTGCGGAGCCTCATCGAAGCTCGAGATCAGCTCCTATCACGCTCACTTCGGAGAGGAGCGGCCACTGGTCGGAAGGGGCGGCTCGGGGACGATATTCATGACGAACTGCGGACTCCGATGTGTGTTCTGCATCAACTCCGAGATAAGCCACGGCGGCCAGGGGAGCGAGCGGAGCATAGAGGAGTTCGCAGAGATGATGCTCACGCTTGCCGAGAGAGGCTGCGTCAATATCAATATCGTCACCCCAACCCACTATTCGCCGCATGTCGTTCTGGCCCTCGACCTGGCGGCTGCTAAGGGCCTGCGCCTTCCGCTCGTTTACAACACATGCGGATGGGAGAGGGTGGAGATTCTGGAAAAGCTGGATGGAATAGTTGATATCTACCTGCCGGATTTCAAGTACTCAAGCGGTGAGATGGCGGCAAAATACTCGGCGGGGGCAGGGTCGTATCCCGAGATGGCAAAGGTTGCGCTTCTCGAGATGCACCGCCAGGTCGGAGCCGCAAAACCAGCTTCTGACGGTGTGATGAGAAAGGGGCTTATGATCCGTCATCTCGTCATGCCGAACGGTGTGGGCGGAACGAAGCAGGTTATCGAGTGGATTGCCGGGAACCTGCCGAAGGATACATACCTGAACCTTATGTCTCAGTACAGGCCGGAGTACAAAGCATTCGATTACCCCGAGATCGCGCGGCGTCTCACTCGAGGCGAATACGACGAAGCGGTCCGGTGGGCCCGTGAATCGGGCCTTACAAACCTCGACGTGCAAGGATACTGAGCCCAAAAAGGAGGAGATTGTGAAGATTAACGAGATACAGATAAAGGATCTCGATCCCGGAAAATTCATCGAATCAAAGGTTAAGGATATTGCCGAGAAGGTCGGTGACGGCCTGGCCGTAAACGCCCTCTCGGGCGGCGTCGATTCAGCCGTCGTAACAATGATAGGGCACAAAGCCCTCGGTGACCGCCTCAAGACCTACTTTGTCGAGAACGGAATCATGCGCGAAGGGGAGCCGGAGAGGATCAAGCAGATCTTCGAGGGATTGGGAGTGCCGGTCGAGATAGTCGACGCGAAGGATGTCTTCTTTGGCGCGCTCAAAGGCTTGACCGATCCCGAAGAGAAGCGCGAAGCGATCACAGATTCATTCTACAAGAAGGTCTTCGGCGATCTGGTCAGAGAGAGCGGAGCAAAATATCTTCTCCAGGGCACAAACTTCACGGATGTCGAGGAGACCATCGCGGGCATCAAGCGGCAGCATAATATCCTCGAGCAGCTCGGTATCGACACCAGGGAAGTATACGGGTACGAAGTGATCGAGCCGATAATCGAGCTGAGAAAGACCGGTGTGCGCATGGTGGCCAGGGCGCTCGCCCTTCCCGGGGAGATATCGGACAGGCCCCCGTTCCCGGGCCCAGCTTTGGCGGCACGTGTGATCGGCGAGGTGACGCCCGCCCGCGTCGAGACGGTCAGGAAAGCGACGGCGATAGTAGAGGGCACCCTCGGAGGGACGGACGCGTTCCAGTACCTAGCTATTCTTCATGAGGACCGTGTGACTGGGATCCGGGACGGCAAACGCGATTTCGGCAATCAGATCGAGGTCCGGTGCTGGGAGAGTACCGACGCGGTTGTCGGCGAGCCGACCCGCCTGCCATTCGAGACGCTCCAGGCCCTCGCTGACCGGATCACGAACGAAGTCCCGGGTGTTGTCAGCGTGACCTACAACATAACAAGAAAGCCTCCCTCGACGATAGAGGCGGTGTAAGGAATGATTGCATGAAGACCGTTTCTCATTTGGCCTGAGTTACTATCCATGATCTCGGCATGTGAAACAGCGTAACTTTTTTAATCCTATCACCGTATAGATATTGTGAGCGGGATCGATAGATTTTCGGAATGAGCCCGGATTTTACTGGCTTGACCCAATCGCCCGATACGTGTAATATCTTATTGGTGATGGAGCGGCCACTCGCTGGCTGCAACGCGGCACCAAGGGACTTTGATAACAACATCCAATTAATATGCGGGGTCCTTTTCGCGGCTGATGTGAATCGAGGTGGTAGATATGATAGGACTGGAGAAAATCTCGGTCAAAGAGGCGATCGGTCTGATCGAGGGCAGGCGGGACGATCGGCGCGATCGGCTCGAAGAACGTAACCGTCTTGCTATGGAACTGATAGGCCTTGGGCGCCTCAAAGAAGCAAAGAAGTTGATCGAGAAGAGCACATCGGAGCAGCTGACAATGTTCGCTCGTGCCGAGGATTGCGAGAATTGCGGCGAGCTGGAAGAGGCGGCGAAGCTGTACTGGCACAATATCTTCGTGAACGGCGCCGACGCGTCTGCGAACTTCAAGCGGCTCATGGATGTTCTCGAACGCCTCAATCGTTGTGACTGCGAGATGAAGGTGGCCAAGATATATCTTCACTTCGCCGATCGCTACGAGAGCGGTTCCCTCGAGCACAAGATCGAGGAGTTAAAAAGCAGGCTCGCATCGGTCTAGTGAACGGCCGGCCTGTTGCAGCAGGATGCTCAGGGCCAACCACCCCAGCTGATAGAATTGATTTCCCGCCGGATCGTCAACTGCCAAAAAGGCTATACAAAACAAGCGTTTTGCAGTAATCTCCTGCCAATGAACCGGAGTGTATCCGGTGATTTTCTACCGGTACAGAGCATAGCCCGCAGAGACTATATCGCGTCGAAGGATCGAGGAAGGGTGATGGCGTGAAAACTGGGATAGAGAGGCTAGCCGAGGGTAACAGGCGTTATGCCGAGGGACGATCCATTCACCCAGGCCAGGGTCAAGAGAGGAGGGCCGAGATCATGAAAGGACAGGATCCCTTCGCCGTAATCGTCGGATGTTCCGACTCGCGTGTGCCTCCCGAGATCCTTTTCGACCATGGTATCGGTGATCTCTTCGTAATAAGGACTGCGGGCAATATACTGGACGGGATCGGGATGGGAAGCGTCGAATACGCGGTCCTGCATCTCGGTGTACGTCTCGTCGTAGTGCTGGGGCACTCGAGCTGCGGCGCAGTCGCCGCCGCTCTCACCGGAGAGAAGCCGGGTGGGCACCAGGATTCGGTGATCGAAGCCCTCGAGGAAACAGTCTCGAGCGTCCGCGGCGCGGCGGATGACGAGCATGACGCGGCATCTAGAAAGAATGTTCTCGTAACGGTCGAACGGCTCAGGAATGATGAACCCTCCATCCGGAACCTCGTTGAGAAGGAGGGCCTCGAGATCATAGGCGCCTATTACGACATCGGTACGGGCAGAGTCGAGTTGCCCATTGGGAAAGGAGAATCTTCATGAAGTGTTGCGTACTTCTGTCGATAGTTATCTTACTCGTTTCAACGCCTGTTATCGCCGAGCCCTGGACGCTTTCGGCGGATGTGAATCTGACGGCCACGCAGAGCGCCTACAGCGATAACTGGGTTGGAGGGGAGGCGGGAGCCCTCTCCTGGACACTGAACTCGAACTGGCTCGCCGAGAAACAGTTCAACTCAAAGCTCCACAACAAGAATACGCTAAAGCTCCTATTCGGTCAGACACATAACCAGGATCTAGAGACGAAGGACTGGGCGAAGCCGGTAAAGTCGACGGACCGCATCGACTTCGAGTCGGTTCTGCGCTTTACCCTGGGCGGTATCGTGGATCCCTATGTCGGTCTGAGGATCGAGTCGATGTTCCTCGATCAGAGCGACCCTGAGCTCGACCGGTATGTCAACCCGGTCAAGTTCACGGAGAGCGCCGGAATCGCGAAGGTCTTCTTCAAGGAGGAGCACCGCGAGCTCGTGATGAGGTTAGGCGCCGGAATCCGACAGTTCCTCGACAGGGACAGGTACGATGCCGTGACAGAAAACCGCGAGAACTGGACGAGCAATGATGCCGGTTTCATTTTCGATACCGATTTCAAGACGCCGCTCGCGGGCGATAAGATCACCTACCAGAGCAAGCTTACCGTCTACCAGGCCTACTACTACTCGGAGAAGGATGCGCTCGCCGGTCTGCCAGAGGCGGACTACTGGAAAGCGCCCGATGTCAACTGGGAGAATACATTCACGGCTGGCATCACAGAGCATCTCATGGTGAATCTCTACATTCAGCTCCTATATGACAAGGAGCTGGACCTCGCCGGGCGCCTGAAGCAGACGCTCTCGCTCGGTATCACATACAAGCTGATGTAAATATGAATAATGCGGGATATGACCCCGCACGCACTGTCACTATCAAGACATGGAGGGTGAGATCGTCATGCCGATCGACTGTAAACAGTTCAAGGTCAACATGGACAGATGCAACTGCACCTACAAAGGTTGCCCCCGAAAAGGTAACTGCTGTGAATGCCTTCACTATCACCTGCAGATGAACGAGCTTCCGGCATGCTGTTTCCCCGATGATGTCGAAAAGACATATGACCGTTCCTTCGCTCGGTTCATCAAGGTACACAGTTGAAGGCGGTGAAGGCCGCACCGATGACTGGAAGTGGATCAAAGATGAAACGGATGCATGCAATCGTTCGAGGTGTCGTTCAGGGAGTCGGTTTCCGGTTCTTCACGCGCGATCTCGCGCGGCGGTATGGCCTCGACGGTTTTGTCATGAACAGGACGGACGGCACTGTCGAAGTCGAGGTGCAGGGCGAGGATGGAACACTGGCCGCTTTCATGAAAGATCTCGAGATCGGTCCTCGAAACGCTCATGTGGCAGGAATAGAGTTGAAGGAGATTCCTGCCGGCGATGCCCCGGGCGGCTTCGAGATCACATTTTGATCGAGTTGAACTAATATGAAGACTGCGATACATCTCATCGATGTTACCGACTTCAGACTACTCGACGGGACCGGGAGCGCCGACTGGTTTCGCGGCGCCTTCGAGGCCCTGGGGCTCCTCGACGAAATCGATTTCATCGTATATGACGGGACGGCTGGAGAATTTCCCCCGGTCGATGAAGTATCGGACGGCGGAAACGGGATCATCGTTACAGGGAGCGCGGGGCCTGTCTACGAGGACAAGCCCTGGATCCCGCCGCTGCTCGAGTTTCTCGAGGAAGCGCATAGGGCCCGGTGCTGGATTCTGGGAGTCTGTTTCGGTCACCACGCCCTCGCCGCTGCACTCGGCGGAGAAGTGAGAGAGAACCCACGCGGGAGGGAGATGGGAACGGTCAGGATCTACCTCACGCCGGAGGGACGTAGCAGTCCGCTATTCGAGGGTTTCGAGTCGGGCGGCACGGCCAATCTCATACACAGGACGCACGTTACGAGGATGCCTGAGGGAGCCGTAAGACTTGCATTCAACCCGATGACCAGGGTTCAATCTTTCAATCTGGGAAGATCATTCGGATATCAGCCCCATCCCGAGGTCACGCCCCCGATCCTCGAACAACTCTCGCGGATGTACGCGGCTGTGTTGATCAGAAAGGAACATTTCGTTGACGACGCGGATCACCTGGAGGATTTAATCGCGGCCTTCGAAGAGACCCCCGCGTCAAGGCTGATTTTAAAGAATTTTGTCGATATGATATCGAAATGATAGCATTGGAATATTCTATATAGTGATGGAAGCGGGAACTTAATTACACGCCCCGCTGTATTATGGTGAGGGAGACGCATATAGCTGCTACAAAAGGAGGTTCGATCGTGAAATCAATCAGGGTTATCAAGGTTAAGCCGCTACTCGTTCTGGTCCTCATGTGTATCTTCTTGTCGGGGATGGTTCTCGAGAACAGGCTCAGCAGGACGGGCGGAAGCTGTGACGAACACTTCGTTCCCCGGGCCCGGGCTCAGGAGCGTTTCGAGGAGGAGCTTCCCGATGTCATAGAACGGATCGTTCCCGCGGTGGTCAATATTTCTTCGAAGAAGGTCGTCGAGGTCCGCGGTTCGCATCCCCTCATGCAGGATCCCTTCTTCAGGCGCTTCTTCGAGGATTACTTCAACCGGTACGATCTGCCCCGTGAACGGGTTGAGCGGAATCTCGGTTCGGGCGTCATCGTCAGCCGGGATGGATACATTCTCACCAACAACCACCTCGTCGGAGAGGCCGAAAAGGTGCTGGTGATTCTTCCAGACGAGAGGGAATTCGAAGCCGAGATCGTGGGTTCCGACCCTCGTACCGATGTCGCTGTGCTGAAGATCGAGGCGGATGATCTGCCGGTCGTGCCGGTCGGAGATTCGGACGGCCTGCGCCTGGGACAGACGGTAGTGGCGATCGGTTACCCGTTCGGGATCGGTCAGACGGTCACGAAGGGGATCGTGAGCGCGACGAGCCGTGCGGGTCTCAGGCTAACCGACTACGAGGATTTTATACAGACCGATGCCGCCATCAATCCGGGGAATTCCGGCGGCGCACTGATCAATACGCGAGGCGAACTCGTTGGAATCAATACTGCGATTCTCTCTCGTTCGGGCGGAAGCCAGGGCATAGGATTTGCGATATCGATCAATATGGCGAGAGAAGTGATGGAAAAGATCATCAAGCACGGACGGGTCGTGAGGGGTTGGCTCGGCGTCGCGCCTCAGGACCTGGATCCGCAGATGGCGGAGCTATTTGAAGTGGAAGGGACAGATGGTGTTGTGATCACGCAGGTCGTCGAGGACAGCCCGGCGGAAAAGGGCGGGCTCAAGCGGGATGATATAATAATTCGTTTCGGCGATGAGAAGGTGAAGGGCGTAGTCGCCTTCAGGAGGATTGTGGCCAATGTCGAGCCGGGCAGCTCGGTGGAGATCGAAGTGCTGCGCGACGGCAAGAAGAAGACGCTCGATGTCGAGATAGGCGAGCTGGAGGAGGCCGGGCGGAAGGAGGAGAGATGGGAGGACGATGCTGCTTCGCCGCTCTTTGTCGGTGTATCGATAGAGGTGCTCGACGACTATCATCGCCGTGAACTCGATGTGCCCCGCAGCCTGAGCGGCCTCATCGTGACAGAGGTCGACCCGACATCATACGCTGCAGAGGCGGGGCTCGCTCCAGGCGATGTCATTGTGGAGATCAACAGGAGCAAGGTGGAGAGCATAGCCGATTTCAATGCTATCATGGAACGTTCGAGAGATGACAAGGTTCTCCTTCTCGTCCATCGGGGAGGCGGCCATTTCTATATAGTAATAAAGTCATGATCTTCGGCCGATAAGACGGCGTGTATTTACGCTAGAAACATGGAGGGATCTGATGGCCTCACTGGCGGGTCTTGTTATTATCATCGTGCTCTCGTACCTGATCATAAAGGTGGGGGCCATCTCACTGAGGATGACGGGCATCGACAAGGAATCGGCGGTCTTCCAGTCGCTGTCGGCGTACACCGGCACCGGCTTCACCACCTTCGAGGCCGAGGATGTCGTCAACTATACTGACCGGAGAAAGGTGATCAAGGTTCTGATGCTTCTTGGGAACGCTGGGATCATCTCCATAATCGCCATGTCAGTCGTATCGTTTACCAATATCCCGGGCGGTCAGATATACACGAAACTCGGGATCATAGGGCTGGTAATCCTCGTGATCGTCATCATCTCGGTCGTACGCGGGCTCGACAATCTCGTGGAGCGATTCATCGAGCGGCGGATCAAGACATTCACGCACTTCTCGATGGGCGCCTTCAGCGAGATGTTGAAACTAGCCGACGGATATGGCGTGGCGGAGATCAAGGTATCGGCGGGACATCCGATCGCCGGGCTCCACCTCTATGAGGCGGAGCTCAGGGGCAGCGATATTCTCGTCCTGGCGATAAGAAGGGGTGTTTCACTGATCCCGGCGCCGAGAGCCGAAGAACTTCTCAAGGAAGAGGACAAACTGATCTGTTTCGGCCTGCTGAAGAATATCGCCTCCGTTGCCGTGGAATCCGTGCCGCCCACAGGATGATTTCCGGCCTCTCAGTCGTAGTACTCCTGACCCAGATGCGTGATAAGGTTCTCGCCCTGGATGTGCCTGAGCGTGTTATTCAGCTTCATAAGCTGGATGAAGAGGTCGTGCTCGGGATATAGGCCGGGCGCGTGCTGCGGGCTCTTGAAGTAGAACGAGAGCCATTCCTGGATCCCGTGGAATCCGATCCGCTGCGAGAGGTCGAGGAAGAGAGCGAGATCGAGTACGATAGGCGCCGCCAGGATGCTGTCTCGGCAGAGGAAGTCGATCTTGATCTGCATAGGGTAGCCGAGCCATCCGAAGATATCCAGGTTGTCCCACCCCTCCTTGTTGTCTCCCCGCGGCGGGTAGTAGTTGATCCTCACCTTGTGGTAGAAATCGCTGTAGAGGTCGGGATAGAGCTCGGGCTGGAGTATGTGCTCGAGGACGCTGAGCTTGCTCTCCTCCTTCGTCTTGAAGGATTCCGGATCGTCGAGTACCTCGCCGTCGCGGTTGCCGAGGATGTTTGTGGAGAACCAGCCGTTCAGTCCAAGAAGGCGCGCTTTGAGCCCCGGAGCGAGAATAGTCTTCATCAGGGTCTGGCCCGTCTTGAAATCCTTGCCTCCGATGGGAACCTCGTTCTTATGGGCGAGCTCCATCAGTGCGGGGATGTCGACGGTGAGGTTCGGTGCGCCGTTGGCGAAAGGAACGCCAAGCGAGAGGGCGGCGTAGGCGTAAACCATGCTCGGGGCGATATCGGGGTTGTTCTCCTTGAGGCCTTTCTCGAACGAGGCGAGATCCTTGTGCACGGCGGAGGGCTTCATGAAGATCTCGGTGCTCGCGCACCAGATCATGACGAGACGGTCGCAATTGTTCTGTTTCTTGAATTCGAGGATATCCTCCTTGAGCTGCTCTGCGAGATCGAACCAGGATTTCCCCTTCTTTACCCAATCGCCCGATAGCTTCTTCACGTACTTCTGATCGAAGACAGCCTTCATCGGAGAGATGCTCTCCAGAAACGGCTTTATCTGATTGATTGATTCCTTATTGAGCACGCCCGCCTTGAGCGAGGCCTCGTACATATTGTCCTCGAAAAGATCCCATCCTCCAAATACGAGGTCGTCCAGCTCGGCGAGAGGCACGAAATCCTTGATCGCCGGCACCCTGTTATCTGTCCGCTTGCCCAGCCGGATTGTTCCCATCTGTGTCAGGGACCCGATGGGCTTGGAGAGGCCCTGACGGATCGATTCGACTCCGGCTACGAAGGTCGTTGCCACAGCGCCCATTCCGGGAGTGAGTATACCGAGCTTTCCAGAAGGCTTTTCCGGTTTGTTCTTGATTTCCATTGTAGGCTCCTTTCCAAAGGGTTTTGGGAAATAATACTCTCTTGACATAATAAATCCAATTTATTATTTTAATTGTACCTATAAGTAATTATTATGGAAATAAGAGAGCTCAAATACATCCTATCCCTTGCCGAGCTGGGGAGTTTCACCGCCGCCGCGAAGGCTCATTTTGTGACGCAGCCGGCTGTGAGTATAGCCTTAAAAAAGCTCGAACGGGAACTGGGCCAGCAGCTCTACCGCATCGAGGGCCGGTCGGTCATATTCACGCCGGTGGGGGAGATGCTTATCGATTACGCCAGGCGGATGGTGGATCTCGAAGGCGAGCTGCTGAGACGGATGAGCGATCTGGAGGGATTGAGAAGGGGGAAGGTCACTGTCGGGACGATCGATGCGGCGAGCATCTATGTCCTTCCGGATGTATTCTCCCGTTTCCATGATATCTATCCCGGCATCGAGATAAAGCTCGAGATCTCATCGACAGTGCCGCTAGTCGAAAAGTTGAAGGCGGGAGAGCTCGATCTGGCCGTAGGGACGATTCCCGTCACACAGGCCGACGGACTTGATATCATCCCGATATATTCAGAACCCTTGCTTGTCATAGCGCCCGCTTCCCATCCCCTTGCCGGCAGATCCGCCATTGATCCCAAGTCCCTCTCCGGGCAGTCTTTCATCTTCTTCCACGAGGGATCGGTGACGAGGGCGATTGTAGAAAGGGCCTTCGAGGAGGGCAGAGTGACGCCGCTCGTCACCATGGCGATCGATAGTCCCGAAGCGATCAAGAATCTCGTCTCCTCTGGACTGGGTATGTCGGTATTGCCCGAAAGGATCGTACGGGACGATATCAAGAAGGGAGACATCGTCGCTCTGAGCGTTGATGGATTCCACCTGGAAAGGCATCTCGGGTTGATCCTGCAGCCGGGCCGGTACCGTTCGGTCACCGTACGGGCATTCCTCGATGTTATGGGGGAGGAGATGGGACTCTCCTTTCCCGCCGGTATCAAAACCCCGGGGGACTAGCGGACAGGGCATCCATAGCTAGGGTATTTAACGTGTTCTTCAAGGGAGCAGTGATGACAGATAAGAGAGAGGCGGCGAGAGAGGTCATAGTGGAGGCCGGCGCATTCCTCGAGCGAAATTTCGGCCGTGAACTCGAGGTCGGGGCGGAAGCCAAGGGAAGAAACGATTTCGTGACCGAGATGGATAAGCAGAGCGAATGTATGATTACAGAGAGGCTAAGGGGC
>DAOUUU010000102.1 GCA_030667985.1 Candidatus Krumholzibacteriota bacterium
ATCAGTGTCCTGCCGGGGAAATACATTTCAAAGATAGTGAACGCAATGAAGAGCGCTGCGGATATCATCATGATATTTAGGGTTTTTCTCAGCTTCTCCTCATTATCGACGAAGTTAATTAACAAGACCATGAATGTAGCAGCGGACATGAAATTGAATGTATTGACCAGACTGAGATGCATAAGTTCGGGGGAAACATTTTTAAAAGAAATAAGATACGACATGACAATGAAAATTAACGGTAGGCGGATCTTGCGATCGATGGTCAACTTGAATTTACCCGTCGTAATTCTCAAGAGAACTAAAAGAGTAATCATCAGCATGAAGATCTCATTGGAGGTTCCCCATGAGATCGAAAAAGGAAAGGGGTATGTGATCAAGAGCATCCAGAGGGCTGCAATCGTTGAAAATCGCCACAGGATCAATAGGAGAATAAGCCCCGCTATGGCCTCGATTGTTCTTTTGTTAGGATTGTAGATCTGGGTGCCGAGCACGACACCAACGATGATCACCAAAGCGAGGGTCTTGAAGTTTGGTAGGTGCCGCTTGAAGAAACCCCTGTCCTGTTCCTGTGAAAAATATAATTTACCGATTTCTTTCATAGCACCATATTTCGAGCAAGAAGGATACCTGGAGCCCTCACCCTCTAATCTTTTCTCCTGTTATTCTACCATAACTTATGCTACATTTCCCTTTATCTAATATCGCAAAATCGAAGCCAAAATGAAAGTTTTTACGAAAATACGGGGTGGCCGCAGCAATAATTCTGAAGATTAAGAATAGGGGGAACACCGAGATCTAACCATGAGAGAAGAATTCATTAAATTAAAAGAATTCATCGATCAAGAAATGGGCAGCAGATCATCAATACAGGTGCTGGAGGCTGGATGCGGTTCTATCAGCCACCTTCATTTTGATCGAGAGATCCATCTGGTTGGCATAGATATCTCCAAAAAGCAGCTGCAACAGAATACAGATCTAGACGAGAGTATCCTGGGAGACATTCAATACTACAGCTTTTCGCCCGCGATCTTCGATATCGTTGTTTGCGTTGATGTATTGGAGCACCTGCCCAAACCGGAACTCGCCCTGCTCAATTTCGCGAATTCAGCCAAAACGAATGGGCTGATTGTGCTCAAACTTCCCAATGTATTATCCTTAAAGGGATTGGCGACAAAATTCTTACCGCACTTTCTACACATACTTGCATATAGATATCTCAAAAGTAAAAGAAAGAGCGTCAGCAGATCCGAGGCAGCACCCTTCAAGACCTACTTGAAGTTTTCCACAGCACCGAACGCGATAAGAAGATTCGCATTCCAAAATGGATTAAGCGTTGTGTATTTCGATACGTATGACATCACAGCCACTGACTGGCTTCTACGCAAAAGGCCGGCACATGCCGTTTATAGATTGCTAAAGGCTGTTTTCAGATTCATTAGTTTCGGCCATATAAATGACAGTGAATTCATCCTTGTCCTCAAAAAAGTTGCGAATCGATGAAACGCCTCAAGGTTCTCTATATCATAGACGAACTCGGGCCGGGCGGCACCGAACGCCGCCTCGTTCAGCTTCTCAAGGGCCTGGATAGCGAACACTTCTCGACCAAGATCATACTTCTTACGGACATCGTGCATTATACGGAAGTGTACGAACTGGACACGGAAGTCATCAAACTGGACAGAAGGATCAGGAAGGATCCACTGATCTATTTTCGCCTGTTCGGTATCTGCCGGAAATGGAGGCCCGATATCATGCACGCCTGGGGCTCCATGCCCGCCATATACGCGGGTCCGGTTGCTAAACTGTTACGGATAAAACTCATCAACGCGATGATCGCCGACGCGCCCGCCCGCTTGAACAGAAAACAACGGGTGAGATCATTTCTGTCATTCCCCTTCTCGGATATCATCCAATCCAACTCTTACGCCGGCTTCGAGGCGTATAGCGTTCCGGAGTGGAAGCGCAGCGTGGTTCACAACGGCTTCGACTTCGGACGAATGAACAACCTTAAGGACAGAAACACGGTGAGAGAGGAACTCAACATCGAGACCAGGTACGTCGCCGGAATGGTGGCGGGCTTCAAATACCAAAAGGACTACGAATCGCTGGTTCGCGCAGCACAGAGAATCCTCGAAAATAGAGATGACATCACATTCGTCTGCGTTGGGGACGGCCCGGAGCTTGACTGGATCAAAGAACTGGCCCGGGGGAACGAAAGGATAATCTTCGCCGGGAAGATATCCGACGTGGAATCCATCGTTAACATATTCGATATAGGGATCCTGTTGACGGATCTGGAGAAACACGGCGAGGGCATCTCGAACTCCATCATGGAATATATGGCGGCCGGCAAGGCTGTGATTGCAACAGACGGAGGCGGAACAAAAGAACTCGTCGGCGACGGCGAGACGGGCTACCTGATCCCCCAGAAGTCCCCTGACCTGCTGGCCGAGAGAATCGACCGCCTCCTGAATGATGACGGATTACGCGAGGATATGGGAGCAAGGGGAAAAAATCGGATCCTGAATGAATTCAGCCTCGATGGGATGGTGGCCGGGCACATTAAATTATACGAGCAGTTGCTTCAAGGAAACTGAGCCCAATATCCTATCGGCCGGAAAGGATCGAACCGAACCAATCCAACCACCGTGGCAATCCCCACCCGGGCCGCCTCTCTGTCCCACTACTTGACAGCGACTCCGTATATATATGGAATGAGTCGCCTCGCCACCTGCCTTGCAATACTCTTGCGGAATAGACCTGAAATTCTCTCACATGAAATATAGTAGGAAAAAGGCATCCTCAAGCTGATCCCTCTCTTGTGCCAGTACGCGCGGAATTTCGAATATCCAATCGTCTTTACTAGCTCCAGCATCTCTCCCAACATCCACTCCTTCAGGTGCAAGCCTTCAGGTTTATCCGAAAAGAAAGCGGAAATATCATGCGGTCCAGTAAGAGCTTGGGGTGTCCGGAATACATACTTCCCGCCCGGCTTGAGAATACGCAGAACCAGCTCGAAATGAAGCCTGGTATCTTCCGGATGAAGGTGCTCGATCATCTGGTCGCTGAACGCGATGTCGACCGAATCATCTTGCACCTTGCTCAAATCATAACCGTCATAGACGATGAGCTCGAAGTTTTGCGGCACGGCGTCGTCCGGATTGCGTTGGTCTGAGATATCTATACCTATCACGCGCTCCGCCCGTTGTGCGACCTCGAAAGCAAAACGGCAGTCTCCGGGAGCGAACTCCGCGAAAACGAAAGGGCCCCCAAGAAACCTCTCGACCAGCGAATACTTGTCCGCATTCACACGCCGGGTCATCTCCTCGTTCCTTCTTCTGGTCAACCTGGCGTGATCCGGGACTTTGGCAAACAGCTCATCGTACATAGAAGCGTATATGCGTTTCCGCTCCTCGCGGCTCGCTGCCTTGAGCCTCTCGGCAATCTCCTTTTCTACCAGATACTGATTCCACACCTGCTCGATACTTCGGCCGGGCGGAATAGGCCTCTTCGGTTTCATTTTTGAGTATCCCTTCGGTCGCTTTTCTCATCGATGTCATTCGCCGACTTGATTACCGAGTAGATGCTCTCCTTCCCAAGCTTGAATGAGAACATATTCCCAACGTAGGGCAGATAATCCCAGAAGTGCGAGAGCATTCTGGCTCTCATCCGAATCCTGTTTCTTCTGTGTCCAGCGTTCACGTTTCTCATGACCGTTTCATCGTAAACACCGGCATCCGCCTCCGCGTAACAACCTGCCAGATACTCCGTCACTTCTTTGATATATTCATTATGCTTCGGCGACGCGACAGGCTGATAGAGCTCATTCATGTAAAACGCCGGGTATTCATACGAGAGCTTTCCGTCATCGATCTCCACCTGTAATATCGCGGTTATTCTGTTTTTTTCGATCTTTTGATCGAAGATGAAATTGCCAAGGCTCGGGGCGAAAATCCTGCCTGCGTCCTCAATCACTCCCTGGATCTGATGGGAGTGATGACCGTGTATGATATCGCACCCAGCATCCAACAGCTCCCTTCCGAATCCGATAACGTAGGATGGAGAAATATTCGTGTATTCCTCTCCCCAATGCATCGACACAACGATCTTATCGAAGGATGACCTCACACCAGAGACAACATCTTTAATCCTGTCGACGTACCTCCTTCTATCAGCATCGGGGAAATTGGATATGTTGTATCCGAGAAACCCGATCCTCATTCCATCAATCTCGAAAGCGGCCGGCTCCTCCTGAAAAAACCCGTTCTTGACGTAGCCTATGATCTTTATGCCGTGCTCGCTCAGAATATCAAGGGAGCCCTCGAACGCATCCCTCCCGTGATCCAGGGCATGGTTGTTCGCCGTGTTGACAACGTTGATATTGTTGTCGACCAGATACTTGATGAACTTCTCCGGTGATATAAGGATCCAGGAAAAAGGATTACTCCGTATCGAGGAATCACTGAACACGCACTCCAGGTTGATGACGTTCAGGTCGGCTTTCTTCAGTGTCGACTTCACATGCTCGAAGGGATCTATGCCGCGTTTCTCGAGTGTAGTCTTGAGGCCGCACCGGAAATTCTCCAGTAGCTCCCCGAACATCACGTCTCCCATGAAATTGATCTTGATCATATCAACCCACGATTTCCAGCAGTCTCTTCTCGACGGCCCTGTTCGTGAAATTATCGCGCGCGTAAGCTATCCCGTTTTCCGATACCCTCCGCAGTTCCACGCCGTTTCGCAATTCCACGACGCGCTCGATTATGCCCTCGATATCATCCGGAGATATGTAATACCCGTTGTATCCGTCCTTGATGATCTCTCCCACCGATCCCACGGGACTGACCAGAGGCACGCACCCGAGAATCGACGATTCGATGAGGGTCATTGGAAACTCGTCCCTTCTCGTCGGGAATATCAACAGTCTGGAATCGGCTATAACACGGAATTTCTCATCGCTGTACATCGGACCGAGCCACCTGGCGTTGTCTAATTTATCGAGCTTCTGCGTGAATTCCCTCTCCGTTCGCTCATCCTCGAAATTGCCGACAAATACAAAATTCTCGTCCTGCAGGCGTTGGGCGACCTCAAGTATCTCAAAGACTCCCTTCTCACGGCTCATCCGGCCGAGATAGAGGAGTTGAGACCTCTCGGTTACCGGCCTGATATCTACGGGAAGGTTTTCTGTGTTGATGAAATTCGGAATCACGAAAACGTCCCTTTTCCATCCGCTGCTCAAGAGGCTCTGCCTGCAGGGTTCCGTCAAGACGATCATCTTGTCGGTGTACCTCTGGGAAAAGATAATCCTTCCGAGCTGAGCCTTTGTGCAGGTGCTTTTCAGGTCGGCCTTGGCGTGGAAATGGGCTATTGTTTCCCTTCGAAACATTTTAGCTATCAGCAGAAAGAAGCTCTGGTGCAGGTAGCCAGTCTGTGCCAACTGCAGATAGACCGTATCGGGCCGGGTCGAGATGGTCTTTACCAGTAAAACAACGTAGGCAAACAGATAGGCGAGGATAGCGGGAAACCTCGCCTTCATCGCTTCGGTGTCGATGAGCTCGTAGCTGTGTCCGGAATTCTCGAATATCCTGATTACTTCATTATTGATCGTGGCGACCCCGCCGCCCGTCGTCCCGCCGATAAAAAGTATCTTCTTTTTCATCTGCTCCGCTGAATTAATAAATTATCGTTTCGCCACCTGTGATCGATCTTATGATATCGAAGCTCATCCTGGTCGAATAGTAAATTTCCTCGAAGGGAATCGGGGAGGGGGTTCCCTTTCTGACCGAATCGAGGAACTCCTCCACTTCTCTCCTGTGCCCCTTGTCCTGGCCGAGTTTCATTTTCTTTGTCTTTCTCGATGTGAAGATATCGAGTTTTGTGAAATCGTCCAGCACCGCCGTCTTGCCCGAAGAGAAGACCTCCAGTCGCTCCTTCTTCAAGGCCTTCGAACCGTTGGCGAAATAGGAGATGTTCGCTATGGAGCCGTCCATGAAGAGGATATTCACATTCAGAGTGTCCAGCAGTCCGCGCGGGTCTTCCATGGCGGCAGCAGACAGCCTTTTCGGGAGCGCCCCGGCAAGGTACATCGCGAGGTCTACGAAATGGCACACTTCTCCGATAATCCTGCCGCCTCCGATCTCGCGGTCCTGTATCCAGTGATCGGCGGGTATCGCGCCGGCGTTGATGCGATAGTTGATCGATTTCGGCAGCTTGTCGGTGAACTCCTTCTTTATCGATCTGACATGGGGGGCGAAACGCCTGTTGAACCCCACCATCAACCGGGGGGCTCCCCCCCCTGAAGCGCTCTTATAGATCCCGGCGATCTCCTCCAGCTCTTCCTCCGTCATGCAGAGCGGCTTCTCGACAAAGACGTTCTTGCCCGCTTTCAGGGATCTCATCACGTATTCGGCGTGGGAATCATGCCTCGTCGCTATAAATACGGTGTTCGAATCGTCCTTGAAAACATCCTCCGCATCGCACGTCGCCGTCCTGAAATTCCATTTTTGAGCGACGTTCTTCGATGTATGCCCCTGGCTCGTCGCGACTGAAACCAGCGCCGAGCCCTTGATATTCGGCAGCAGCAGGTTCTGGGCAAACGAGCCGGCGCCGATGAAGGAAACCCTCGGCTCGTCTCCCCCGGCCGACGGCCTGCGGCCTTCCCCGCCCAGATCGACGGACCTGCCGGTTTCCTTCTCCGTTTCGTATTTCAGGACAATCCCGACATAGGGCTCCGACCGATCCACGATCATCTGGTAGGCGGCTGGGGATTTCTCGAATTCGAATTCGTGGGTCGTCAGGAAGGAAAGGTCTATCTTCCCGTCGGTTAAGAGCTGGAGAAACGCCTGCATGTTCCTGTTCTCGGTCCAGCGCACGTACCCGATAGGGTAATCCTGCCCTTTTTCCTCGTAGTTCGGATCGTAGCGCCCAGGGCCGTAGGAGGTCGCCATCCTCAGCTCAAGCTCTTTCCTATAATAGTTTTCTCTGCTAAATCCGGTCGGCACTGCCCCAACTATGACGACCCTGCCCTTTCTCCGGCAGAGACGGCCCGCCAGCTCCACCGGATCGAGACTCGAACTGCCCGCGGTGATGATGACCGCATCGACTCCGTAACCGTCAGAGAAATCGATAACCGCCTGCTCCTCGTCACCCGAATCCCTCGCAAAAGCGATATCCGCTCCAGACCTGCCGGCCAGTTCCACCATATCCATATCGATGTCTATCCCAGCTACTTTCACACCCGACGCCTTCAGTATCTGGACGGTCAACTGCCCGAGCAGGCCCAGCCCGATCACGGCGCAGCTCTCCCCCAGGCGGAGATCCGCCTGCCTGACCCCCTGTACTGCGATAGCGGCGATAGTTGCATAGGCTGCGTCCCGAAGGCTCACCGCATCGGGGACCTTGACGACCAGATTCTCGGGTACGGAGCTCACCTCGGCGTGATTCGCCCCTTCTCCGCCTGAAGCAACCCTGTCTCCCACCTTGAACCTCGTCACACCCTCGCTGACCGCTTCAACGACACCAGCAGCCGAATAGCCCAGCGGAGTCAGAGCATCCAGTTTATTCATAACCCTGCGGTACGTGGAGGCGATCCCCTCACTCTTGAGCGTTTCGATTACTTGCTTCACCTGGGCGGGCTTCTCCTTTGCCTTACCGATGTACCCCTTCCTGGCTGTGGAGACCTTTCCACCTTCCGTGCCGGCGCTGATGACCGAGTAATGATTTCTGACGAGCACTTTGCCCCTGGTAAGAGCGGGCACGGGCACCTCCGACAATTCCATGTCACCCGATTTGAGATTCTGGGTCAATTGCAGCATCTTCGAATCCTTTTCTCAGCTTATTCACGATAAATCTGGACTTGCCCGATTGCATGACATCGATTCGATCGGTCCTGATGATCTCGACATCCATTTCACCAAAGAAGACTTTGTTCATCGATTCTTTCAACGCATCCTTGTATTTCAGGAAATTGGATTCATCCGTATCCACATAGACCTTGATCGACGCGGCATCCTCCTGAACAACCTGGCCCTTGTTGATCCCGCTGATATTCTGGTGTATGAAGGCCCACACGATGGCGCTGGGAGAGATCTTCCTCCCTGAAGGGGTGATGACCCAATCCTCCTGCTTTGTGATCACCGGGTCTATCACTGGAAGCGTTCTGCCGCACGGGCAGGCGAAGGAGGGTTCCGCTTTGACGTCATCGCCTATCTCGCACCGCAAGAGGGGCATGACCTTGTTGGTCAGGGTCGTGACCAGTCCCGGCTGCCTATTCTCCATTATACCGAACTGCCCCTCCAGATAACCGTCCACCAGGGATAGATGGTAGTTGCCTTCCTCGCACTGCGCAGCTGAGATCACTCTCTCTCCTGAACCGTACAAACCCCTGATGTCCGATCCGAATACACGTTTTATAACCCTCTCCTGATGAGTATACATAGGTTCGCTCGAGAAAAGTATATTTTTGGGCCGCCACTGGATCTCGAAGCCGCTCTCATCCAGATAGTTGCAGAGAATCTCCAGCGATGACGGATACCCCATGATATAGGCAGGTCTCTTTCTGTTAAGGAACTCCCCGATCCTTATGGCGGCATCCCTGCTGAGGTGAAAGGTAGACAGATAGATCCTCCTGTCGAGATGAGATACTATCCAGGGCTTCCTGGGATTCTTCACCCGTAAGGGGATGATCGGGTCTCCCACGAGCCTCGCTATCCAGTCGCCCTTCTCGAAGCCGGCCCACCTCGTGCGCCTCCACCACAGCGCGTCCGTCAGCAGATATGTGTGCCTGTCCATGCGCACGCTGAGGGGCGTCCCCGTGGTGCCGGATGTTTTCGAGGTCACATAATTCTTGCTGCCCTCGGGCAGGAAGGCCTCCGGCTCACTGTTGATATCTTCCTTGCCGACGACCGGGAACTCCTTCAGTATC
>DAOUUU010000008.1 GCA_030667985.1 Candidatus Krumholzibacteriota bacterium
ATGTCAAGCCTCCCAGAACGGCCGACTCCTCGTAGTGGCGGAAAAAATCTACAGTGAAACGCGCCGCCCCGTAAAAGATGCAGAAGAACGAGAAGGTAAATCCGTCGAACGACCGCTTTCGTTCCACTAGTATGAGAGCGGCGAGTATGAAAAGTCCATAGAAGGAGGAATAGAGCTGCGTCGGATGTATGGCAATTCCATCAAAGATATAGCCGGCGGGAGAATCGGCTGGGAAAACGACACCCAGAGAGCAGCTGGTCGGCAATCCGAAACAGCAACCGCTCAAGAAGCATCCTATGCGGGTAATAACGATGCCTAGAGCTGTCGGAGCAGAGCAGATATCGGCTACCCTGAGAAAACTCACTTTCTTCTTTTTCAAATAGATAACGGCTCCGATGACTGAGAGTATGAGTCCGCCGTAATAGGTCGCCCCACCCTCCCAGAGAGCTATGATATCGAGCAGATTATGGTAATGATCACGGTGAGTGAGTATATAGAGCATTCTCGATCCGAGAACCGAGAGCAGGATCAGGATGATGCTCATGTCCTGTATGATCTCTTTCGGGACACCCCACTTATCGGCCCGGCGTCCCGCATACCAGATGCCGATGAAGAAGCTGAAGGCCAGCATGAATCCGTAGGAATATACCCTGAATCTTCCGATCTCGATCAATATCGGGTGCACCGATTCCTCCTCAATATTCGTAGAAGCGCATACTGAAATTCATAAGGACTCCGGCGAGAAAACAGCTGATCAACATCGAACTCCCGCCATAGCTAAGAAAGGGAAGCGGAAGCCCGGTCACCGGAGCAAGCCCGATCGTCATACCGATATTCACTATAACATGAAACGCGAAGTATGAACAGATACCGATTGCCGCAATCGAGGCGAATCGGTTCTTTACCTGCGTCGCGAGATAATATCCCCTAAAAACAAAGAGGCCGTAAAGAACCAGGATGACAAACGCTCCGATGAATCCGAGTTCCTCGGCCAGCACGGAATATATAAAATCGGAGTGCCGCTCGGGCAGAAAGGCCAGGAGCTTCTGTGTCCCGTGCAGATACTGCTTTCCCAAAAACCCACCCGATCCTATCGCGACCTTCGACTGGTAGACCTGCCATCCTGAACCGAGGATATCGGATTCAGGCCGCATGAAATCGAGGATCCTCTTCTGCTGATAGAGCTGCAGCTTGTTCCAGAAGTTCGGTACGGTGAGCATCACGGTGAGGTTCAGTATGACCAGCAGCGAGCTCTGGAATATGTAGCGCCTCCTCCTGTACGCGACAAAAAGCACGATCATGAAGAAAACAAGAAGGGGAAAGGGATAATCTTCCGCCCCCGGAAGGCTACGCGAGCTGTAGATGGTGAGAATCGCGCTTATCACTGGCGAAAGCAGCAATAATATTATCCCCTCGTTCAATCCGCGCCAGTAGAGGATCGGTAGAAGGAGCGCAGGGAATACGAGGGCCGTTCCCAGATCCGGCTGCTTCATTACGAGCAGGGTGGGCAGGGCCACAGCCGCCATCGATATTGCTATGACACGGATCTTATTGGGATCGTTCTTCTTCTCGGCAAGGAACCGGGCAATAATGAAAATCACGGCTATTTTCATGAACTCGCTAGGCTGAAGGTTGAAACCTCCGATGACTATCCACCTGCTCGTCCCGCTCTCCGGCGATTGAAAGAAGGTGACGAGCAGCAGCATGACACCGACTGCATAGAAGAGCACGGCGGCGCTCTCGTAATTGCGAAACGGAACAGCCATGGCGGCGATCATCACCGCGATGCCGAGAGCCACCCATATCAACTGTCTCGTGAAGAATTGACTCTCAGCCGGTTGAAACGTGTCCTTCAGCTCCTCTGGAACATGACCCACCGAATAGAGGGTCAGGAGTCCGAATCCGATGAGAAGCAACACCGGCAGCAGTATTAGAAGATCGAAATGTCCCAGCAGCTTTTCAGTCATTCTGCAGTCCAAAGAAATAATAGGTTAATATCTCGCGTGCCACTGGGGCCGCCATCGCCCCGCCGTGCCCCGCGTTTTCCATCACTATGGCCAGGACGATCTCGGGATCCTCGGCAGGAGCATACGCGACGAATAGAGCGTGATCCTCGCCGTGAGGATTCTGCGAGGTCCCGGTCTTCCCCGCTATCTTGATACCCGGTACCGCCGACGCTCTTCCCGTGCCTCTCTCGCCGGAAACGACGCCCTCCATCGCGCTCCTGATAATCCCCAACAGCTGCTTATCGATAGTGGGCAGCTCGACCGCGGGCCACTCGTAGTTCGAGGCCTTTCTACCGTCGAAATCGACTATCTGATATACCATGTGGGGTTGAACGCGCTTCCCGCCGTTGGCGAATATCGCACTCATCATGCAGATCTGGAGCGGCGTGGCAAGTAGCTCCCCCTGCCCTATCGAATAGTTGAGAAGATGCCCCCTCGTCCATTTTCTCTTTCCGAAACGCCTGTCGAAATATGCATGGTCCGGGATGGTCCCGACTGCCTCACTGGGCAGATCGATCCCGGACTTCTTTCCATAACCGAAAATGCGGCCCGTCTCGCCGAATTGGTCGGCCGACAGCAACTCCCCCAGTTGATAGAAGTATATGTCGCACGACTGCTCGATAGCCCCCTTCATCGAGAGGGAACCGTGTCCCTCCGGTCTCCAGCACCCGAAATTCCTGTTGCCGAACCGGTAGGAACCGTAGCAGGGCTTTAGATGCTGTCTGGACCCGACAATCCTGTTACTCAATGCAGAATAAGCAGTTACGAGCTTGAATACCGAGGCGGGCGGATAGGTCGCCTGTATGGTCCTGTTGAAAAGAGGATTGTCCGGATTTTCGTAGAGCTTCTGCCAATCCTGTTCGCTCACGCCGCCGATGAACATGTTCGGATCATAGGAGGGCCGGCTGACCCCGGCGAGTATCTCTCCGTTTCTGGGATCCATGACGACTACGGCTCCCTTGCCCCAGGTAAAGATCCTCTCCACCTCACGTTGGAACTTGATATCAATCGTCAGCCAGATATCCCTGCCCGGCACAGGAGCTCTGGACCCGACAAAACCATCCACACCTTCGATTCCGTCGAGTCCGTCGATCGTCCCTATCACGACACCGTCAGCACTGATCTCGACGAGCCGCTCTCCGTCGACTCCTTTGAGATAATGCTCATAGTTGAATTCTATTCCGGTGCGACCGATCATATCGCCCCTGTGATAGTTGGAGATCTTGCCCAGTTCGTCATCGGTCACCTCTCCAACGTAGCCCAGGACATGAGCCGCGATCGTGCTGTCGGGGTACTGGCGCCTGTGCTTCGAGACCAGTTTGAAGAATGTGAAGAACTCGCGGTTCTCCATCAGTATCGATATCTGTTCCTTATCGGCCGCCTGGACGACCGGCATCTCCCTTCCATCGGGGAAACGTTCGGTCCACTCCTGCAGATTGCTCCTGAGTCTCTCTTCGTCGACTCGGAGCAATCTGCAGGCGACAGATAGTACACCGCTCTTACCTCTTGTCTTCCGGGGCAATATGCAGATCTGATAGATGGGTATATTGACGACAAGTTTCGTTCCGCGTCGATCCCTGATGAAGCCGCGCGGCGCTATGACACGCTCTTTCCTGATACGGTTGGACAGGGCGAGCTCCTTGTACTGCTCCGCGCGCACCACCTGGAGGTAGAACAGCCTTCCGAGAATGATCAGTAAGACGGCGAGTATTATGAAGATCAGTTTCCTGAATCGGGCGTTGAGGGCCGCCACATCATGCCGGTCACTTCCCTCCACGTACACCCACCATCCTTCCCGTGACCATCTCGACGACGAAGAAGATCACAACAGCTATCACCGCCGTATAGAGAGAGGATAGCAGCGAGTAGCGGAAGAATGAGAACAGGATATCCGGAATGGAAAATCTCAGAGTGATCGAGAAGAATATGATATCGTTCACGAGGCAAGCCGCCATGACGATAAATCCCCTGAAAAGCGGGTTTTCCGGGAGGAATTCCGCTCCGAACCGCGAAACCCAGTAGGCTATGAGCGACTTGGCGAGAGCATTCGCCCCCAGGTGCTCGGCGTTACCCAGGTCCTGGAGAAAACCGAGTACGAACCCGATTATGACCGCCGGAACCGGATTTCTCCCGAGGACGAGAGCGACTATGGCCATGATCATGAGCTTGGGATAGACATCGGCCAATCCCATATGCGGAATCAGGGTGAGTTGCAGGACCAATATGAAAAACGCAAGCGTTGCGATCCTGACCGCGTTCACCTCGAAACCCCCGATCCGCCGCTTTCGGTGGCCTTCTCGAACTCCTCGTAGATCGCCGGTTTCTCCCATTCCTTTCCGCCGGTGATGATGAAGAGCTCCTCGAGTTTATTCAGATCGGACATGCTTATCGCCCTGACCTTCTTGCTGAGCCCTCCCTTCTCGTTAGTCACCTGCAGGACAGTGGCGACAAGAAATCCTTTTGGAAACAACCTTCCCAGCCCGCTCGTCACGAGCGTGTCACCGCGCAGAACATCCTCCTCCTTGCCGACGTAATCAAGTCTGAAGAAATTTTCCCGGTCCCACTCGAGAAGTCCCACGATCCTGCTCCGGCGGTTTATGCAACTTACCGAGACCGCTTTGTTGCTGAGAAGCAGAACATTCGAGAAATTAGAGAATACATGTTTCACACGACCGACGAGCCCCTTGTATCCGACGACCGCCATCCCGACCCGGACGCTGTCCTGTGAGCCGCGATCGACGACGACGAAATTATGAGACCGATCCAAAGATCTGGCGATCACCTCGCACGGAAGGAATTCATGGAACGAGTCATCCTTCAACCCTATCAGCTCCCTGAGCCGGTTCCTCTCCGCCCCGAGCTGGAGCAGGCGCTATCGCTCGTGAGAGAGAGTCGCGACATCCTTCTTGAGCCGCAGGTTCTCCTCCACGAGTCGATCCATCGCCAAAAAATATGATTCGACCCTGTCCACGGGCCCAAGGAGAAAGGATTCGACCGAGCGAGCGGTCTGGACCTGGCTATCGTCGCCAAGCGTAAGCAGAAAGACGGATAGGGCGACGGCGATGACGATCACCGTCTTGTCGAGATGCTTTTCGAAAAGGAAGGATAGAAACTGCATGCTAGAACCGGGAGCTCTTCATAATGATTCGCTCGTATGAGTGCAAATTACCCAGGATCTTACCGCTTCCCAAAACGACACAGGTCAATGGGTCCTCGACGATGTTTATCGGGAGATTCGTCTCCTCCTTGACGAGGGTGTCGATGCCCTTTAGGAGCGATCCGCCGCCAGTCATGACGATACCGCGATCAACGATGTCGGCGGCGAGCTCGGGAGGAGTCTGCTCGAGCGCCGTCTTGAGAGCCGCGACGATCTGGCTGAGCGGCTCGGCGAGCGCTTCGCGGATCTCCATGCTCGAGATCCTGAGGGTCTTGGGTATCCCGGATACGAGATCCCGCCCCTTGATCTCCATCTCCTCCTCTTTCTCCATCTTCGTCGCCGTTCCGATGACCATCTTCACGTGTTCGGCGGTCTGGTCCCCGATGAGAAGGTTATAGGCCTTCTTCACGTGCTGGACGATCACCTCGTCCATCTCGTCGCCTCCCACGCGGATCGATATATCGGTCACGATCCCGTTGAGCGCAATGACGGCGATCTCAGTTGTTCCTCCCCCGATATCGATCACCATATTGCCTGAAGGTTTGTCGACGGGAAGCCCCACACCGATTGCAGCGGCGATCGGCTCGGCGATCAGATAGACTTCCCTCGCTCCGGCATTCTGTGCGGAGTCGGTGACCGCCCGGCGTTCAACCTCGGTTATGCCGGAGGGAACGCTTATGACAATGCGCGGGCGGATGAAGAACCGCTTTTTCTGCGACTTCTTTATGAACTCCCGCAGCATCACTTCGGTGATCTCGAAATCAGCGATAACACCGTCTTTGAGCGGCCTTATGGCGGTGATGTGATCGGGAGTCTTGCCGAGCATAGCCTTCGCCTCGACGCCGACGGCATAGATCTTCTTCGTTTTCTGGTCGACAGCGACGACGGAAGGCTCGTTCAGGACGATTCCACTACCCTTGAGATAGACCAGTGTATTAGCCGTACCGAGATCTATTGCGATATCGTTTGACATGTATGCTGCTAAGCGCCCAAACAATTCGTACCTTCCTTTCAGCGAGGGATCAGGTCTCTCTCCCTCATGCTCACGAATCTTTCCCCTCCGATAATGATATGGTCGATGAGCTCGATACCCATCAACTCACCGCACCGGGCGAAACGCAGGGTAAGATCGGCGTCTTCGTTACTCGGCTCGGGGTTGCCGGTCGGATGGTTGTGAACCATTATGATACCGGCTGCACTCGCTTTCACCGCCGCCTTAAATATCTCGCGCGGATGCACGAGAGCGGCGTTCAAGGAACCGATGGCCACAGTCACGATACGTATTATACCGTTCTTTGTATCGAGCAGAACCGCCTTGAAATGTTCCCGGTCGAGCCCCTTGAGCTCGGGGATCATAAGCTCGGCGATATCCCCTGGGGAGCGGACCTTGGTAATCCTGTTCTCCCTCTCGCGCGTCACACTACGTATTCCGAGCTCGAAGGCCGCCTTGAGCCTTATGGTCCCTGCTCTCCCCAGGCCACCGAATCCAAGGAGATCCTCGATTCCCGCCTCCGCGATCCCGTCGAGCCCTCCGTACCGCTCCACGAGCTCCTGGGCGATCGCACCGGCCGACCGGTGATTACAGGCGCCGATGACCATCGCGAGAAGATTCTCGTCGCCGATTCCCTCGGATCCCCTGAGATAAAACCTCTTCCTGAGCGCCTCAAGGGACGCTTTTCCTTCTGTTTTCACACCCTCTCCCCACATCCACCGCTGAAAACTAACAGAAGCCTTGGTACAGTTCAAGCTATTTCACACCGCTCGGCTGCTCCCCTCCATTGCCTCCGGACAGGCTTATCCTGAGCCGTTCGATCCTGTCGATCTCGCTCTTTGCGTAGTCGATCCAGACGTCACCCGGGAATCCGTCGACGATGGCCCTGTAGCACGACAGCGCCTTGAGCGGCTTCTGAAACCGCCTCTCCAGTATCCCCGCCATGCGGAACAGCACGAAGGGCACCTCGGGTGAATCAGTATAACGCTCTATAAAATTATCATATGCTGCGGCCGCAGTCTTGAACTTGAGCGTCCGCTCCATCCGGTATGCAAGATCGAGGTGCAGATCCGCGTCGAGTGTGAATCCGGGAATGTGCCTCATAGCCTCTGCAAACGCCTGTTCGGCCAGATCACGCACCCCTTCGTTCAGGTAGTTGCGGATAGCTTCGATGAAATGATAACGGGCCATGCCGGAATCACCGCTGCAGACGAATGCCCGAGCGATAGCAGCGTGCGCATCCGGATCGCTGGGAACAATAGCGAGGTAATTACCGTATTCGACCTGGCAGGCGAACCAGTTCGCCTTCTTGAAATGCTTCTTCGCTTTGACAACGTGGTTTTCAGCCCTGGCCGCCGTCCATGCTCCGAAAAAGAGGGAGAGCGCTATGCCGGCCGCGAAACCGCCGATGTGAAGGCTGTAGGCGACCTGCAATCCGGGCGATCCCAGCTGGACAACGGCGTAGACCCCCTGCAGGATCAGCCAGAGGACCAGGGCGAAAACAACAGGGACATAGGTTCTTCCCGCCCGGTTAACTCCCTGCAGCGGCATGAATATCCAGTAGGCGACCCTGACCCTGCTGAAGTAGCAGCGGGTCATGTAGGCTCCCAGGAGCCCGCTTGTGGCCCCAGAGGCTCCGACGACCGGGTATATAAGAAACTCAGGGCTGAAGAGAGTTGTGAAGAGCAGGTGAGTGTATGCCCCCACCACGGTCGATAAGAGGAATATCAGATAGAACCGCCCCGGCCCGAAACGGTCCTCGACAGCCCTGCCGAAGATAATCAGGTAAACGATGTTTCCGAAGAGGTGCAGATATCCGCCGTGGAGAAAGGTATAGGTAACGGCGTTTCCCGGATTGGGCGCGAGGGGCTGGAAGACTAGGTTCCACGCGTTCCAAGAGCCCAATGCGGGGCTGTATCTGTATATTAAGAACATACCTATGCAGACGAGCGAGATGAAATAGGTAATCGAGGCTCTCCGCCTCACCTCGAGATCCAGCCCTACCGGTATGTAGTAGAAGAAATACACCAGTCTCCTTTTATCCGTAACCTCATAATATCCTGCAAGTAACAGACCAAAGGAACGGCTCATGGATAATAAAAAAAGGGGGAGCCGGGTGGCTCCCCCTTCTCTATCAGCTTGCACCTCTATCGGTCTAGAAGTGGTACTTGGCGCTGAGCATCCACATGGCGACCTCGTCAGATTCATTACCACTGGGCTGTCCCATACCGGTCAGCCAGTAGCCGAGACGGAATGGTGTGGCGTTGTTGAGGACGCAGTCGATGTCCCAGTCTCCCAGGTGGAATCCGAGACCCATGTAATAGCTGAAGTCGCTCCAGGTACTCGTCACAACACGATCGGGATCAGTCGCAAAGGATTTGTCCTCACGCTTGACCAGAGCGTGCGAACCGCCCATCCTGAAGGTCAGCCAATCCTTGATGTCGGATTCGAGGCCGAGGATAAAGCGGGGCATCACCTTGTATGTGCTGGTCCAATCTCCTTCTACACCCTCCGGAATCTCGCTCGCCTCGCGCTTCGCGTAGGCGTAGGGCTCGATCGCGAAGAGGAGCAGGTTGTCCTCGTTCACAGCGATGTTGGTTCCGATACCCAATTCCATCATCGAACCCTTGTCGCCCCAGAAGGTGTCGTTGTAATCGGCCGAATCCGCCTTGAAGCTGAAATCGTACGATGTCCAGCCGAAGTAGGGCACCAGTGTGACCGTTTCGGTCCACTCGTAGAACATACGGGCCTTGAGACCGTAAGTCATGTTGCCGTCTTCGGTGACCTCGCCGAAAGGCTCCCCCGCAAACGAGCCCTGCCAAGTCCCCGAACCCATGCCGAGGTCTACGTTCAGGTCCATGTAGGCGGCTTCGCCCACGTCGAAGCGGACGCCGGCACTTATCGTCGTGTAGGCGTAATGTTGCTCATCGATAATTCCGTCCTCGGACTTGTAGCTGTCGTCAGCGCGCGTCAGGGCGAAACCGAAGGAGAGGCCCTCCATCGCGTAGCCGTAGAGGAGATGGAACTTCTGGGCGTTCGACCACATGAACGCGTAATCGGTGTACCAATTCACGCCCCAATCGTAATTCCAGAATGGATTCATCGGCTCTGACGATTCATAGAAAAACATCGCCAGAGTTCCGTACGCGCCGTCCTCGCCGAGTCCGAATGAGGCGCCGATCGCCGGGATGACCTCGTAGCAGTCGAGATCTTCGGGGCAGCTGCTACCACCCCACCACTGCGAGGTCATGAGCTCGATCATAACAATATTGCTGTAGGAGGGCAATGTGGCCGGCCACTCGAAGACATTGAAATCATCCTCGAGGTACCTTCCGTAACCGCCCATTGCCGCTACCCTGCTCTGCGTGGCCATGGCCGGCATAACGAATGCGGCTGTCATGACGATCGCGAGAGCTATCACGAATAACTTCTTCATTTCAAACCCCCTGTCTAGATATCTTCCTTTAGGGAAGCACCCTCACAGGAACTTAAACATTCTATAAGACCGCGATTACTTCACGGATGGTTCCCATCAACGAATTCATGATGCGCCTTCAAAGGACGCTCTTAATTTCTCCTCTACCCGGTACCTCCTCTCCCTCCAGGGTTTCGCGCTCTGGCGCTTGCGGCTGTTACCGCAAGACCGCTCAATTGTGAATAAGCGAGCAGAATAGTAGCTTCGGTCCTGTACGTACCCCCTTTCAAACACCTAAAAACCACACAGGTTTTCAGTTGGACGAAAAACTAAATCAGCTGAAAGAATCTGTCAACACTTTTTTTAACATGATCTTAATATTTTTAATCCGATCATCAAGTAATTACACACCGTATCACTCTGAGATTTCCGGCGAGTTTCGGCTCGAAGAGCTCATCTTCCGTGTCCAGACTGTTTATACGAACCTCTCCCGACGCATGGATAAAGCGCTTCCCGCCCAGGTATATCGCGACATGGGTGATCGCCTCCCCCTCTCCGAAGAAGAGCAACTCGCCCGGGGCCGATTCCTCGAGCGGGACCTCTTCTCCAACGAGCGCCTGGCGGTCGGAATCGCGCGGCAGCTCGATCTCCTCCATCATGTAGACACGTTTGACGAGACCGGAACAGTCGAATCCCTTGGTCGACGTCCCTCCCCAGAGATAGGGGATCCCGATAAATCGCATCGCTCGCGATATGATACGTTCCCGCAGCAAACCAACCGGTGCTGCAATATCCTCCAGGTCCCGCTCCGGGGCAAATCCCTCTCTGCCGCCGGGGAGCAGGACCTTCCGAAATCCATCCGAGGCCCTGTCGGCCGCAACCCTTGTGCCGGCCACCAGGTCCGTTACGGGAAAGCTATCCGGATCGGCCGATTGGCGGATATAGGCAATATTCGCTACGACCAGTGTATTCGCACGTTTCATGTAGGATGCGATATCCTCCGGGCGGGTTTCATGCACATACCAGGACCTGATCCATCCGTGGTAGCCGTCCGGCAGCATGACCAGATACCAATCGCCGTCGAGTTTCAGAGCAGCCGCATCCTCCCCCATGATAGCCTGCGTCACTAGCTCGGCCGCATGGGATGGCTCGCGCCTCACATCGGCGACACTCGACGAGACCCAGAGGCGCCTCCCCTCCAGCGGCCTCAGGAACCTGACCGTCACCCCACCTCCTGCGGGGCCGGCTCGGAATTCCCCCTCCGGCCCAGGGACGACCTCGATTCCAGCGAGCCGCCCGGGCAGGGCCTCGAAAAGATCCCCCGCGCTCAGCTCGATAGTGCACTCCCCGCTCTCCGAGCGGGTGATACCGACGTAGCTGAAGCGCCAATCGATGTTCATCGAGTCTTCTATTTCCTTGATCACACTGCTGATACGGTCGATCAAAGTATCCATTCAGCGGCCTTCCTTGCCTCTGGTCCTGGGATCGAGGCTGTCCCTGAGCCCGTCACCGAGCAGATTGAGAGCGCAGACGGTCGATGTGAGCACCAACCCGGGAAAGAGCGTGAGCCACGGCGCCCGCCTCATGAAGGGGATGCCCCGTGATATCATCGAGCCCCAGCTTGGATCGGGGGGCTGAACGCCCAAGCCCAGGAAGCTGAGGGAGGACTCCGCCATGATCGTCATGCCGAGACCGAGCGTGTATACGACGATCACGGGAGCTATGCATTGTGGCAGGATATGCCGGAATACGAGTCCGAGGGGCCCTGTTCCCGCAGCCCTTGCCGCCTGCACATACTCCCGCTCTCGTACGCTGAGCACCTGAATCCTGACCAGACGGGCCATGGCGGCCCAACCGACTATTCCGAGAGCAACGAAAAGCGATATCATACCAGGAGTTACGACCGCCATTATCGCGATCAGGAGAAGGAGCGCGGGAAATGCGAATGTGATGTCGGCGGCCCTCATGATCAGAGTATCCAGCTTCCCTCCGAAGAAACCGGCTATCGTCCCGAGCATGAGTCCAAGGAGCAGGGATATCGTACGCGCCATGAATCCAACGCCCAGCGAGATACGAGCGCCATACAAAACCCTTGATAATACGTCTCTTCCGAATGCGTCCGTCCCGAACGGATACTCGATGCAGGGGGGTGTCAGGGCGGCCTCCAGATTGATCTCGGACGGCGGCCGGGGAGCAATGAGACCGGCTAGAAGGGCCCCGCCCACGACGACTGACAGAATCAGAAACCCTGCGAAGGCGGACCCGTTCCGCATCAGGCGGAGCGATCGATGGCGGCCATTTCTCATCCGCTCTTCTCCTTTACACGTATACGCGGGTCGATAATCCCGTAACTCACGTCTACTAATAAGTTTACAAGCACAAAAACGATTGCCATAAAGAGTATCGAACCCTGGATCACGGGGAAATCCCGCTTAAGGATCCCCTGCACGATGAACCTCCCCAGGCCGGGCCACCCGAATATCGACTCGGTTAGGACCGATCCGCTCAGGTAACTGCCGAAGTCGGCACCCACGATCGTGATAACGGGAACTAGCGCGTTTCTCAGCACATGCTTGCCGAGTACGAACATCTCGCCGAGGCCCTTGGCCCTCGCCGTGCGCACGTAATCCTCCCCAACCGCCTCGACCACCCCGGAACGCGTGATCCGCGCCACCGTGGCCATAGAGGCAAATGAGAGGGTCACGGCTGGCAGTATCAGGTATTTGATCGATCCGCCACCGTAACCTGATGGTGGCAAAATAGATAGCTTTATAGCAAAGAGGTAGATCAGAAGAAGGCCGAGCCAGAAGACGGGGATCGAGACCCCGATTAGGCTGAAGACCATTGTGGCGCGTCCGAGCCATCGAAACCGCCCCCAACCGGCCAGGAGACCTATGGCTACACCGCCCACGAGGGCGAGCAGCATGGCGCTGAAGGCGAGTGCGAGCGTCCGGGGAAAGCGCTCGGTTATGGCGTCGGAGACCGGCCTCTTCGTCACAAAGGATTCTCCGAGGTCGAATCGGGCCAGGCGTCCGAGATAATTCAAGTATTGTACCGGCAATGGCTTGTCGAGTCCGAGCTCCGAGCGCATCCGCTCGAGGGTCTCGTCGTCATAGCGTTCCCCGACGAGCGTGAGGACCGGATCGCCGGGAATAACGTACATGAGCAGAAAGGTGACCGTGACGACTCCGAATAGTATCGGTACGAGCAACAACAGCCGTTTAAACAGGAATCTCAGCAAGTATCAAATCCTTCGCTTCAGATCTCAACGTCCAAAAAGCGCTGCCCATTGAATATGACCGGTATCCTATACCCATCGAGCCGGGGAGATACGATCTCGTAACGGACCGGAAACCATAGGAATATCCAGGGAGCATCGGAGTAGACGATCTCCTCCGCGCGCCGGTAGAGCTCCCACCGCTCCTCCGCGCTACTGACCAGAGCCGCGGCGTCTATCACCGAATCGACCTCCTGATTGCTGTAACCGGTCCTGTTTCCTCCCCCTCCCCTGTTTCTCGAGTGAAAGAGGGGGGCCAGAAAATTCTCCGCGTCGGGGTAATCTGCAAACCAGTCGAGGAAAAAGGCATCGGGCGTACCCTGGTCGACAGCCTGCTTGAAAGCTCCCCACTCCCTCGTTACAAGCCGCGCCCGTACGCCTACATCTGCCAGATAGGCCTGAACGCTCTCGAGCACCCGGCCTCCCTCTGGATTCTCCCGCTGCCAGATCTCGATCTCGAGGCCCTCTCCGTATCCAGCCTCTGCGAGAAGCTCCCTCGCCCTATCCGGGTCGTATGTGTATAGCTCACCAGGCGGGGGTGATCGCCTCAACGCGGTGGGTACGCTACCCCTCGCCTCCACGGCGGCCCCGAAGAGCACATGTACGATGATCGCCTCGACGTCGACGGCCATGTTGAGCGCCCGTCGCACCATAGGGTCGTCGAATGGAGGCCTCGAGTTGTTCAATCCGATATAGACGACTCTCAACTCCTCGGCACTGAGCAGCGGCGCGCCTGCCGAACGCCAGAGATCCAGCTCGGAACGCGGGATCTCGAGAATATCGAGATTGCCCACCTCGAATTCGGCTATCCTTGTCATCGATTCAGGAATGATGCGGATGGATATACCCTCCAACGCCTGCCTGCCGCTACGTAATTGAGGATTCCTCACCAGGATAAGCTCGTCACCCTCTTTCCATTCACCGATACTCCACGGCCCGCTGCCGCACGGCTGGATGCCGTACTCATCCCCCCTCTCCTCCGCGTCGTGCCTGCACACGATCCCTGCGGCTGGCATCGCGAGCAGGCTCAGAAAATGGGCGGAGGGCCTTGAGAGCCTGATGACGACGGTTGAATCGTCCTGATTAGAGATACCAAGTCCGTCCACAGCGTTTCCCGCGTGGAAAGCCGGCGCTCCCTCGATGTCTTCGAGAACCCACCAGCGGGGCGAGACACGCACTGGATCGAGAAGGCGCCGGAAGGAGTAGAGAACATCCTCAGCCGTCACCGGACGCCCGCATGCGAACCGGGCGGCTCCCAGATGGAACGTATATTCTTTCTTGTCGTCTGAGATATCCCAACCTGTGGCGAGGTCGCTCACGAGCTCGCCGCCGGGAGTGAATCTGACTAGATTGGCATGTACGAGAGATGAGACCAATCCCGAGGAATAATCGACAGAACCGACAGGATCGGCCGTCGTCGGTTCGGTCTCGAGCGCGAGCCGGAGGTACCCGTTATCGGGCTCCGTGCCGCAGGATGGCAGCACGGTCCCGATCCAGACGAGTAACGCGAATAGAGTTGCCCGTTTTCGCACTATGCTGGGCATCGCCTACATTATCTCCGTCGATATGAGTTGATACTCGCCCGTTCCGACAGGATCCTCGAATACGAAGATCGTCCCGATGGAGTAATAGTACCAGTACTGGTAACCGCGTCCTAGCTGTCCCGGGTAATCGGAGACCTTGTCGGGCTTTCCAAATTCGAGATAGATCTTGCCCCGGTCGGTCTGCCAGCCCGGTTGGAACCTCGAGAAGTTTTTCATCACATATCCGAGCCTGCTGAAGAAATCGCTGAGGAACTCGTTCGCTCCGGTATTTGGAGTCGGATCCTTCGTTTTCCAGAAACGTTCCCACGCATCGAACCGCTCCGCCGGCGGAACGGCCTCTAGCTCACGCAGATCGTCCCTGTCCGCTATGGCCGAAAGTATCTCGATCGTATCGTCGAAATCGGCAAGGAACGATGATCTCGTAAAGAGAACCAGGAATCTGCCAACGGCTTCTGCATGCCCCTCGCCGCCCGGAATCATAGCGGACGCCTCTATCACGTATTCACCGAGCGACATGTCGTCGATGACGAAATCGGTGCAGAATTGCGCATGTCCCGCAGTGATCGACTCTATATGTTCGTGATGATAGGAGAGCACGTTGCCCCGCGCATCCTTGATACGGACAACAAAGTCGACACCCTCGCCGGGGACCGGTCCCACGAGCGAGTGTGAGATCCTCGCCCAGGTGTCGAATCCGTGGTATATGGCTGACGGGATTATTATGAATGACTCCTCGTCGATCTGCTCGCAGAGTGTGACGGACAGCTCCCCACCCGGAGGTTTCTGGGCGGAGGCGCTGCGTGTCGGAAACATGAAGATCGGATCGGCAAGCAGCAGCTCGCCCTGGCTTCTCCCGACGATCCTGACCTTCTTCTCCTGCTCGAACCGAAGAGATGTATCGATGATCTCGAGCGTAACCTTGACCTTGTATTCCCCGGGCTCTATGTCAAAGCTCTTCTTCGATCTCGAAAGCGACGACCTCGCCTGAGTCTCCTTGTAGTCACCGGCCGCTATCGTCTCTTCCCAGACCTCTCCCCTGATGCCACCACTCTTCTCCCGCCGGAGCTCCATGAACACCCTGTACGAGGATACGTACGTGTCCTTTTTCAGAAAGAAAACGAGACGGTTGTATGGAATCGAGGTCGTCACCACGATCTGCGGTTGACTCTGCTCGTCGAACACCTGCCTGATTGAAAGCTCGAAGGCGACTCTTCGCTCCGAATCGAACATGTCCTGCATCGGAAGCGCTGACGAGGAACGGAACGAAATCACGATGAGAATGCTCGCTATGAATAAGGCTCTTCGCAGATTCATCTCGTCTCTCTTCCGGCACTTAGCCGATGCACCGACGACGATCACGAATAATCCGTTCTAAGGGGCCACCCAAAAGCAGGCGAGGCGCTCCCGCTCCAGCTCGAAGTATAGTCCCACCCTCGGCCGGTGGCAACCATTTAAGGTTTCGCCGGGGATATGGCGGAGTGCTGTAATGGAGAGGGGGAAACAGATCGGGCCTACTCGTGCCCGAGGGCCTGGATCGGATCCATCTTCGCAGCCCTGTTCGCCGGGTAGAGGCCGAAGATGATACCGATCAAGGCGCTGAACACGAATGCGATTACGATCCAATGGAAGGGAACGGAATATGGGAAACTGATAAGATTGGCGACACCGCGGGCAACCAGCAGCCCTAACAGGATCCCTATGATCCCTCCGGCGCCGGTCAGTGTCGCAGCCTCTATGAGGAACTGCTGGAGAATATCGGTCCTCTGCGCCCCCATCGCCATCCGTACACCCACTTCCCTCGTACGCTCGGCCACGGAGACGAGCATGATGTTCATCACCCCTATGCCGCCGACCATGAGGCCGATTGAGGAGATCACGATCAGCACGAGCCCGATGGACTTCGTTATGTTGCCGAGCAGCTCGGTGAATGCCTCCGAGGTCGTGACATAGAAATCGTTCGGCGCCCCCGGTTCAACCTTTCGGCGGGCCCTCAGCAACGCAGTTATCTCTTCCTTCGCCTCCTCGAGGGTGAATTCAGGCTTGACGGTCAGGACGATCACGTGATCGTCCTGCTTTCCGCTGAAATCCTTCATGAATGTCGTGTAGGGAACCGCGGCGAAGTTATCCCCCAAGCTGCCGATGATGTGCTCCCTGGACACCATCGTACCCACCACCTCGTATAAGGTGTTACCTATTTTGATCTGTTTTCCGATCGGATCGCGGTTGGGAAAGAGGTCCTGAGCGGGACCGTATCCGAGGACGACGACCCTTCTGCGCCTCTCCTGCTCGAACTCGTTATAGAACCTTCCCTCGTCGACCTGGAGGGTAAACATCTGGGAAAAGTTGTTAGACACACCGATGACCTGTATCAGGCCGGTCCTCTCCCCCTCATACCTGAGGACCCTCATATTGCCCCCCGAATCGACCTCGAAATCGATCAGATCGGCTGATCTGCACCTCTCCTCGATCGCCGCAGCGTCGTCAGGCATGAGCTTTTTCCTGCGGAGGATGTCCCGCCTGTCCTGCTCTCCCCCTATCGGATCGTACCTCGTTATCATGATGTATGGACGGTCGACCGAGAGAAAATCCTCCGTGACCCTTCTACCGAGACCCGACATTACCGTCACCATAGCGAGCACCGTCGTCACGCCTATCGCGACTCCAAGGACGAGCAGGCCTGAACGCATCTTGTGACTGCGTATGACCCCAAGAGCCAGTTTTAGGTTCTCCAGCCAGATACCGCCCCTGCTTCGCTTGACGGCGGTTTTCCGGTCCTCTGACTTTGAAACGCTTTCCTTCATGACATCCTCATTCGTAATGGAGCGCAACCACCGGATCCATCTTGGCCGCCTTGGCAGCCGGATAGGTGCCAAAGATCAGGCCGATGACGAACGTGACGATGATACCGGCCGCTATCGACCAGGTAGCGATCACGTAGGGCAGCGGCGAGACGAGCGAGATGACAGCTGCAATCGAAAAACCGAACGTTATGCCGAGGATCCCGCCCAGAAGCGATAGAGTGATCGATTCTACGATGAACTGCCAGATGATATTCGATCTCCGCGCCCCGAGAGCCTTGCGTATCCCCACCTCCCTCGTACGCTCCGTCACAGAGACAAGCATGACGTTCATCAAAACGATCCCTCCGATCACAAGAGCGATCGAGGCGATGAATATAAGAGCGTTGAAGATCGATGCCGATACTTTCTGCCATAACGAAACGAGCATCTCCGACGTGGAGATAGCGAAATCGTCCTCGTCGAGAGGGCGCAGCTTGTGCCTTATGCGCATTGCGACACGCGCCTCCTCCACCGCCTGGTTTAACAGGCGTATATCGTTCGCCTTCACCTTGATCTCGATGGACGAACGGGATCCGTACATCTTGAGAAACGCAGTTATCGGTATATAGACGAACCTGTTCCTCGACTCTCCGAAGAGCGTGCCCATGTCCTTCGTGACGCCGATGACGCTGAAATGCTTTCTGCCGATCTTGATCTTCCGGCCGATCGGATCGAGACCACCGAAGAGTCTCTCGTAGACATCCCAACCGATGACGGCGACCGGCGTACTCCGCTTCGCCTCGAGCAGTGAGATATGCCGCCCCATGTGCAGATCGGCGTTCTCTATCATCGCGTACTCGTAAGATCTTCCCCTGATCCTGATATTCTCGACATAGGACTTGCCGCTAACGATCTTGTCCGAGCCGTTGATGGCCGATCCGATAAATGAGGCGCTCGGCACCTTGTCCTTGAGGTAATCAACATCGCTGAGCCTTACCACTTTGTTCCGCGCGAGTGCGTCGAGGAAAGCGTCGAGATCGGTTATCGCATCGAAGAAGCTGACGCGCTCGATCGTGAATACGTTGCTTCCTTCGTCTGCTACCTTTTCACGCACATAATTGTCTATGCCGCCGATCAATGACACCACGGCGATCACAGACATGGTACCGACGATGTTCCCAAGGAGCGTCAGAAACGTACGGAGTTTGTTCTCCCTGAGCGCATTGAACGCGATTCGGATTCCCTCGAATAGAAGCATGATCTGCCTGAAGCCCTGGTTGGAGAACCGGCCGGTTACCGAGCCGTTATTTCTTCTTGCCCTTCTTCTCGGTGATCTTGACCAGCTGACCGTCCTTGAGATCCCGAATCGCCCGGTAATTCCCGCTGACGACCTTCTCGTCCTGCTCGAGTCCCCCGACCACCTCGAAATGCCGCTGGCTGCTTATACCGATCTCGACCGGCTTGAACTTCGCCCGCCTATCCTCTACGACGAACACGCCCTCTATCTCCTCGTTGGCCGCCTCGTCACCGGTCTGCGTGGAGTCGGGTTCGTAACCCTTGAGATCCTTCTCTCTTCGCACTGTGAGGCTCTGGATCGGTATGCTCAGGGCCCCTATGCGCTCAGCCACGGTTATTTCGGTATCGGCGCTGAGCCCGGGTCTCACGTTGGGGATGGATTCGATGATCGTGATGATGACATTGAAATCCACTCCCTGCTGACCCGTAATGCTGCTGGACAGGATGGGGCTATTGCCGATCTCCGTCACCTCTCCGGCGAACGATGTGTCTGGAAAAGCATCGAGGGTCACGCTCGCGCTGTCTCCAAGGTTGATGTGCACAACCTCTGTCTCGTCGACCTCGACCTCTGTCTCTATCACCGATAGGTCGGCAATCGTCATGAGCACAGTCCCTGCGATATTCATCGAGCCCATGATCGCACTCTCGCCCTCCTCGACATTGAGGCGGGTAATGATGCCGTCCATCGTCGCCTCTATGGTAACCTCCTCGTAACTGTGGCGCGCACTCTTCAGGCTCGCCTCCTGCTGCTCGATCTGATGGAGGGTCGCCTGATGATTTGCGACCGAGATGTCGTAGTTCGCCTGGGCCTGATCGACCTCCTGGCTGGTCAGGAAACCCTGCTCTGAGAGTTTGAGGACCCTGTCGAGATCGTTCTTGGCCTTGGTCTTCTGAGCAAAGGTCTGGCGCTCGTTCGCACGGGCCGCCAGGAGCAACGCTTCGATCTGATTCACCATCGATTCGAGCTGGATCGGATCGATCTGAAGGAGAAATTGTCCCTTCTTCACATATTCCCCCTCCTTTACAGCTACGCGTGTGACCTTGCCGATCGCGCTGGCGCTCACGTCGACCTTTCGCTTGGGCTGAATACTGCCCGATGCGCTGATCACCATCGATATGTCACGCTCGCTGACCTCCTCGACCTGGACCTCAAGTCCACTGTCATGCCTCGCCCGCACGTTTATCAGCACGAGCGCCGCTATTACGACGGCGACGATGATGAGCAACCAGTGTTTCCTCTTCATTATTCTCCCTCTGAGTGAAAATAGACATCGAGCGAATCCATTGCCTCGGTTCTTGTGGATCAGCGCGGATTTCCCTGCAATTGCTAACTGCCTACAACTGTATCCGATTCTATCAGACCATCTCGAAGACGCACAATTCGTTTTGCGTGCTCCGCTATATATTCCTCGTGAGTGACTATGACGATCGTGTTCCCCGCGTCATGGATCTCGTTCAGTATTGCCATGATCTCCTCGCCCGTACTGCTGTCGAGGTTGCCCGTAGGCTCGTCGGCGAGGATGATCGAAGGGCGATTGACAAGTGCCCTGGCAATCGCCACCCTCTGTCTCTGTCCCCCGGAGAGTTCATTCGGGCGGTGCACGGCCCTGTCACCGAGCCCGACCGCCTCCAGAGCGTCCGATGCCCTTTTGCGTCGTTCCGTGGTAGAGATCCCGCCGTATATCAGAGGGAGTTCGACATTCTGGAATGCAGTGGCGCGCGGCAGCAGATTGAAGGTCTGGAACACGAATCCGATCTCTTTGTTTCGTATCCGGGCCAGTTCGTCATCCGACATGTTGCTCACTTCCTGACTATTCAGTATATATGTGCCCTCTGTCGGAGAGTCGAGACATCCGAGAATGTTCATGAAGGTCGATTTTCCGGAGCCGGAGGGTCCCATGATAGCAATGTATTCGTTCGCCGCAATCTGCAGATCCACTCCAGCAAGGGCTTCGATTTTCTGGGTTCCCACTTCGTATATCTTTTTTACACCATGCACATCGATCATCATATGAATGCTCCTGCTATACCGGTTTGCGTTATCAGTTCACCCTTTTTCCAGTGGCCCTTGCCAGATCCGCAACGGCGATAAGGTAATCGCACTTGGCATCGATGACATCGGCCTTGGCCTGGGTCATCGCCATCTGAGCATCGATCGTTTCGAGCATCGTTCCAGCGCCGACACGGTAACGTTCCTCCGCAAGCCGCACGTCCTCCTGAGCCTGCTCGACCGTCTCGGTAGCGACGAGAATGCGCTCTTTCGCCTCACCGATCAAAAAGATGAGTTTCTTGACCTCTTTTATGGCGTTGAGCTTGGCCCTCTCCAGACCATACTCGGCTCTTCGGAAATCGGCCTTCGCCATACCGACGCTCGAGCTGGTCAGAAACCTGTCGAATACGTTGAATGTCACACTCGCTCCTACCGACCATGAATATTCATCCTCGAAGAAGTTAAAGTTATTGGCCATCTCGCGATCGCTCCAGGAATAGTTGAATCCCGCTCCGATCGACGGCCACCAGCCGCTTTTCGCCGCCGTTATGGAGGCGTAGGCGGCTCCCTTGCTGTATTCGAGGCTCTTCAGGTCGGATCTGTTCACAAGGGCAAAACCGATCTCTTTCTCGGCGTCCGGCTCGATGAATTCGATCACCATCGTCGTATCGACGTCGACCGATGAATTATCGCGGACGCTGAGCACCGAAATCAGATCCTCTCGGCCGAACTCGACCGCGTTCCTGGTTCTGATCATCGTCAGGCGTGTGTTCGAGTGGCGGACTCTCGCCTTCAGTACATCGGCCCTGGTCGCCGACCCGACCTCGAGCAGCGCCTCGCTGCGATCGAGGTTCTGTTTCGCCTGCTCCATGCTCTCGTCAGCTACCACGAGAAGCATCTTGGCGCGCACGAGATTATAGTACTTGTTGATGACCATCGCTGTCACTATGTCCTTCGCGTACCGGAGCTCCTCGCGGGCAGCATCTCTATACTTTATCGAGGATTGGATCCTGCCGATATTCCCGCCGCCGTCGAACAGGGTAATACCCGACGACATATTGAAAGAATAGGAGCCGTAATCAAATCCTTCGTTCTGTACCGGTCTTCCCTGTGCATCGTACTGTATGGACGAAGGCCCGTAGTATGCGTGGCCGCCGGTAAAACCGACGCTGAAGCTTGGAAGAAGCTGTCCATAGCTCTGCAGCAGCCCGTTCTCGGCCGTTTTCAGCCCCGAATGCGACATGCCGATATCGGGATTGTTCTGAAGAGCGATCGAGATACAATCCTCGAGAGATAACACCTTTTGAGCCAGGGCATCCGTTGTGATGAGAGAACCCGCGAATAAGAACGGCACGAGCAGGAATGCCGCCGCTCTGAGATACGATCCTCTACTATTCATTCGTCTGACCTTTCTTCGAAAGTCGTAAACATCCTTTAAAAAAAAAACGGTTAGTTAGCATAGATACGTTCAAATGAGGGCTCGAGTTTCATGTATGGGTGGATATATGGGAAAATATATACCATTTAAGGAGTGAAATCTCAACATACTTCCTTGATCCTGCGTCCAATCGATAAAAAACCCGGCTGTAGCGCCGGGTATATTTGTAACTACCTGCTGTAACAGCTCTTAGCTGCCATGCAGCTTAAATCTGATCGGCACCATCATGGTCGCCTTGACCGGAACGGTCCGCTGTTTTGCGGGCTTGAACCTGAACTGTTTCGCAGCCGAGATAGCAGCCTTTTCCATCATGGGAGTAACATCGGACTGAAGAACATTCGCGCTTACGACCTTACCGTCCTTTCCCACGAGGACCCTGAGGAGCACCGTCCCCTCGATTCCCGCCTGGCGGGCGAGATCGGGGTACTTCGGGCTTACGTACTTAATCAGCACCGGCGGTTCATCGAAAGCATAGAACTCCTTCGACTGCTCGGAAGGAGGAGGAGGAGGAGGAGGCAAATCATCGAGGTCATCAAACGTCGTCGGGGCGATATCGGCCTCTTCGTCGACCTCTTCACCCTCAGCGGCCTCCAGCGGAATCGCCGGCTGGGCGACCTCCTGAGGCGGAGGGGGAATATCGAACTGCTCCGGCAAATCGATAGCTTCGAAATACTCTTCCCGAAGCACGTAGGGCTTGAACTCGAATTGCGGCGTGAAATAGAAGACCAGAAAGTGTATAACGATCGCACCGAACAGAGAATTCCGCAGATACCTGTTGTAACCCTTCTTAAATTTTACATTTGCGACAGATGCAAGAGCCACACCGCTCCCCTTTGCCGTTACCTGCCATCCTCGAACAACGAGGTGAAGGAAACATTGATTGCGTTCGCTTCTTTTAACTGTTCTATTATCTGCGAGACGAGACCATAGCGGGTCCTCTGATCGATGTTGAACGCAACGATCAGCCCCCTGTTCTCGGCTAATCTCGCTGCGATAATCGCATTGACGTTATCCAGGTTTACAAGCTTGTCGTTGATGCTGATCCTGCTGTAACGGTCGGCCCAGATATGCACCAACCTCTCGCGATCCTGGTCAGCTCCCGATTCCGCCCGCGGCAGGGAAATCGGAAGGCCTTCCTCCAATTTGAATATCGTAGTAACCATGAAGAAGATCAAGAGCAGAAAGATGATATCCGCCATCGACGCGGTCGGGATCCTGTTCTCAACGCCAAGCCTTCTTACGAACTTCAAACGAGCACTCCTTTACAAAGTTGTTTTCAAGGTCCTCAGAGATATCCTCGTCGCTTTCGCCAATCGGAGCTCATCGAGAATATCTACCATGATTCCGTAATCCGCGTCGGGATGCGTCTCGATAACCACGACGAGCTTGGGATTCTGCAGAAGCTTTTGCTCGATGAGGGGCTTGATCTCCCTGACATTGACGGGACCCGAGCCACGTATCACGATCGACCCGTTTTTATAGGCCTGGATAGTGAGTACGTTGTCCCGCTTTAGCTTCACGGTTTGGGATGCTTTGCCCGGCAGGGCCATGGGAAGCCCTTTCTCCACGGCAAACATCGTGCTCACCAGGAAAAATATCAGCAGCAGGAAGTTGATGTCCGACATCGACGCCGTATTGAACTCCGAGGTTACCTTACTTCTTTTCTTGATCATCTAGATCATCTCCGACAGGCTTATCTGCTAACATTCAACTCGATAAGTTCGTTCACGAGCTCCGCCGAAGCCTCTTCCATCTCGAGAACGAAACGATCGATCTGAGAGACGAAGAACGAGTGGCCGATACTCGTCGGGATAGCGATTATCAGACCAGTCGCGGTAGTGATCAAAGCTTCCTCGATACCGGAAGCCACTACCTTTGCGCTGACCTGCTCGGCTGCGGCAATCGCGGCGAACGCGCTGATCATACCAGATACAGTCCCGAGAAAGCCCAGCAGCGGCGCCACCTGGGCAACCGTTGCGATAGCCACGAGACCTCGCTCCAGGAACGATGTCTCGATACTACCGGCCGTCTCAATCGCCTCCTTCACCGCGTCGGGTCCCCTGCCTGACCGGAGAAGCCCCGAATGCAGGATTGCGGCAATCGGACCTCTCGTCCGCTCACAGACATTCATCGCCGCTTCGACTCCCTCGGAATGAAGGGTCTTGATGATGTCGCTCATGAGTCTCCGTACGTTCACACGGGCACGGAAGAGTGTAAAGAATCTCTCTATAATAAATACTACTCCGATAATCGATGCAAAGAGCAGCCCGTGCATGAAGTTTCCGCCCTGGACATACTTTTCACCGACCCCGCTGTGCTTGAGGTTGTAGAACCATCCCAGCCTCTTGCGCTCGAGCATGTCATCGATCTTTCTAGCGACCATGATGGAATCGCCCTTAGCGAGAGCTAGTGAATCCATCTCGGACTGGACCTGATACTCGGGCGGAGGCGGAGGTGTAGATTCCTCATTCGCCTCCTGGGCCATGAGCACTGCCGGGAAAACAACGGCGAATACCAGAACGAAAGCCAACAGAACGCTGATCCTTGGGAGACTTGTCTTAGCCATACAACGCACTCCTTCTCCAGGCTGACGGGAAGTTGAAATTGATTCCTGTTCCATTAAGAGAGAATCGTTCGTTCCCATTGGAAAACCGAATGGACAAACTGTTTGAAACGGTACGACCCTCCAAGCTAACAGCTTTAAAGATAGCTGCTTCATGCCTTTTCAACTCAAATAAAATAGTGGATGTCCACCCCATTGTCAACCAAAAATTCCCCTGGGAATCCACTTCAGATCCACATCTCCATTCTTTATTGTCCCTAATTTTGGTATTCCTCGCTCGTGCCGACCAGTTTGAACTCGCCCACTCCTTCCCGATCGACGAATAAGAACCTTAGCCCCGCGTAGACCGTCATCAGTCGATCCCTCTCGAAGAGCGGATCCCCTTTCAGATTATAGATCCAGAGCTCGTATCCTCCCGTATCGAAACCGTCACCGACGAACGGGGAGCTCTTTCCCTCCACCACGATGCGGGCCACGGGGGCGGCCATACTGGCGGCCGAGGTACTGTGTGTGATGATATTGTATTTGTCCTCGAGCTGGTCCATAGCTTCGGCAACGTCGCCGCGGTTGAAGGGCACCGGCTGCTGCTCGATCTCGTCTGGCGAACCGAACCGTATATAGATCAACCCCCTGTCACTAAGCGCGCCCCTCGTAAAACTCTTGAAGTTGTTGTCAGCGTAGTACATACGGCGCATGAACTCGCTGTAGGTCTCGTTGACAGCGGTATGGGGAGTCGGATCCAGTTTGTTCCAGTAGGAGTTCAGGTAGCTCTCCTGCTCGCCGATACTCCAGTACTGAAACTGCTCGAATTCCGAGTCGGGCAGCAGCAGTCTCGCCTCGACAAACAGATCGCGCATCGGTCTCTGCCAGTTCATCAGCTCCCACGAGACGGTGAAATCCTTGCCCCCCACAGCTCTGTATCCCTCGCAGAAAGCGACAGTGTTTATCCTGTAGGAGCTGGCTGGAAATGAGTTCAGGTCGAACGCGGCGAAAAAGGATGTCTCCCGCCCTCCAGTCGGAACCTTGGCTCTCTGTTCCTTCACTATTTCGCCGCTCCTGCCCTCTATCCGGACATAGACATCTACGGAGTCCGCCTCGATACCCTCCGGTATCCTGCCTTTCATGAAGAAGGAGAGCGTATCGTTTCTGAGTCCGTAGATCCCCATCGGGTTCGGAATGAATCCACCATTCTTATCCACTTTCCAGATGAGAACGGGTTCGCTGAGAACAAACCTGTCCGGAGCGAAATGGGGCACATCGACATAGATATCAACGAGATCCGACGAGAGATACTGTCCCCGGAGAATACCGACGAGTGTCTTCTTCTTACGGTTCAAATCCTCGACCTTCACCTCGAGGCCGTAGAGGCCAGGCTCGACGAAGCTGGAATCTACTACATAAACGAATTCGGATAGGTCCTTGCCTTGCGGAGGATCTTCTCTCGTGTCATAAACCATAAAGGCCCGCTCCCAGGCGGTGCCTTCCTTGGTCATGAATCTTATCTGGATGCGCAGAGATGCCTCGAAACCGGTCTCTTGTTCCTTGTAGAGGATCTCTTTGGCGGGTACGGCTATCTGGATGAGTTCGAGGGTCTTCTGGCCCGGCCAGGGCAAAGGTGCGAGATCGACATAGAACTCGAAATCCCCCTCGCCTCTCATCGCCGTGCCGAAGCTCGTCCCAGCAGCGGCAAGGACGAGCGACATCGCTGTGATGACAAGCAAAAAGGCCTTATTCATCGGAATCAGGGGTGAAAATACCCCTTACTCCTTAGTAGCTGAAGTTCACCGTGATCCTGTGGGTGCTCCCCAGGAACCCGAGGTCCTCCCACGCGTAATCAAGTCCTATATCAGAGGTTTGGCTAGTGTCGATCCTGAATCCAAGCCCCCACGCGAGGCCTTCGGTATCGTAATTTATATTGTAACCGCCGCGCATATAGAAGAACTGATTGAACGCATACTCCATACCTACGTTCATTCTCTCTTTGTTATCGGCGGGATGCGAGAACTCGCCCGCCGCGAGCAATGCATGCGCACCCCTCCGGAAAGCGTCAACCGACAAACCCACCTTGAAGAGTGTTGGGAGTTTCGACGCGCGATCGTCGAAATCCACTTCTCCTCCGAGACTCTGGATCATCATACCGAGTTTCATGCCCTGAATTCCGATGCGATACACCAGCCCGAAATCGAAGGCGAGCGTCTCCTCGCTCCTGTCCGCAAGACCCATGTGGATAAAATGGCCCGTAAAACCGGCGCTGAACCGATCGGTGAAATACATCGCATACGAGAGACTGAATGACATATCGCCCGCATCGAAGAATCTATCCGTACCCTCGGGCATATAGATCGTTCGTTCCTCCTGCGGATCCATAGCAAGAGCTCGAGCACTGATCCCGAATGTGCCGGGGAGATAGGGCGTCGTGAAGACCGCGCCGACAAAGTAGATATCGATATCCGCCGGCCAGACCACTGTATTGAGTGTCACCTGCGTACGGGTGAGCTCCACCATCCCGGCCGGGTTCCAGTAGATCGATGTCGCATCGTTGGCGACCGCGGTATAGGCGTTTCCCATACCAGCAGCACGTGCTGATACCCCGATCTTCAGGAACTGCGCGGCGAAGGTTCCCACCTTCTCGAACGGCTTCGTTCCTCCCAAAGCGAAACCGGGAATCAGCATCAGGAGAAGAACCCCCATGAATGCCTTGCGCTTCATCACCAAACCTCCTCGGAGAGAATGAATCATTAATAATCTCATCTATCTGATAACGACGAACTTCCCGATCGTCCTCGGGAAACTGTCGTCTTCAGGCTCCACTGAAAAAAGGTAGACGCCGCTCGTTACATCCTGGCCGTTCCGCGATACCAGATCCCAAGAGAGCGTCCCGTTCGATCCGTCGTTGTGGAGGATCTCGACCAGGTCCCCTGCCACACTGTAGATCCTGACCGTGCTCTGGCAGGCCGGGAGATTACGGAACTCTATCTTGATCCCGGTCGGATCGTCCTGGTTCGGCTCCAGCCGCCACGGTTCCATAGTCTTCTCGGTTGCGGGATTCGGCACGACATATACTTCGTTCTCGTTATACCCGGCCGCGAGCTGTGCGTCCGAGACAGGATTGGTGAATATGAAGTTGGACGAAGGATCACCGTAATAGTTGGGCCGTACAGGCACGCCGTCCATAATCAGGTGGTCATAGGCCGTCACACTGTAGAAGTAATTCATACCATTGTGCACGTTGTAATCGACATACTTGTAATACTGTAGCCCACCCTCGAAACCCAGGTTGTACCGGGCCATCGCCTCGAGTGTGTCGCACTCCTCGTTAGTCAGGCCGGGCGGGCATGGAACAGTATCGAGAGGCGCATAGTAAACGCTCTCCTCGAACATCTGTATGATCTTTTCCTTTTCACCCAGGTTCACGAGCGGTTCGTACTGCCATCCTCCTTCGCTGAATGGCCTCTTGAACTCTACGTCGGGCAGGATGCCGTTGATGAGATCCCGTTCCTCGAGAAGCTGCCAGAGATCCCTTCCGGGTCCGCTCATGACCGTAGTGCCGAGCGGCCTGTTCCATCCATCGGCACGCCATATGCGAAAACCCTCGAAGTCGAGTTCGAGCGTACTCACATCGGGTGTGATCTCGCTGAAGTTATCCCATAGCAGAGTCACCTTGTTGTCTCCGGGAATTATCCGCATTTTGGGCGGCGGTGGAGCGGAACCGACGAGCCAGTTGATCTGGGTCTCCTTGCCTTCGACACCGGTCTGGTAATCGGTGAATGTCGCATTTCCCTTCGAACAACGCGTATCCGCCCAGAGGGCGTCCTCTTCACGGCAATCGTTGTTGATCCAGATAATCTCGCCCTTCACGGCGGACTTTATCTCGTCGACTCCATCGCAGGAGTCGGTCTCGATTCCTATTGCCGGACCGTACAGAGGTGTTTCCCTGCCATTGATCCCTGTCTCGGAATTGCCGTCGATATCGAACCAGTTGCCCTTGTAGGTGAGCGCAGCACTCGCCGCGCTCTTCAGCATTCCGTCAATGCCCAAGCCGCAGCAGAAGGCAATCTGCAGGACCATCATGCTGTCCGGTTCTAGTTGCCTGAAGGGCCCTGTAGCGAGAAGCATCCGGTAATCCCTCGGGACTATCCCGGGACGATCTATGCCGGCCTTGCTCATCAGCTCGTAACGCTGAAAATCGTTCGTCGGATCACCGCCGCTCTCGTAAGGCTGGTCGCCCGAAAAGTTCTGATAGGACGTGATACCGACCGTCGGGGGAGCATTCTCTCCCAACGGATCGGTATCATGTCCAAGGAAGAGAACGCCGAGGATACCGAGCGTCTGGCCCTCGTCGCCGTCGTCATCCTGAAAGGTCGCTATGTCTATTCGGATCGGGATTTCTCTTTCGCCCTGTTTGGCACAGACGATTCCCCTCCAAAGCGCGGTCTGGTCGTCCATCCAGTACTGCTCGCGGAGACGGGGACCAGCGTCACCGTCGGCGAAGAAACCGACATAGACATCCTCGATGATCTCATTGCCGTAGTTCCATATCTTGTACTCTATGCCGACGAAGTTGTAGAAACGCTCCTCCTCCCACTGGTAGCTCTCCTGGCGGACGAAGAGGCCGAGCGGAGTATGCTCGGGATTGATCTGTAGCGAGTAGGGCTGGTCGTCTGTGAACCAGCAGGAGAACATCTGCTTGCCTATAGCGGCGAAGTCCTCGTCTATCTTCCCGTCGAGATCGTCATCGCGGCCGTTCAGCCAATCCTCGTCTATCAAACCGTCCTTGTCGTCATCGGGAGGGCTCGGAAGTCGTGCACCGCCCGCCATGCCCTCGAAGGCCCGATATATGACGTCGACGTCCTCACGTGTCGGCCTGAACTCAGCAGCGTATGCCGATGTGGAAACAACCGGGATACCGCCTCTCTTCGCGCCAAACCAGAGGCCCGCAACATATATATATTCGACTCCGGAGTTGGCCGGCCACTGAGCGGACGGTGATTCCGACATCTCCTGCGTCGAGCTTGGGTAGGAACCGAACACGCCCCAGTTCGTAACGTTTACCTGAAGGTTGCCCACATTATGGACCGCGCTTCCATCGAGAACCATAATCCGTTCCAGGGCCTTGAGTTTATCCAAAGACTCCTGATTATTGTCCCTGGCTAGTAGAGGCGTCCCGGCAAGCGCGCAGACAAGTGCCGCCGTGGCCGCCAGTCGCAATCTTCTGTTCCCCATTGCCTTATCCTCCCTGCCGTTAGGAGCGATTAGAACTCAAATCCAAACCCGATCCTCCAACGTCTGTGCGAATCCCAGATCGTCGGATCGTTGATGGGTGTGAAATCGTCGATGCCGTCCTCGTCGAGATCCTGCAAGTAGGCTCCGCCGTACTGACCCGTCTCGGTGAGGTAGGAACCAAGATCCATCCGGGCGTTTACCATCCCCGGCCATGCTCTAGGGTCGGTGCCGCCCGGCAGAAGAAGATTTTCATCGAGGAGGTTCCGGCCCTCGAAGAAAAGTGCAAGCTCCTGTCCATATATTCTGAATTTCTTTCTTCCCTGCAGGTTTATAACGTGTGTCGAGGGCAGCCGCTCCGAGTTTTCCCAAAGGGGATCCTGACGGCGCGCGAAACGGTCATAAGGCGTCCAGGGAAGGCCGCTGCCGTACGAATAGACGACCGTAGCGCCCCACATGTTCTTGTTCTGGATCCTGAGAATCACGTTGAGGGTGTGCCTCTGATCCCAGTCAAGGGGCAGCTCCTGTGTCGGCAGGTGACTGAGTCCCACCGCCGTCACGCCGAAGTCCGCGTCGCTCGCCACACCGTCTGCATATGAGAAAGTGTATGATACCTCTCCGCCGATGTAATGGCTCAATCTCTTCTCAACACTCAACTCCACACCCCGCGAACTCGCGTAGGTCCTGTTTATATACCGCTGACCCTGGATCCCAAGCTCGGCATCCGTTACACGGGTCGAGGAAATCAGACCGTAGATATCCTTGTTGAAGACGACCAGGTGGCTCGCGACCGTCTCGGTAAACTGGTGGGAGATGCCGGCCTGGTATGAGACGGTGAGCTCCTCGTCGAGGTCCGGGTTTCCGATGATCCCGACGCCGCTGATCAGATCCTGAGTCTGGAAGAGGTAGGCCCTGCTCGGCCATTGTGTGAACCTTCCGTAGTGGAAGTGGAACTTGTCGCGGTCGGTGATCGGGAACGCGAATCCGAGCCGCGGGCTGATCTGGAATTTGTACTTCTCGACGTTCGGATCGATGTCGCCGCTGTTGATCAGGATCTGCGTATTGTTCCCCGGAGAGAAGAAATCGACACGGACGCCGCCGTTGACGACCATCCCCTGGTATTCCCACTTGTCCTGCACGTAATAGGAGGCTTCGGGATTGAAGTTATGAAAGATATTAACGCTCCGTCCCTGGATATAGTCGCCGCCCTCGACCGGGGTCTGACGCCCGGGATAGAGCCTGTGCTCCTCGTTCAGGTCGTTGTATATAAACTGGATCCCTGTCTTGAAACGGTGGTTTTCCCATTTCTTCGAGGTCAGGTCCGCCTTGGCAATATAGGTGACTGAACTCCTGTCACGGTACTCCGGGTAGTCGTAGCCGGTGACAAAATAGGGGTAATCGGGGTCGGTGTAGAAGAGCTGGTTGCTCACGCCGCTGAACTGGAATGTTCCATTCGGCAGGATGACTGGCAGGCCGGCGGTCAAATAGTCGGCCGGTTCCTTGTCATCGACCGACTCCATCCTATTGAACTGTACGCGGCTCAGATTGACCGTATAGAGGACATCATCGCTGACGTTATGGTTCATCTGAACCTTAAGGTTGATGTTGTCCGATGTGGTCGTCGTTGTCCTATCGGCGGAGTTAAAATAGACGTAGCTCGAATCATCCCTGAAGTAGCTGAAATTGCTCTCGGGGTTCTGGAAGCCCTCGAAGAGGACCATGCTCTCGTACCGTTCGAGCTGGCTGTTCTCGTTTATGATCGCCTCGTCCCAGATGACCTCGACTTCATCGCCTCTGGAGTTTCGAACGATCCGGGCAAAGAAATTGTCGTAGCGGAGAATCTGCGCGGGTGCCGAGGGATTATTGGGATCGCGCACTTTCGCGAAGACGACTATCGGATAGATCGTCCTGCGGCGCTGCTCCAGGGTACCGGGGTAAGCGGTCGCCCGCGGTAGTTCCTGGTCTATCCAGGGACCGTGATAGACGCTCACGTATTCACCGAAGGATCTCGCGTATTCGGCCGGGACATCGCGGCTGGGACGGAGAACGGTGAAGCGGTAGATCTTCTGAACGTAGCCCTCGATGTTCCAGTTATGTATGTAGCGGTCGCTCACGCTGTGCGAGTAGATCGCCTCGCCGACCACCTTGAGTCTCGGATTGACCTTCCAGGCGAGCTTACCCTGGACGTTATAACTCGTTTGAAGCCGGGGTGTGTACTTGATCAGATCGTTGAGCAGTTTCTGCTCTTCCTTACGGGAGACTGTCCAGTTCTCGCCATCGGTGAAAGTCGCCTCTCCCGACAGATAATAGGTAAGGTTATCGAGGAATGTCGGCCCTCCTAATCCCAGGCTGACACGGTCGTAGTTTGTATAGGTCTTGTCCTTCCGGCCGAAATCATCGGTCATGTACCTGATCTGGCCTTCAAAGGTCTTGCCCCCCTCACGAGTGCTTACATTGATAATTGCCGATTGGGCATTTCCGTATTCCGCATCCATCCCTCCGGTGATGACCTCGCTGTTGTCGGTGGCAAGGAGACCGACCGAGATCGCTCCACCGCCCAAGGGATCATCGACGGGCACACCGTCGATCTGGAATGATACCTCTCCCGAACGTCCGCCGCGCACGTGCAATTCGTCGCCGGTCTTCACAATGCCGCTCTTTAGTGCGAGAGCCTCGGCGATGTCATCCACTGGAAGATCCTGGAGCTCTTCACCCGATACGCGGTGGGAGACGTCACTCTCGGTAACTTCGATTTGGGGCAGCTCGGCCTCAACGATGATCTCCTGGGTTCTTCCTACGATCGTCTCTTCGAGCCTGAATGTGATTTCGACGACCTCTCCTCCGCCTATCCTGACGTTGGGCTTATCCTCGGTCTTGTAACCCATCATCATGGCCCTGACGGTATACGTACCAACAGGAACGCCGACCACCGTGAAGGAGCCGTCGGTGAGTGTCATTCCTCCCATCGTCGTACCTAAGACCACAACGTTCGCGTAGGCGAGGGATTCTCCAGTGGCAGCATCTACGACCTTGCCGGTGATCCGGCCCGACTGCGCTTGGACATCAGCCGTAGTCATCAGCAAGGTCAAGGGCATAATTAGAACATAAAAAACAACGAAGAATGCAGAGCGGCCTCTCATTGTCTTGCTCCTTGCCTTACGATTTTCGAACATCGAGGTACATTCCCCTTAAGGTGCATGAAGAATGGACACGGGGGAACGTTGGGTGGGGGTTTCAATAACTCCCTCGCTTGCCATGGATAAATATATACAGCGCCTTGTTATTAGTCAATTAATTTGCCGGCGGCCCCAAAAAAAAGAGACCGCTTCACTTGGGACCATCTCCGTCCTCGTCACATTTCCATTTAACTCATTACAACAGCAGTGAATACCGATATAATACCATCCTTTACTCTCTCTATCTGATCAGGGTGAACTTCCCGATATGACTCGGGAGGCTGTCATCTTCCGGTTCCACTGAAAAGAGATATATGCCGCTCGTCACATCCTGGCCGTTCCGCGACACCAGGTCCCACTCGAGCGTCCCGTCCGACCCGTCGTTGTAGAGACGTCTCCCTACGGCCCATCCCTGTCATCGGATCACCGTCGATGTTAAACCAATTGCCTTCGGCGGTACTCTCGGGACCTCGCCGTTATGGTCAAACGATTTCAAAGAATTGCGGGAGTACTACGTGGAGTGGAAATGACGCGCCTAGGAGCTGCCCTCACGCTGCTGTACCATATCCTTGATCTTCATCAGACGCGTCTGGTTGCTGCGTTCGTTCTCGCTCAGCTTGTCCTCTATGCTCCTGATGGCTCCTTCGAGATCGGGAATCAGGACATACTCGAGAGCGTTTACTCGCCGCCTCGTCTTCTCGAGCTCTTCGGACATCAGAAAGAGGGCGTTTTCGAGCTAGGTCAGACGGAGCAGACCGCCGATAGATCCAAAGAGCTTTTCGAAAGCGTTATCGAGCTCCGGCGAGACAGCGACCACCGAATATGCCGGATCCCCCTCCGGCATGGTGAATTCGAACACGGGTATCTTGACGTTCATCTCGTTGCGCGTCTTGAGACGGAGCTCGCCCTGCTTCGTGCTGAGGCCCAGCGCATCCTCGAGCTGCTGCCGGCCGGTTGCCGCGCGACCCTCGAGAAAATGAAAACCGATAACGAGAAAATCGTCCTCTACACTTCGCCTCAGTTCGGTCGTCTCCTTGACGAGAGCGAAGAAGTTCTGCATCAACTTCTCCTGCTTGGTCTTGAGCAGCTTGTGGCCCCGCCTGGCGAGTTCGAGCCTGCGCCGCTGGCGGAGCAACATCATCCGGTTGGGATTGACCTTGCGTTTCAACTCCGCTCCTTAAGCTCCCTTTGGGAGATACTTGTCGATGAACTCGTCCTTGATCCGCTTGATCTCGGTCCTCGGGATCATCGTCAAGAGATCCCATCCTATCGAGAGCGTCTGCTCTATACCACGGTTCTCATCTATCCCCTGCCGGACGAAACCGCGCTCGAAGGATTCGCCGAAGGACATAAAAGCCTTATCGGCCGGTGTCAGGGCCGCTTCCCCCAGAACGACCGCGAGCTCCTCGACCTCCCTGCTCCTCGCGTAGGAGCTGAAGAGCTGGTTGGCGATCTGGGCGTGGTCGTCCCTTGTCCTTCCCTCACCTATGCCCTTGTCCCTGAGACGGGAGAGGCTAGGCAGGACGTTGATCGGCGGATAGATCCCCTTTCGGTGCAGGTTCCGGTCGAGGATGATCTGCCCTTCGGTTATATAACCGGTCAAATCGGGAATAGGGTGCGTCTTGTCGTCGTCCGGCATCGAGAGCACGGGGATCTGCGTGATCGAGCCCTCGAGCACCTCTCCCTCCTTCTTCCCCTTTAGGAGCCCGGCGCGCTCGTATATCGTCGCGAGATCCGTATAGAGGTATCCAGGGTACCCTCGCCTTCCCGGTATCTCTTTTCTCGCCACCGAGACCTCCCGCAGCGCCTCGCAGTAGTTGGTCATATCTGTCATGATGACGAGCACGTGCATGCCGCGGTCGAATGCAAGATATTCCGCGGCGGTGAGAGCCGCTCTGGGTGTCGCGATACGCTCGATCGTCGGATCGTTGGCGAGATTGATAAACAGCACGACACGCTCCATCGCGCCAGTTCTCTGGAAATCTCGTATGAAATAGTTCGCCTCCTCGAAGGTGATTCCCATCGCGGCAAAGACGATGGCGAAGGCCGACTCCGCTCCGGGGACGGTCGCCTGACGTGCCACCTGGGCGGCAAGCTCTGAATGGGGCAGCCCGAATCCGGAGAAGATGGGCAGCTTCTGGCCGCGTACGAGCGTGTTGAGACCGTCGATCGCAGAGATTCCGGTCTGGATGAACTCCTTCGGATAGATCCGCGCGTATGGATTGATAGGATTCCCGTTGATGTCGAGTTTTTTCTCGGGAATGATCTTCGGGCCGTCGTCGATAGGCAGGCCTAGACCGTTGAATATCCTGCCGAGAATATCGGGCGAGACCGAGAGCTCGAGCCCCCTGCCGAGAAAACGCACACGAGTCTTCTCGATATCGACCCCGCGCGTTCCCTCGAAGAGCTGGATCAGAACCTTCTTTCTGTTCACCTCTAGTACTTGCCCGCGACGGATCTCGCCGTCCGGCAGCTCCACTTCGACGAGCTCCTCGTAGGTCGCATGATCGACGTCGTCGAGGAGGATCAATGGACCCGCGATATCTCCGATTGTCGAGTATTCAGTTACCATCCATATTCCCTTTCTTCGTTAATAGGGACGGGTCGTCCCTCCGCGGCCCTCATTCGCCGCCTGCGGTCTCTTTCGTAGAAAGCTTTGATATCTGCTCTTCGATATCCTTTGCTATCTCGTCAAACAGCCCGCTCTCCTTCTCGTGCGCATACCGCATCCGGGCTATCCTCCCGCGCACGGGCAGCTCGACCAGAGAGGCCAGGGGCACGCTCTTTTCGATGGCCCTCAGGCAAGCTTCGTGGAGCTCGAGTATGACGCCGAGCATGCGGCTCTGTTTCGATAGTTTCGTATATGCATCTTCCTGATCGAAAGCAGACTGATGGAGAAAATCCTCACGTATCGATTTTGTCGTCTCCATGATCATACGATCCTGGGGCGAGAGTGAATCCTGGCCTACGAGCCTGACCAGCTCCTTTAGCTCGGATTCCTTCTGAAGTAGAAGCATCGAGTATTTTCTCATCTCCTCCCACTTCTCCTCAAGCTCGTCCCTGAAATAGTCGGCGAGGTTTTCGTGATAGAGCGAGTAGCTGGAGAGCCACCCGATCGCCGGGAAATGCCTCTCGAAGGCGAGCTGATCCTCGAGGCTCCAGAAAACCTTCACGACCTTGAGTGTAGCCTGCACGACCGGATCGGAGAGATCTCCTCCTGGAGGCGAAACGGCGCCGATCACGCTGAGTGTACCGATCCTCTCTTCAGAGGCGAGGCAGACGGTCCGACCGGCCCTCTCGTAAAAACTGGCTATACGCGACGGAAGGTAGGCGGGATAACCCTCTTCGCCCGGCATCTCCTCGAGCCTTCCGGACATCTCTCTCATCGCCTCGGCCCAGCGGGATGTCGAGTCGGCCATCACCGCCACGTTGTATCCCATGTCCCGAAAATACTCGGCGATCGTGATTCCTGTATAGACGCTCGCCTCTCTCGCCGCGACCGGCATATTGGAGGTGTTCGCTATCAATACGGTTCGTTCCATGAGCGGACGGCCCGTCGCCGGATCCTTCAGCTCGGGGAACTCTTGTAGAACATCGGTCATCTCGTTTCCGCGTTCCCCGCATCCTATGTAGACGATGATCTCGGCATCGGACCATTTGGCGAGCTGATGCTGTATGACCGTCTTGCCCGCGCCGAAGGGTCCCGGAACACAGGCAGTGCCTCCCTGGCCGATCGGAAAGAACATATCGATGACCCGCTGCCCCGTGACGAGCGGCTTTTCGGGAAGAAGTTTCCTTACTACAGGACGCGGCATCCTCACCGGCCAGCGATGCGAGAGCTTTAGCTCCCTCTTCCCCTTATCCGTCTCGATCACTGCGATCGTTTCTTCGATAGTGTAGCTTCCCTTTTCCGGCGCCTTGATGAGCCTGGCGCTCACGACATCGGGGGGAACCATGATGCGGTGAACGATCAACTCTGTCTCGGGGACCTCTCCGAGGATATCGCCGGCCTTGACCTCGACGCCCTCCTTTAATGCTTTGTTGGGAGTGAAATCCCACTTCTTCGCGTGGTCGAGACCGGGCACATCTATCCCTCTAGTAATATAATGGCCCACACTGCTGTATATAATGTCGAGCGGACGCTGGATCCCATCATAGATCGACTGGAGAAGACCGGGCCCGAGCTCGATACTGAGCGATTGTCCCGTCGATGTGACTTCCTCTCCCGGCCCGAGTCCAGCCGTGTCCTCGTAGACCTGGATAAAAGCGTTATCGCCATGCAGCTCAATGATCTCCCCGATCAGTTTCTTTTCGCTCACGCGCGCGACCTCGAACATCTTCGCCCCACTCATTCCCTCTGCCACAATGAGGGGGCCCGATACCTTGACAATCTTTCCAACGCTCATACGGGTCGACACTCCTTCAACCAACGATTGTAGTTTTCACCATTCATGATTCCTCGATATTCGATATATCCTGACCGACCGCCTTCACAACGGCCTTTCTCAACTCGCCGAAGGCGACCCCCCTGGATCGGGGACTCCCCTCTTTCCACGGAGCTCCATGAACGTCTGGTATCACGTTCATGACCGGCAACATACCCTCCGTCGATCTGTGCAGCAGCTCCCTGCTCTCCTCGTAGACCTCTTCGGTGACCAGCAGCACCTTGAAATGCCGTTCCAGGATCTCTCCCAGGCGCTCCTCGGTGAGCCCGCCGGAACCGATATGGAA
>DAOUUU010000026.1 GCA_030667985.1 Candidatus Krumholzibacteriota bacterium
ACAGTACTCGTGCAATATTTAGCCAAATGTCAGAAAACGTAAGACCAACTTTGTCGTCTACAGATGCAGATTATTTCATAGGTTGGTTTCGGGTGCCGCAAAGAGATAGCATCCCTATTCAAATGATAGATTCCACAGCATATAATTCCGATATTGAAGTTGGAGGCCGCACTCATATAACAGCTATAAATGACGGGGATCGGTGGAACGCTAGTGTTGTGCTTCCCGATAATTCAACCAATGATTGGACAGATATTGTTTTTCATTCTGAATATGGGGGAGAAACGGATTGTTTCGTGAATTTGGTCCCATATTGGGTTGTATGCGGAACGAGGGATCTATACGTCACATACTTGAGAAGCGCCGTATGCAACTACCCTGGCACATGGCAAATGTCTTTTTATAGGAATGATGTTAAATATTATGAAGGTGAATTTACGGTTCTTCCAAGATTAGAGACAGGAACAGTTCCGAGTGGTCAAATCTATAATCAAGGTGAATATCCTGATGATCATTACGACTCTGTTTGCTATACAGCAGAGTGGCCGGACACGGCTTTTCTTTGCGAAGGCAACGAGGGAGAAATAGAGCACACCATCAGTGCAAAGGGTTGTGCTTTGATTTCAGCGACGATAGTTCTGAATTATTGGGGAGTGGAAGTTGCTCCGCTCGAGCTAAATGCTTGGCTTAGCGTGCCCGATGAATCGGGAAAGCCTCGTGGATATGATGAGTATGGAGGTATATACTGGCATATGGCGGCATATTACGCGCAGATAGAAGCCAATGTGGGTGTTTCATATTTCAAAGATTATTACTGGACAGAATGGGACGACCTTAAAACTTATATATGCAATTTTGGGCCTCAGGTGTTGGCAGTAAATAATAAAAAACACTTTGTTGTTGGCACAGGTATGAATGTCGAAGAAACAACATATTTGATTGTTGATCCTAGTGGAGGCGTAGAAACAACCCTGGCAGATAGGTATAGTAATACATTTCATAGCATCCGCCTCTTCAAGGGACCTAAATGGATGCCCTATAATTCACTTCTCAACATTCGACTCCAATCTCCCGGAGAGCTCTTAATTACCGCTCCAACCGGAGATAGGACGGGCTTTGATCCAATCAATGGAGACGATTACTGGGATATCCCATATTCTTCTTATGAAACAATTGCGTTGGGAAATCTCATAACGGGCAATCCTGGACCAGAGACTAAGGAATTGGAAATTATGCTGCCAGATGAGGGGGATTACACCCTTCAAGTTACTGGCACGGATATAGGAACATATAGGTTAGAAATAATAAGCTGTGATGAGGAATTTGTGTCGTCACGCTTCATAAGCGATGAAATTCCAATATACAATGAGGCTGTTCACCAATATTGCATACATTATGGCCCTAGTAGTGGAGATCTGATGAAGATTGAAGGCGGTTACGATGGGGACAGCCAGAGGAAATGGGATGTGAATCAATTGCTCAGTTACTTTACAATTGCTTCAAAAACAGTACGGCTGCCTTCTGGAATCATGCAATATGCTTTGGGGATAACATATCATGAAGACATCGACGCAGGAAGTTTCACGGTCACCTTAAACGATATTGATATTTCAGATATGTTTAATCCAGTTCCTGACAGCAGCGAGATCGTAACGCTCGATCTCTCGCAAGGCAGCAACAGTCTTGTCTTGACGATCGAGGGAGATGTGCCGGCAAGACGGAATATCGATACGGATAAGTTTGAGATAATTGCGACGCCATAAACACAGTATTCATTGTTCCAGGAGAAGCGAAGATCATGCGGGAGAATAGCCTACACGCTAGTTCATGGCTGACCCTATGCTATTCAGTGTTAATTCTCGCTCCAATGAGTATTGGCTGCAACGGATCTAACGAGAAAGAACCTGCTTCAGAACATTTAGCCCAAACGAGCATCGTAGACACGCAAAGCGTGGCGTTAGGTGATAAAGCGCTAGGAGAGCCGTCACAAAGAAATAGGAGGCTCTTTTCAAAGAATGATAAGCCTATTGACATATATGCAAATCGTTCTGAGATCATCATGCGCCTGCATTCAAATAATGATTATCTACTGACAGATCCGGAAGGTAGAAAAACAGGAATAGATCCGTTGAGTGGATATTCATACGCTGATATTCCCTACTCAACATATGAAACGATCGGGTTAGGGAATTTAGTGACGGGCAATCCAGGGCCCACATCCGTCGAGCTCACAGTATCTGAGCCGGTAGACGGGAATTTTTCGATACGGATCGTCGGCACATATGAAGAAAGATATTCGCTTGAAATTCTCGGGTACGATAAAGCGGGGACTTTTGCCCGCCCAAGCACGGGCCCCATACCGATAGAACTGTACGCGATTCACACCTTCAGCCTCCGATACAAGAAGGGAAACGAGAAAGATCTAGATACCATGACCTTGCGAGGTGGCTACGATGGGACGGGTGACGAGGAGGGTGATGAAAATCTTCTCCTCTCGTATTTCGCCTGCTCCTCGAGCGAGGTAGAGCTGCCGGCGGGAGCCACGCAGTACAGCCTCGGCATCTGGTACTACGAGGGAACCGATCCGGAGAGTTTCGCAGCCACGCTGAACGACGAGGAAATTACAGCGCTGTTCGCGCCGAAGGCGAACAGCAATGAGATCGTAACATTTGACCTCTCGCAGGGCAGCAATAGCCTTGTCCTGAAGATCGAGGGGGATTTGCAGTCACAGAAGCGGATCGACACCGATGCCTTTGAGATCATGGTATCGCCATAGCAGCATGTCCTTTGCACAAAACGTTGATATTCCCGGCAAAAGACAATATTATGTGAAGTCTGAGATTGCGCCCGTAGCTCAGCTGGATAGAGCAACGGACTTCTAATCCGTAGGTCGCAGGTTCGAATCCTGCCGGGCGTATTTTTTTAATCATATGTATTCACGCTCATTAGTCGCCCAGGGTCCTTCTGATGGAAATGCCCTAATCGAGCCTGAGCATCACCGGCTACGCGAGATTGGCACTCGGAATCCTTTTTACTTGCGTAACGGTCAGCGTGTAAATAGAATATAAATGAATTGTGGTGGGCGTAGCTCAGGTGGTAGAGCCCTGGATTGTTGTTCCAGTTGTCACGGGTTCGAATCCCGTCGTCCACCCCAAAAATTTAAAGCGGCATATATATCGAAAGCATAATTACTTCCAGCCCCTCTCGAGGGGTAGGACTATCGCCGTCTGCTGCGGTCTTTCCGTTGAATCCATCAGTGCGGGAATGTGCGCGGGTTGCTGCATGGCGTGCCGGAGGGGGCATTATCAATGGAGATCAGGAGTGCGCGAAAGGAAGACTGCGAGAGTTGCCTGAAGCTGCTCAAGCAGCTCTGGTTACCAGAATACGAGATGGTCAGTTACATCTCCCGGGAACTCCCGCCCGATAAGTTCCACAGAATCTACCAGTGTATCCTCGACAATCCCGACTGCGAGGTGATCGTCGCCGAGAAGGAAGGGGAGATCGTCGCCATGATGGATATGAATTTCCATGAATCCTTTTCCCGCAAGGGATTGGCGATGCAGATCGAAGACCTGATCGTGGACGAAAGGTTCAGGCGCCAGGGGATCGGACAGAGGATGGTCGGGCTGGGCGAGGAGACGGCCCGCAGCCGCGGATGCCTGGCGATAGGGCTCAACAGCGACCTTTATCGCGAGGAGACCCACAAGTTCTGGCTGGCGATGGGATACGAGATTAAGGCCTACCAGCTGATAAAGGCGATCAAGCCATCTGTTTCAGCTCAACCCTGAGTCATCTATGGCGTTACGGTAATCTCGAACCTGTCCGTGTCGAGATTTATCCCTTACTACTTCAGCTCGTCCAGTACGTCCTTGATCGCGTCGGCGTCTGGGAGCGTACCTGGGTCGTCGCTGACCCAGACATACTGTATTATCCCTTCCCTGTCGATTACAAAGGCGGAACGCTTGGCGACGCCGTTCAGCGGCCCGAGCTTTTCATGGAACGCTCCGTATGCCGGTGCGACGGTCTTGTTGAAGTCGCTCAGGAGCTCGAATGGGAGTTTGAGCTCTTCCTTCCACTTGCCCAACACGAAGGGGTTGTCGATGCTCGCCGCAACGACTGTGGCGTTGAGGTTTCTGAACTCGTTGAACCCGTCCCTGATCGAGCAAAGCTCTTTGTGGCAATTGGAGCTATACGCGAGTGGGAAAAAAAGAAGCACGATGTTCTTGTCGTGCAGATGATTGGATAGTTTCCAGGTCTCTTCCATCGTGATCGGTAATTCGAAACCGGGTGCCCTGTCGCCGATTGACAATGCCATGGTTCCCTCCTTTTTGATGATTCTATGTGCGCACTGGATTGAACCGCGTTGCCCCCGTCAGTGGGGCAGGAATAATTATGTATGGAGTAGCGCGGGTAGTCAAACAAAAGTAGCTTGGATGGCGTAACTTTACCTTTATACATGGCTTAGATTCGGTTCCGGCACCTGTTCGCCGCTGGCTATCCCATTGATTTTCCTTGACCTTGGCGCTTGAATGTTTACAATAGAGATCGAACCTGCCGGGGTGGTGGATGTGCGTGGGGGAAGAGAGGTTCGTTATTTTTTCGCACAGGAGGTGCGGTGATGAGTGGTATAAACAAAGCTATAATCGTTGGAAATCTCGGCTCCGATCCGGAGCTTCGCCATACACAGGGAGGCACGCCGGTCGCGAACTTCCGAGTTGCGACGAACGAGGTCTACAAGAACCGCGACGGAGAGCGAACCGAGCGGACCGAATGGCACAGGGTCGTCGCTTTCGGGCGCCTCGCCGAGATCTGCGGCGAGTACCTGAAGAAGGGTAAGCAGGTTTACCTCGAGGGGAGGATCCAGACGAGGGATTGGGATGACAAAGAAGGTAACAAGCGGTACACGACCGAGATTGTCGCGAACCAGATGGTGATGCTCGGGCGTGCAGGTGATGCGCCCTTCACCGTTGACGCGGATGCGCAACAGTCCCCGCCCGACGACGTGCAGGCTGCGCCTGCAGGCGGGGATGACGACGACCTGCCGTTCTAGGCGGCGCAGGAGAAAAAGAACCCGGCAGAACATGTGCCGGGCCGGCGGCAATCAACCGGCCCGGCTTTATTTTGTCGAAAACGGCACCATAGATCTCCCCTAAATCACTCATAAATAAACAGCTACTGAAAGCTTCATGCCATTGCTTGACGTTGTGGAACCGTATCTCGGTTCTTATAGGTTCATTGGCCTGCACTTATATCCGGTGGAGATGGATGTGCCGGCTAGTACACCGCTCAACTTCAGCTGGATCGGTGATGCGAGCATATACGGCAGTGAGATCGCCTGCTATCGGTACGGCTGGGACATCCAGGATCCAGACGATCCCAACCAGTGGGAGACCGCCTGTGAGCCGGGTATCATCTCGGCCCCCGAAAAGCAGTTTAACTCTGGCATACATACGTTTTTTGTCGAGGTGAAGGATGATCTCGGGTTAACCACGAGAGGTTGGATTCAGATCAATATCGTTCTTCCCGATTGAGCGGAATCTGCTCTTGGTGAATAACTTCTGCTAGACCGAGAAATCGCAAAGAGGAACACAGCCAATACGCTGTCCCAGGGAAAGGGGAAACATGAGTTCAGCATGCTTCCCCTTTTTGTCTAGCTGATTATCGATGTTCTATCGGAGCAACATCATCTTCTTGGTCACGACCTCTGCACCGGCTTTGAGCCGGTAGAAGTAGATGCCGCTTGCAACCGAGACTCCTTTCGCGTCTTTGCCGTTCCAGAGCACGTCGTGGCGTCCCGACTCACGCACCTCATCTACGAGGGTTGTTATGAGCGCGCCGTTAACGTTGAATACCTCGAGCTTCACGTGCCCCGTCTTCGGCAATTCGAAGCTGATCGTCGTGGACGGGTTGAACGGGTTGGGGAAGTTCGCTGTGAGCTGCGGGTCAGGATCCGGTATCGTTTTACCAGGTTCAGTGAGCTTGAAAGTTCGGGCATCCGACCAGGGCCAACCTTCGCAATCACAGCGTACCCGCCAGTAATATGTGTCCAGATCCATACCTTTGACCGAAAATTCGAACTCATAGCCGCTGCAGAATTCATATATATGTGGAGAACTGAATGCGGCGTCGTTATCAACTTGGACATAGTACCTCGAGCAGTTCTCTACGCCTTGCCATTCCAGTGTGATACTTCCTGAAGCCTTGATTTTGGAGTTATCGTAGGGAAAGATTAGCGCAGGCGCTTCAAACGGCACTCCCACAGAGAAATGGTTCGGATTGGACCAGAATCCTGGAATGGCGTACTTCATCGATTGAACTCGCCAGTAGTAGGTTCCCCCGCTCAGGACGGGTGAATTCAATTCACTGACCGAACACGTATCATCATAGATCAGATTGATAAAATCCGGATCATTATCAATCTGAACTCGATAATAATCCGCCAGCACTTCGTCGCTCCAGTCGAAGGTCGGTTGTGCCGGTTCATCGAAGATTTCGCCAGGGACGGGAGAGATGAGTTCCGGCGCAGGCGGTTCGATATCGTCGTATATGATGTGAAGTGTCGGGTCTCCCAGCCAGATATACATCCGGGCATTATCCAAACCCAAGTCTCCAAAACCCAGAATCCCGTTAACGCATGCTTCGTTTGTCGCATCGCTGACTGTTGTAACACCTTCGTCGAATATCTTGGCGAAGAACGAGATATCGTAGTAGTTATTGACATACGTGAATGAAGGATAGCTGGCTCCGTAGTATGCGACCGCCGCGTCTGGCTGCAGAACCCAGTACTCTCCGATGCACAGGCCTCCATCGTAAAGGACATTTCCGTTCCAACACGCAGTGCTGAATACGACCGGTGTCATGTTGCCGTTATTGATTTGGTCAACGTCCGCTGCCTGGAATTCCTCATAATTAATATTCCAGTCCAGCCAGGAGATTGAGTTTCCGTGACCGCGATAATTTACAACACGCACGCCTTCGTTGATATAATCAATTACGTCTTCGTTGGTCGCTCTGTCACCTCCTACATTTATTTTTGCTCCATATGCTGTGATAAAATCCGGATACAGTACGCTGTATGTGCCGGACGGAGTATATTCGGCAAGCCTGATGCTCTCCTTGCATCCTTGATACCAGTCTGGTGCCATCTGGCAGTGGGCGACCAGGAGCACATTTCTCAGCCAATCCCCAAATGGAGGACTCGATTCGTAAGTCACGCTCTTGTTCACCATGATACTTACTTCGGTGCCGTTCATCGCGGGGAACCGGCCGATTCCGATCTCCGGAAAATCATCATCGCCCTCGAGTAGCGTATAGTAGTAATCGCTGAAAAAGCCGTAGCCCTCATAGCCGGGATAGTAGTAATCACTGCCGACGAATAGAACATAGCTAATTCCATTCTCGGTATACTTGTTCTGTATGTAGGCTTTTATGTTATCGACGTCGTTGCTGCCGATCTCGATATTCGGCGCTACGTATACTGTGTATCCTTGCTCCTCTTTCCATGTCACGAGGGGTTCCACATAACTCATAAAGCCATGTTGGGTGATTATGAGGATATCAATAGTTTCCTCATCTGTGTCTTCGAGAAGCGGAACATTTAAATATTCATAGTTGATCACATTGCGGCTATACATTTCGTCGTAATGTTTTTTGATCGGACCGATCTGCCGGTCTTTTCTGTTGGTGTCACTTTCGCCAGTGTATTCCAGCCTCACCGTCACGCTCTTGCATACGTTCAATGTCTTTTTCGAAGGGACGTAGCGCATAGGAGCGACACGTATATTAGTTACTCGCAGATCTCGCCAGATGGCTGGTTTCCCTACTTCGACCGTTTTTGGATACATCCCGACCTGATTATAAAAGTCGTGGTCGATTTCGAAGCTAATCCTCTCTTCACCCTCTCGGAGCGGCTTCTGGAAAGGATATATGAGATATCCATCCAGGACAGTTTCTTCGTGCTCGACTATGTGGGAGATGATTCCGGTTGTGGCGGGAATCGCCACGAGCTCGCTGATCACTGGTAGCTCAGGCTTGCCGATCTCGAGTGTCGTGCCATACCCGGGGAACCTAAGCACGTGGAATGTTTGTACCCCTTCAGTGATCTCCTCTACCCAGAATCCAGGTATATCGAACCTGAGTATCGTTTCTGTCTCGTTTGAAGTAATGACTGTTATTTTGGGACCTGCCGGCACGGTGGTCCCATCGATCGAGACCCATTTCTTCTCGGCGAATGCCCATCCGGTCATGCAGGTGAGCAGCACTACCAGCAGAACCGGCAGGATCATCATTCTGTGACGCATAATTCCCCCTCTTGCGTGTTCACTGTGTCCGATCCGCTAATTTAGTAATTGAACCCTTCGGTTGGTCGGCTATCACCCCTTTCATCCCGTGCCGGCAAGGTACGGCGAAGGTTGACATCAATTTATTGTGTGATAGTCCTCTCGAGGATGAGCAGCGAGATGCGGATGCAAAAAACGAGAGAGACTTCCGATCAAGATACAACTAGATCTCTTTCGATAAACTGCCGAATCCCTCTCGCGCACAATGTACATCGGGGTGGAGCCCCTTGGAACCGATTGTGACGCCCCATTCTACTACTAACTAACTTATTTGTCAATAAGTAGTTAATGAGCGCCAAGATTATGGGCAGAAACATCCATGTGCGTTTTGCGTACTACAGATTATTATTGACGGATTTTTTGAATAGGCTCAAAATTTGCTGAAGTTTGCTTCGGCTTCGTTTTAACATGCAAAGTCGTTTTACAACCGAAGGGCGATTGCGCAAGTACTGACCAATAGTGTCAACGGTGAAAGGAGGTGAGTGGTTCATTTTGCTCGCTCTCGGTGATGTTGTTGTATAACGTAAGATAATTACATTCAGGAGGAGGAACCAAATGAGAAAGCTATCGTTCGTGCTGGTCGCAATGGCAATGATGATGTTCGTCGCGTCGGGCGCATTCGCGCAGGATGAAAAACCCTACTACTTTGGCATCAAGGCCGGTCTCAACATGGGGAAGTTCTCTGGTGACGACGCTGATGATCCGTCCTATGCGATGGGAATGGCCGGCGGTCTGGCTATGGGGTACAACTTCAGCGAGATGTTCACACTCATGCCCGAAGTGCTGTTCATGCAGAAGGGCTCGAAAGAGACGGATCCGGATTCAGATATCGAGATGACCTGGAAGTTTTACTATGTCGATATCAATGTCCTCGCCAAGGTTACCGTCCCCACGGAGGGCAATATCAAGCCGCATTTCCTGGCGGGCCCCTACCTCGGCATTAAGGCCAGCCACGGCTGGTCCGCTGACGCCGAAGTCACTCCCGAAGACGAGGCAGAGGTCGATGCGATGCTCGATGAATACCTCAAGGGAACCGATTTCGGTCTGCTCTTCGGTGCCGGTATCGACTACGTGCTCGATAGCGGGCACATGATAACCCTCGAGGGCAGGTATGGCCTGGGTCTGACGAGCATTGTAGACGACGATTCGGAGGGCGAGAGTACCGACGTGAAGAACAACTCGATCACCTTCCTGCTCGGCTACTCATTCTAGATCGATTTGTTCGCTTTAGTTGGTTATACAGGGGAAGCGGTTCGCCGCTTCCCCTTTTTACAACCGTACCTTGATCTTGTTCATGAGGTTTTTGATTTTATATATCCTGCGGGTAAGAGGCGGGAATGTCACCCTCGTCTCGAAATCGTCGATTAACCGCTCGGGATCGAAACAGGGGCACGTTTCGATGATGCAGGGCCGTGCGGAATCGTACAGCTCGAATCCGGTGTATATATTGCCGAGAAGTGAATAATCGCCGACACAGCGCGTTATGTCGCCGTTGGCCCAGATGCGGATTAGATTCTTGCCGGCCTTGCACTGAAGCCCGAGAAAATGTCTCGACCGCAGGTCGTACTGCGGGGTTGGAGAGAGCTCGTCGATGAGTCTCTTCTGCTCTTCTGAGTATGCCTGCGGGTACACCCTGCCATCATGTACTCCCTTGAACGGTTTCAGCTTGAGCCGCACGCCTCGCGACAGGCAATGTCCGTAGATCTCGTCGAGCTTCTCGAACATATCGGGGTGCATGACGTGATTTACGACCACGGTGTAGCCGCGGTCGAGCAGCTCCCGGACATTGTCAAGGAAGGGATCTATGCTTCCGTAGATACGCTCACGTTCCTCGATGTGCAAAGCCGCGCTGATGTACTCGACCTTCTCTGGGGGTGCCGCCTCGATGAACTCCTGGATGCTTCTCATGGTCAAATTCGTATCGAGGGAGATCATGAACTGATCATGAGAGGCGATCCGGCGGCAAATATCTACGAAGTGGGGGGTCACGAACGGTTCTCCGCCCGTGAACCCGAACGTGAACGACATGCCTGTTGCGAGGAACTTTCCGAGCACCTTATCCAGTTCTTCGTACAGATCGTACTTTGGGGGTGACGGCCGCTTGAATCGGTCGGTGATCGATTTCAGCGTCCCCTTAATGCCAGTCGGGTGATAGACGAAGCAGTAGGGACAATCGAAATTGCACTTCTCCGTGATATACCAACTGGCAAAGCAATGCTGAGACATGCAGGCGCTTTCTTTGCGTTCTAACGCTGACGCTCCTCGAGGGCGCGTTTGAGGTTTTCAATTACAGCTTGAAGTCGGGGGTTCATCCGGTTCTCAGCGTCGCTTGCCTTGATCCATGATACAGTACCCATGTTCAATGCGGCTACAACGTCGGGATCCTGAAGGACGACGACAATGCCGTCCCCCGAGTCCTCTCCGTTCTCGACGGTTACATAAGCCATCTCGCCGCCGATCTCATAGAATCCTCCCGGATCGGTCACCGGATCGTATTCGCCGTTATAGTTCACGTCCAAGTACGTGCCGATATAGTAGGATCCATCGACGAGACCGTCCTCGAACTCGTGAACGACGAATTCATCATCATAAACGATGCTTTGCTCCTCGGTGCCGTATTCTGGATTAGGATTCTCCGGGTCGAAGGTAGACGTGTCGAACACTCCGACATAGTAATTGTACATGTGGAGATCGCCCGAGTAGATTGTCCCACCGTACTCGACCCGGCCCCATATAGCGATCGGGTCATACAGGCCGAAATCTATACCGGTCAGGGTGCCGCCTCCGGCTATGATGACCGAATCCGGCTCAGGCTCGCCCATGAGCGATTCGAAGTCGATTCCGTACATGCCTATCGCATCCCCGTAATCCGGATTGATCTCACCGTTCCCATCCGTATCCATCATGGCGCCCGGCCAGTAAGTGCCGTCCCCGAGATTTCCGATTTCGTATGAGCCGTCCGAAGCGACTTCGTCGAATCCACCCAATGGCGGAGGGCCTTCATCCCCTTCCTGTGTGAACATGTTGACCATGAAGGCGATCGAGAGCGCGCCCTCCGGATTCGCCGCCGCTGTAGAATTCGGATCGCCCGCGACCGTGCCGGAATATCCTCCGGTGGGTAAAGAAGCTCCCGTTGTGAATACCATCGAATAGTTGCCGGAAAGCGGATTCCCGGCGAGATCTCTTACCGCTCCCTCCACGATAATCAAGGAGTAAGCTGTATCGTCGAGCAGTGGATCGGTCGGATCGAAATTCAGCGTAGTGCCGCCATCGGTCCATGTCACGATTCCGTCTCCTGGATCGGGCGTCATGAATATACCGCCCTCTTCCATCGAATTCGGATCGATGGCCTCGGAGAATTCGATCTCCAGCACTGCATCGACCGGCACGTCTGTTGCGCTGTCGGCTGGTGATGTGGAAACGACCGTTGGAGGCGTTGTGTCTGTGACGTTTGTCGTTGTGTACGACCAGCTCACAGCATCTAGATAGTTGCCGGAATAATCCTGTGCCGTGCTCGCCGCGAACACGACTGTATATGTAGTGTTGTTATCCAGAGGATATTCAGGGCTGAACGAGAAGATATGCGGTTCGATGTCGCTCATATCGAAAGAGACGTCGATATCACCAGGGGCTTTCCAGCTGAACGCGGACATCACCGAGCCCCACTGCATCGGTTCGGAGAAGGTGACCGTTACGGACTGGCCGATTCCAACGCCAGTCTCTCCCGGGTAGGGAGTGCGGTTGATAATCTCGGGCGGTGTCAGGTCCGGCGTGCTTACGCCGACAAAATTCAGGGTATCCGGCCCGGTCATGGCGTTTCCGCTCGTATCTTTTATATTATCGGCGATGAGGTGGTACGTGCCGCCAACGATCATCGGCGAGACGGAAAGCATAACACTCTCACCGTTCGCTTGCAGCACAGACGAATCTACGTACAGAGTGTCTCCCCAATCCAGGCTGCTCTTTGACAGAGCGGACTCGGATTGAATGATGATACCGTATCGGTGGACCGCATAGTGGTTTCGATGCTGCGCGGTCAGCTCATCGACCTCCTCGCTGAAGGAGACCTCGATATGTGTTTGGTCCGTCGGAGTAACCGAAGATAATTCTGGCGGTGTGGTGTCGCCCCCTCCGCCGCCATTTTCCTCGGGTGTTGTGCTCTCGCTGCAACCTGCGCCCAGGAACATCAGGGATACGATCATCATATTGGCGATCACAAACAGCCACCATCTGGATTTACCGAACATGACAGACCTCCTTCGTGCCATTCTTCTCTTCAGAGACAGTTATAACCGTTTTGGATTGTAAAGTCAGGACGGGCGAAGTCAATATAATTCTAGGGATAATAGGCTTGGGTCACCCATATCTGGGCAAGATAATATTTCTAAAAGATCGATTTTGCAAAACGTGATGCATCAGCGTAGAAGCACCATCTTTTTTGTTTCCCGGAACGAGTTCGCTACTAGCTTGTAAAAGTATACCCCGCTCGCTACTGCGCGGCCCGCATTATCCCGTCCGTCCCATTCTTCAGTGTAATGTCCCGCGTCGAGCGACTTGTCTAAGAGCGTGCGCACGAGGCGTCCGGCGGGGTCGTAGATCCTAAGTTCTACGGTTCCCCGTGATTTCAGACCGAACCTTATTGTCGTCACCGGATTGAAGGGATTCGGATAGTTCTGCGAGAGGTAGCTCGCCATGGGCGTCTTCGGTGTCTCGTCGCCCGTCACGTTCTCGGGGCCCACGAGCACGTAACCACTCACGTTCCCATGCACATCGACCGCCGCGACCTTGTACCAGTAACCGCTGTCCCATCGCCATTCGCCGTCGATGTAGATCGTTTCACACTCACTGTAGACGAGATTACCTTCGTCCGGCACGAAATCGGAAGTTGTGCCTCTGTGGATCACGTACATGTCGAGATCGGACTCGGTGTTCGGCTCCCATGTGATCTCGAGGCCTTCGGGAGTATAGATCTGTTCAGCGGCAACAGCCAAAGGAGGGCAAGGAGAGAGGTTGTCGACCGAGTAGCCGCTGTCAACCGCCGAGACCCAGAACGCGGTTGGATCGAACTCGTGCGCGATCACCTGGAAGTAGTGGTACTCGGCGCTCGAAGCGGTCGAGTCGAAGAGAGTCGGGACCTGCTCCGCGTAGGTGTCGATGTAATCCGAGGCTTCGACCGTTGTGATGAGTTCCCAGTAGTAGGTTTCACCGGCCAGGAGTTCAGTCCTGATGATTTGAGGCTCGGCAACGAGCTCGCCTTCCGGGCTGGACTGCAGGAGCGGCACAATGCTCTGCATGAGTCGATCGGTGCTTTCCTCGTATTCAATATAGCCATCTACGCCTTCTACCAGCACTGTTCCCCTCTCGGTCGCCATTATTGCGGCAAGTTCATCGATCGCACGCCATGCGGTGTAGGTTCTGATATGGTCTTCCGGGTATATATCGAGCCGACTCGCGTCCCACGAGAGCTGCACAGATCCCCCCTGATCGCCGGGGATATCTCGAGCCGAGGCGATCGAAGGCGCGGGGTAACCCCAGTATCCGTTCCGCTCGATCCGCTGCGCGGAAACATCCCATCCTCCGTTTCTCGTATCAAGAAAGGCGACAATCGCCCCATTCGACATGTCTGTGGCGCATTGCAGTGTCATCTGCTCCCCGACTTCGATACAGAGGGGTACTCCTCCAGCGGTCCAGAGGGCTGTGCCGGATTGGGACAGGCGTTGCGTGTAGATATCGTAGGTGCTGCTGTACCGGTAATCTCTCCAGGCGAGTATCGCGCCTCCCTCGCCATCCGATGTCATAGTCATTTCATCCTGAAACGACGGCTCCGTGCAGACCGGAACACCGTTACCGGTCCACTGTGTAGATCCCCAGACATCGACACGCTGCGCATAGACATCATGAGTACCACTGCGCCGATCCAACCATGCGATGATGGCGCCGTAGGAGCCATCCGTTACAATGACAGGATAGTACTGCTCGAGGCTATAGACGCATATCGGGATACCGTCCATTGCCCACATATATGCTCCGGCATCACTGATTCGCTGCGCGAAAATGTCGTTGTTACCGTTTCTACTGTCGGTCCATGCGGTTATGAACCCTCCCAGGCCGTCGCTCGTGATTACGGCTCCGCCTTGCGTGAATGCGTCGGTGCAGAGTGGTGCGCTGCTGCCTCCCCAATAGGGAGTGCCGTTACTCCAGACGCGCGCGGCGTAAATATCCCAGTTGCCGTTGCGACTGTCGGTAAATGCGAGGTAGAAGCCACCGTATCCATCCTCGCAGATTGCAAGGTCCGTCTGGTCGCCGTTTTCGACGACTATGGAACTGCCGTCGACCGTCCAGAGCACACTCCCCGCTGCGCTGATACGCTGAGCGTATATGTCCCACCTCACGCCCGAACGGTAATCCTCCCATGCCGCCATTACGCCGCCCGCCCCATCGCTTACAATTGCCGGGTACATCTGGTGTTGTGAAGCGGCGCTGAGGGCGACGCCGTTCGTGGTCCAGAGCGCTGTGCCGTCCGCGTCGATCCGCTGTGTGTAGACATCCCAATTGCCGCCGCTACGGTCGTCGTTCCATGCCATAATGGCTCCCCCTTCGCCGTCGGGGATCATTACGAAGTAGCTCCGTGCTCCTGCACCGGTGCATACGGGAACGCCGTCCGCCGCCCAGAGGCGGTTGCCATCGGCGTCGATCCGTTGGGCGTATATGTCGTAAGTGAAGTTTCGAAAGTCGCGCCAGGCGATGATCGCACCGCCGTCGCCGTCGCTGACTGTTCGAACCATCTCCTGCGTGTCGGTTTGATCGCAGACAGAGACGCCGTTCTCGACCCACTCGGCCCGGGCAGGGCCGGCAGTCAATAGAAGACAGACTGAAACCAGCAGGAAAAAGAATCTGGAACGCTGCATGATCTGTTCCCCCTTGTTGCTATTGTCGCATGTGCTATAGTGAGAGCGCGCTCAATATATCATAGACGAGGAAGGAATTCGATATGATAGTAAGAATGTCGGCTATTCCGCGCGTGGCGATTTTAACGGCGATAATACCTGCTTTGGTTTTGGCGATTTTCCCATCCTGCACGCCCGGCGGCGATGATAGAAACTCCGGGCGCCATAACTCCAAAGAAATGAACATATCCAAGGATGATATCCGTGCTCATATCCAATTCCTGGCGAGCGATCTCTTGGAGGGCCGCGCGCCCGGGACGCGCGGCGGGGAGCTCGCCGAGGAGTATGCGCGGAGCGTCTTTCAAATGTACGGTTTCGAGCCCTACTACGGAGAAGAGGGCTATTTTCAGGAGTTCACACTGAAGGGCTACTCCCTGACAGAGCTCGCTGTGAAATCGGTCGGCATGGCTCTCAGGCTTGGCGACGACGTCGTTGGCAGTTTTCCGCGCGATGTAGAGAGCTTTTCGTTGACTGCCGACGCCATCTTCTGTGGGTATGGCATCGAGTCGGACGCCTGGTCCTGGGACGACTACAAAGATACTGACGTAACAGGCAAGATCGTGATCGTCCGGGTGAACGAGCCGGACCGCGACCGACCGCCCCCGCTCACCGACGAAACCGATGTTCTCTTCGAGGGCGGTGCACTCACATACTTCGGCCGCTGGGACTACAAGATAGCCGAGGCCGCAAGCCGCGGAGCCAAGGCGATTTTGCTCGTTCACACGACAGAAACGGCCGGTTATGGATGGCACGTGGTCCAGAATTCATGGAGTGGGGAGGAGCTCTACCTCCCCTCCGACCTGGAGAACGATCTCTCATTTAGAGGATGGATCAGGGAAGAGCGCCTGCGAGAGATCTTCATAAAGAAGGGGATCGACCTCGACGAACTCTACGAGCGCTCCGAGACCCGCGACTTCCGACCCGTCGAGCTCGATCTCCAGATCTCTGTCGAGGGCAAAAACAGCTACCGCAGCTTCACGACGAGAAATGTCGTCGGTCTTATCCCAGGCTCCGATCCTGCATATAAAGATAAAGCGATTCTGCTCAGCGCCCACATCGATCATCTCGGCATGAACGAGGATCTCCCCGGCGAGGACAAGATCTTCAACGGTGCTATCGACAACGGTTCCGCCGTGGCCGCCATGCTCGCAACAGCGAAGGCGCTCGCAGAACGCCGCGACGAGCTGAAGTACTCCGTCATCATCCTCGCCTGTCAGGCGGAGGAGTCTGGACTCCTCGGTTCCTGCCACTTCGCCCTGAGCCTCGACCCGAAAGGAATCGTCTGTAACATCAACTATGAGTCGACTCCAGTATGGGAACGCACGGGGGATATCTTCGCACTGGGAGCCAAGTACTCGAGCTTGGAGAGTATCATGCATAAGGTCCTCGCCGAGCAGGGTCTCAAGTATACCTACTTCTCGATGTACGAGCAGGGATTCTACTACCGCTCTGACCAGTTCAGCTTCGCAAGGCGCGGGATCCCATCAATATGGCTCTCCGCCGGAGATGAGTACGAGAGCGGGGCGAACCACCTGAGGAATTTCTTTTTCGGCGGTAACTACCACACAGTCGACGATGAGTACGACCCCGCGTGGCCGCTCGGGGGCACCGTGCAGACGGTCGAGACGGCAGTCCGTCTAGCCCTATACATCAACCGCCACACGCCTGAGATAGAGTGGAAGGGCAGGATGACTTTCCCGATCGATTAGATTTTTACTTGAAATCGGCGGCTGAGCGTTTTACATTAATGGCCTGCAAAAACTTAGCTGATAGATTATGCGCCGCTAGCTCAACTGGCAGAGCAACTGACTCTTAATCAGTAGGTTCAAGGTTCGATTCCTTGGCGGCGTATTTTTTATTTATATAATAACAATAATTTGACAGCCTAGAACCTCGATCCCAAAATCCCGAAAACCAAAAGGTAGCAGAAAAGTAGCAGAATTATATACGTTGACCTATTTTATGGACTGGAGTCAAGACGGGTAGAGTTTAATTAAACAGGATTAGCTTTAAGGGATTACTTCATAATTGTCTGCGCAATTAGTATGGACCCTCTGAATGAATGGGCTTGTAACATGAAAAAGTGTTTTTTATAATCAGTCCTTAAGAATCCATTTCCATTTGACAACTTACAGTTGTCAGGTGGATTACACATGCTTTTTTGGAAAAGGAGGACGGTATGAGCGGACCGGCGCGGGCAAAAATGATCGTTAGTATTGTGATCGGCGTCATTGGTCTCATCATCGTTTTTCAGAATTTTCAACGCGTCGACACGATGGTTCTTTTCTGGAGAATGACGTTGCCGCACATTGCCGTACTGGGGATTGTCTTTGTCGCTGGATTCATCTTGGGTGGGGCGCTTTCTGTGATGTGGTACATGCGGTACTGGCAGGGTGGAGGGACCACCTAACAATGCAAGGAGTAATGGCCTTTTTTGTCGGCATCGGGCTGAGCGCGACCTGTGGATTCAGAATCTTTGTCCCCCTGCTGGGATTGAGCATCGCCCACCATGCCGGACACATAACCTTGTCTCACGGATTCGAATGGATCGGGTCCTGGCCTGCCACGATTGCATTCGCTGTCGCAATGATCATCGAGGTAATTGCATACTACATTCCGTGGGTGGACAATCTGTTAGACACAATCGCCACGCCTGCCGCAGTTGTGGCAGGTGCGATGACCACCGCTTCAGTAGTCGGCGATGTATCGCCATTACTTCGGTGGCCGATTGCCATCATAGCAGGCGGCGGGGTAGCCGGTCTGATACAAGGCTCGAGCGTTTTGGTGCGCGGCACGTCATCAGCAACGACCGCCGGAACGGGCAACCCGGTCGTCTCGACCGGAGAGTTGCTGGCCGCCATCGTTGGGACCATTGTCTCTATTGTTCTGCCTGTCGTAGCAATTGTTCTGGTTGCATTGATCATGTTTCTGATATTTAGGCGGATTCTTCGTCGGGGAGCACAACCGACATCTTAAAGATCCGATTTGTAATTGGTGGCGGGGGCATTGTGGGGACTTCGTAGGGGCATCGTGTGGCCACCGTAGAGGTTCCATCCGGGCATCTCAGGTCGTTTGCGGCGGGTTCCCCATGCGGACGAGAATCCGGTGCTTGACCAGATCCCGGTGCAACGGGATTACGCCATCCGGTACATGGCGGCCATCCATCTCCACTCGTGACACACCTCGCTCGCAGCCTTCCGGGTTCTCGACCTGAATTTCATATACTGCCTCGCCATGACGGTATCGCAGATGGAACCCCTGCCACCATCCGGGGATGACTGGATTCACCTGCATGCGATCCCCTTCTACCTTCAGGCCCAGGATCTCTTCAACCCAGGCCCTATACATCAACGCCGCCGAACCCGTATACCAGGACCACCCGCCGGAACCGATCCGCCCAGGTAATCGGTACACATCAGCTGCGGCCACGTAGGGCTCGATGCCGTAACGCCAGACCGTTTCCGGATCGCGCGCTCGCTCGATCGGGTTGAGCATACGCAGAATTTTCGCTGCGCGCGTACCATCTCCCCGACGTGCCATTGCCATGGCGAGCCACAGGGAGGCGTGGGTGTACTGGCCTCCATTCTCGCGTACTCCCGGAGGGTACCCCTTGATGTATCCGGGTGAGGGCTCCATTTTGTCAAAGGGAGGTGCGAGGAGCAGCACCAGACCCTCGTCCTCTCGAACAAGATGTTTCCACGCCGATTCAAGGGCTGTATCGGCGCGATCCGCATCGGCGCCGCCGCTCAGCCATGCCCACGATTGGGGCAGGGAATCGATCTTCGCCTCGGCATTCGCCGATGAGCCGAGTTGCGTGCCGTTGTCGAAAATCGCCCTGAGATACCATTCCCCATCCCATGCCGTTCGCTCGACACGCTTAATCAGCGCACTCCTGTCCTTCCGGTAGGTCCGGCTCAGATCCGCCCGGTCGAGCAGGTCGGCCAGCTCGGCCATACCCTGGAGCACATCCGCGATGAACCACGCCAGCCAGACGCTCTCCCCCCTGCCCCCGACGCCAACGAGGTTCATCCCGTCGTTCCAGTCTCCTGTCCCCATCAGGGGCAGCCCATTGGGCCCGATGGTCAAACCCCGTGCTACCGCGCGCCGGCAGTGCTCGAACAGCGTGCCGCGTTTGAACGCGACCTCTGGTGTGGATAAAGTCTCGTGCTGACCGTCTTCCAGCGGGGAAGCGCTGAGGAAGGGTACCTCCTCGTGCAGGATGTCCGCATCGCCGGTGGTCCGGATGTAGTGGGCGACGACAGAGGGCAGCCACAGAAGGTCATCCGAGATACGAGAACGGATACCCGCGCCTCCCGGCGTGTGCCACCAGTGCTGTACGTCGCCTTCCTCGAACTGACGGCTCGCCGCACGCAGGATATGCTCCCGAGCCAGCCCGGGATGCGCGAGCGGGAAAGCCATGACATCCTGTAATTGATCCCGGAAGCCGAATGCGCCACCGGACTGGTAAAAGGCGGAACGCCCCCAGATCCGGCAGCTGAGACTCTGGTACAGAAGCCAGCGGTTGATCAGGAAGTCCGCTGCGAGCTCGGGAGTGTGAACTTCGATCGTGCCCAGCAGATCGTCCCACCACGCTCTCGTCCGGTTCAACGCGTTTTCGAACGCCGTGTTTTCCCGGTACGTCTGGATCAGCGTCTGGACCTCCTCCACCGACCCGGCCTGGCCCAACATGCATGTGATCTCGGATCTCTCGCCGGGAGCCAGTTCAACGGTGATTTGCAGTGCGGCGCACGGATCGAATCCAGCTCCAGTCCGTTGCGAAAGGCTGGTTCGCTTCATCGCCGCCGGTTTCCCCATCGGGCGATTGCGCCCCAGGAAGGACGTGCGGTCGCCGCTGTACGACTCCGCCGGAGGGCTCACGGCCGCGAAGGCCACACGATCCCCATAATCCGGGTGGTAACGGTTCCGGGCGAGCAAGGCCTGGACCTCGTCATTCCAGGAGGTTATGACGTGCATCTGGGAAGATTCACGGTGCTCGCCGAGTGTCCATTCAACATAATACGTAACCGACAGCGTGCGATGCCGGGAGGAGTCGTTCCGTAGCAGCAGTCTTTGCAGCTTGATCGGGTCACCACCGCTCTCATCCACCGGAACAAAGACCGTCAGTTCCTGTTCGATTCCATGGCTGTTATGCTCGAATACCGTGTATCCTGCCCCGTGCCGTGCCCGATAGGCGGTCTCCTCGCGGATCGGCGACGGGGTCGGCGTCCAGTAGACACCGGTCTCCTCGTCCCGGATGTACAATGCCTCGGACGGCGGATCAATTACGGGGTCGTTCGACCAGTGCGTCAGGCGGTTGCGCTGGCTGTTGCCGTACCAGGTAAACCCGGCCCCCGTTTCGCTGATCACTGTTCCGAATGTCGGATTGGCTATGACGTTGATCCAGGGTGCGGGGGTGTGGATGCCGGGTCCGAGATAGATCACGTATTCGCGCCCGTCCGGGGCAAAACCGCCGAGGCTGTTGAAGTAGGATAGCTCCATGAAGGGGAGCGGAGCCGAAGGCTCCCGGGAATCGCGTTTCCTCGCAATGGGCTCCGGCAGATCCGTAACTTCCGTGGGCACGCCCAACTGCTTGGGCAGTGTGCCCCGGGCTGCCACCAGAACCACCGCAGCCGCGGCTCTGAGCAGCATGAGGTCTTCCTCAGGGATGAGATCCGCGCTGCGCAGATAGATCCCCCCCGGCCGGTCGACCTCCATATGCATCGAATGTCCCTGGATCAGACTCTCGATTCGTTCACGCAGCGGCTGCTCGTAGCCGCTCGCCTCCTCGTTGAGGATCACCAGGTCCGCCGTCAACCCGTGCATCCGCCAATATTCGTGCGCCTGGAATATCTGACGGACCAGGCTGATATCCCGCGTCTGGCCGATGACGACGAGGACGATCGGCACATCACCCGAGATTCCGTAGGGCCACAAGCCTGCTTGACCCTTACAGTTCCTGTCGATGCATTCTGCGGGAGAACGAAGGAGAGGATTGGGGAACAGCAAGTGGCTTGCCAACTTCTGGAAGCGGCGGGCTTCGTCCGGCTGGATGCGAAGCAATCGCAACTCGAGCTGGGCGGAGGCCCACGCGATATCCATCGCCCGATCGATCGCATGGGGATCGCTGTATTTACTCATCAACCTGAGAACCTGCCCGCGTGTTTCGCCGGCAGCGAGAATCAGCGACACCTCGACACGCTTGCCCGGACCGATAGTCACGCTGCGCCGAAGGCTGAGGATTGGGTCGAGGACAAAACCCTCGCTGTTGCCGGGCTCCTGGAAAATCCCCATCGGGTTTGAGAGCGTCCGCCCGCGTCCGATGAACGGGCACCGGTCGGTCTCGAACCGCAGGGCGTCATCCCCGGCATTTTCGAGGGTGAGGCGGTGCGCGACATAGATGGGCGGATCGTTCTCGCTGCGCGGCCGGCGGTACGCGAGGAGCGCTTCATGCTCCGGCACCGCCTCGGTTTGGATGAACAGCTTGTTGAAGGCCGGATGCTGCCGGTCCGCGTTGTGCGGCGCCATCGAGATTTCAACGTAGCTCGTCAGGTCGAGACGGCGGGTGCGGACAGACCGGTTGAAGAGGGTGATCCGTCGAATCTCGACGTCGTCTTCCGGCGAGACGATAACTTCCGTTTCGGTTTGAATGCCGTTGTCGTCGCGCCGGAACACGGCCCGGTCCAGCGCGAAGTCGGCGGAATACGCCTCGACCTTTCCGCCGGTCGGGTGATACGTATTGGACCATAATCGATTCGAATCGGCTTCATATATGTAGCAGAAGGTTCCCCATGGATCCCTGGTGCGATCCGACCGCCAGCGGGTGATCTCGTAGTCGCCCCACCGGCTGTATCCGCCGCCGGCGTTCGTGAGCATCAAACAATAACGGCCGTTGCAGAGCAGTTGTGTTTTGGGGGTGGCGGTATGGGGCGTGTTGAATTTACTCACCGACGGCGCAACCTCGCCGACGCTCATCACCGACGGCATTTTATCCCGCGTGGTGATATGATGGAGCGGAGGAAGGAGGGGGATACGCTCATGGAGCAACGGCTCGACCGCGCGCACGCGTGGGTCGGCATGGAAACGGCGCTGGATCGGATTGCCGTGAATGAAGTTGGTCAGCGACAGGAAACCCATCCCCTGATGATGGGCCATGTACGCCCGTACGATCAACCCGCGCCCGCCGTCACGGCGCGGTCGCCGGCCGAAGTCCATCGCTTCATAATAGCCGTAATCATTCAGAAGCCCCAGTTTTTCCAATCGTCTCAGATTTCGTATGGTCTCTCTCGGCGCCGTATTCACCGCCAGAAGGGTGGCATAGGGCGCGACGACGATCTCTTCCCGGACGTTGCGCTTGAGCCCGAGCTCCGGCACGCCGAAGGCCTTGTATTGGTAAATCTTGTTGATGTCCAGGTCCCCGAAGGCAGACTCCGAGATTCCCCACGGCACGCGGCGCTTGCGGCCGTGTGCGACGTGGATCGCCACGGTTTCCCTGATCGCGTTATCCAGAAGCGAGTTATCGTACGAGTGTTGGAAAATCAGCGGCATCAGGTATTCGAACATGCTCCCCGCCCAGCTGAGCAGCGCTCGGTGCCGGCCGATCGAGCCGTAGGGCCGGCTCATGGAGAACCAATGCTCGATCGGGACGTCCCCCCGCGCAATGGCGATGAAGCTTCCCAGCCGCGCCTCACTTGCCAGGAGATCGTAGTAGGAGCTGTCCAGGCGGCCTTCAGAGACGTTGTAGCCGATCGAAAACAGCCGCCGCTGGGTGTCGTACAGGAAGCGCACGTTGATCGATTCGGATAACTCGCGTCCGTCCAGGATGAGCTGCTTGCCCAGCGCCAGCATTTCGCTGGCCAGCCAGTTCGACTTTTCGAAGGCCTGCACGAGGCGGTCGATCCATTCGAAGAGGGGGGCTGCGTCTGCGGGAGCCTCCTCCCGGGCCGACCGGAGTAACTGAATACAGGCGACTGTTCCGTTGGCGAGATCGAGAAGCGAAGGTGCGCGATGCAGATTCCCGCGGTACGCGAGCAGTACATCGGGGCCCAGCCGGGCGATCTCCTCTTCCGTCTTTTCATCGAGGATTTCGATCCAGGTGAGATAGCGATCCGCGATCCAGAGCCAGGCCGATGCCTGACTCTGCATCTGCCTCGCCCAATAGAGGGCACCCGCTTCAGAGCTGGCTGACTCACGCGCGCCGGCTGACTCACGCGGCTCATCGGCCAGAGCCCGTACGCCGCTTTCTACCCGCCGCAGCAGGCGAATGGCGTCGGTGATCCGCTCCGGTGGACTTTTCAACGTGCGCATCAGTTCGTCGAGGCCGTGGGCATCGAAACCGGAAACGCCTTCCGCTTCGACAGCCTGTTTCAGGATTTCCCCGGTGTCCCGCAGGCCTTCAAAGGCGTTCGCATCCAGAACGGGCGCCTGAATCAGCTCGTCGAGTCCTTGCTCCAGGGCCCACAAGCAACCGAGGAGGTTTCCGCTGTCCACCATGGACACGTAGCGGGGCTCCAGGGGGGCCAGAGTTTGAATATCATACCAATTCAGCAGATGGCCCTCATAGCGCTCCAGCTTGCCGATCGTCTCCGTCGTGCGCGACAACGCTTCGACGACCTGGTCCACCGTCAGGTATCCGAAATCATGCGCGCCGAGCGCACTGAGCATCCAGAAACCGATATTGGTCGGGCTGGTACGCATTGACAGTTGATTCGTATGGGAGACCTGGTAATTGTCGGGTGGTAGCCACGAGGTCTCATCACCGACGAACTCCGAGAAATAGCGCCAGGTTCGCCGAGCGACTCTCCTCAGGAACCGGAGATCCTTTTCGGGAATATGGGTTATCCGGGGCCTCGCGGCCGGCCGGCCGGCCAGGAGCCATCCGACCAGGGGAGATACGAACCACAACACGAGCCACGGGCCGGCCACCGGAAGGCTCGACGGCGCCCAGCGCTGCACCGCCCATCCCGCTATCCCGCTAAAGATGCTCGACAGACCCAGTGTCATGACGAATGTCCGCACCTTCCCGGGAGCGTTCCAGTGCATTACCTGGGCGGAGGTCCACTCGAGCAACCGGCGATGTGAGATGAGGCGGCGATACCAGATCCGCACAACAGCATCCAGGGCCAGCCATGCCTGGTGCGGGAGCAGCGCGGCCTCGACAACCGCCCGCAGCAGGTCG
>DAOUUU010000159.1 GCA_030667985.1 Candidatus Krumholzibacteriota bacterium
CGGCCAACTGGCTGAGAAACGTCATCACACATGAGTTTACTCATATGGTGAGTGTTCAGCAGAGCATGAAATTCCCTCTTCGTATCCCGGCCTTCCATTTTCAGGTCATATCGTTCGAAAAGGAGAAGCGGCCCGATGTGATAACGGGGTATCCGAATACGTTCGTCTCGTTGCCCTTTACAGGCGAGATAATGCCCAACTGGTTCGCCGAGGGGCTCGCGCAGTACCAGTGCGGGCTTGCCCGTAACGATATCTGGGATTCGCACCGGGATATGCTGCTAAGGGCGGCCGTTCTCGAGGGAAAGCTACTTTCAATCGATGAGATTGGTGTATTCGACAAGAATTCACTCGAATCCGAGATGGTCTATAACCAGGGATTCTCGCTCGTTCGTTTCATCTCGGATGAGTACGGTCGGGAAAAGCTCTCCGAAATTACAAACGCCCTGAGCAGCTTACATCGCATCACATTCGGTGGTGCCTGCAAGCAGGCCCTAGGGATAAGCGACGGAGAGCTCTACCGGATATGGCGGAGATCGATCGAGGAGCAGTATCGGGCTGTTGCCGGCCAAATCGAGCCCAACCGCAGGGATGGGGAGAGGATCACTGAGGACGGGTTTATGAATATATGCCCGATTGGTGACGGCCATGGTGGATTCTATTATCTCTCGAACAGGAATTCGGACCGGCTCTATATTAATCTCGTCCATCGTCATTCCAACGGAAGTGTAACGGAGATCGATCAGGATGTAGAGTCGAGCTTCGATATTTCGCCTGACGGAAAATACCTATGCTACGCGAAAAGGACAGATAAGAACAAACACGGATACGAATTAGACGACATTTTCATATATGGCATCGACAAGGCGGATAAGCGCCGCGTCACAAAATCGATCCGGGCGAGCGACCCCTGCTGGTCGCCCGACGGAATGTCTATCGCCTGCATCGTCAAGGGAGACGGATCAGAGAGAGTAGCGATAGTCAATGCCGGGAAGGGCAATACGTTGTTTGTCACGCCCCTCGTGGAGGGCCGTCAGTACTATCGTCTTTCATGGGGGAAAAGGGGGATACTCGCTTCCCGTTTCGATGGAGTGAGCAGGGATATCGTTCTGATAGATCCAGCAGGTGAATCATATGAAGATATTCTGGCGACGCTGGAGGACGAGCGTGATCCGGTCTGGGACGATTCGGGTGATGGATTCTTCTACGCGTGCGACCGTACAGGCATTTTCAATATATATCACAGAGAGCTTGAGACCGGTAAAGACTTGATGGTAACCAATGTCACCGGCGGCGCTTTTTTCCCGGGTGTTGAGGGGACCAATCTACTCTTTGCCGGATTCGATGGAGACGGCTATGGCATCAGACGGCTCTCCGGCTGGCTAAACTCAGCGGTTCCATCCAGTGACGCGGCTATCTCCACTGAATTCGAGGTGATGAGAGAGTCGTGTATCAAGGTCCGTGACAAGCCGCTTCTCTACGAAGAATTGAAGATCGACATGAGCGAAGCGGAGGAATTCGGTATCGATTACTCTCGCCTTCTTATATTTCCCAATATTCTCATCTATGATAACAAGCTGCGAGTAGGCCTCTTTCTAGATGCGCGGGACCGGCTGGACCGGCAGGCTGTAATGGCGGGCGCCAGCATCAATCTGGACGGGGAATTCGACATACAGCTCAGCTTCGAGACGAGGCAGTTCAAGCCGACATTCACATTCGATCTATACCGTAGCAGGGTATACTACACCCACTTCACGAGAAGCTACGGATCAGACTATGAGCTCTACTACAGGTATGACCTGTGGGACGCATTTTTTAAATGCAAGTACGAGATGACAAGGGAGACTAAGTTCAAGAAGAAAGAGATTGCCTTTCAGTACAACCACGGCGAGTACGGCCTAAACTTCGAGATCTGGGAACTGGTGCCTGAGCGCGAATTCAGATACGCAGTAGGGTGGAACTATTACAAGGCTGATGATTATTCTCTCCTTTTTTCGTATAGAAACATCGAGCGGAAGACAAATGCGGATATAAATCCCAGGCGCGGGAGGAATCTCGAACTGGAACTCACCTATTCGGATGCACAGCTCAGTTCCGGGGAATTCGAGTTCGCCTTCAAGCCCATATACAATGATAATAGGCACGGACGCTATCTCCTGACTTACGAGGAACATCTGCCGCTTCCGTTCTGGAGCCACGCTCTGTCCCTATTCGTAAAGGGCGGAGTTCTCGATAGTAATCTGATCGACGACTTCTTCTATCTTTATCTCGGTGGTTGGGATGGTCTCAAGGGGTATTCCTACTACAGTATGGGGGGCAGGAAGCTGGCCATGGGCCGTATCCTCTACCGTTTTCCTCTACTTGAGAGGATCGACAGGCAGTTCCTGAGCATGTATTTCAGCGCGCTCTATGCCGGCGTATTCTTCGAAGCTGGAAAGGCATGGAACGAAGACAAACTCGACCTCAAGGGGAATAAGAGGGACTGGGGATTCGAGGTGCGGCTCAAGGGATTCAGCTTTTACAGTATTCCGCTCGCCGCTTCGTTCGAGGCCGCGTACGGACTCAACGATGTCGTCTATACGTCTCCATTCAACGACGAGATCATCTTTTACGAGGGAAACACGTGGAGATACTACACGAGTGTGTTATTCAACTTCTAGAATAGACGGGAATGGAATCTGAATGAAGGTAGTTCTGGCGGGATTCAATATCGAAGCGGAGATGGTGGAGCGCATTGATACGGCTGGTGGTGAATGCGTAACGCCCGAAGTAATATCAGCCGCGTATGCCCGTGTGACGCGAGATCCGAGGCGCGTTGCCACCCTGCGCCGAGAGGCGAGGCGCGAGGTGGAATTGGCAAGATCTTCCAACGAGCGTATTGTATTCGGACTGGGACACGCGTCCATCGCTGAGCACGCAGTCTTCAACTTCGATATAATGGATGTATCCCGTCTTGCAGTCGAAGAGATCGAGCACTTCCGTCTTGCTTCATATACGGAGAAATCGCAGCGATATATCCGCCTCGGAAGGGACATAATCGTTTCCGAAGAGATCAGAAATTCCGGATTGGAACGACGATTCTCAGGAACAATGAAGAAACTTCACAACGGGTACGAGAAGCTCTACGAACGGATTCTCTCTGCAGGCGTAAAAGAAGGAAAAGCCAAGGAAGATGCTAGATATGTAATGCCGCTCGCCACATCGGCACAGCTTGGTATGACGCTGAATGCCCGGGAACTCGAATACATGATAAGCAGACTTGCATCTCACCCACTGGCCGAACTCCGGGAACTCTCGAAGCTCCTGTCGGAGGAAGGAATAAGAATAGCGCCGTCGCTTATTCGATACCCGGAACCAACCGCGTATTTCAGTGATATGCATGAAGCGAGAAAAGAGCTGGAACCGGCGATTGGTTCACGAGGTCATCCGAAACAATTGGTAAGACTCGTTGAAGTGACAGAGGAAGGGGACACGAAGATTGCCGCTGCGATCCTGTTTTCCTCAGGCGGATCGAAAATGAGAGAAGCGCTGAAGCGGGCCGCACGCCTCGGCAGCCGGAAGAGAACAGAGTTGATACACAGGACGATGCGTCATATAAAGCAGCACGACAGCGTTTGGCGCGAGTTCGAGAACGTTCATTTCCTGTTCGAGGTCGTAGTCAGCGCCTCATGCTACGCCCAGCTCAAAAGGCACCGAATGGCTACATTGATTCCACAAAGGTACGATATCTCACTCGGCCTATCGGTTCCCGATACTATCAGCAAGGCCAGGGCCGTTGGAACTTTTCGGGAATATTGCTCGCTTGCCGAGAAGTTGGCCGGAGAAATTGCAATCAAACAGCCAGAAGCGTCCGCCTATGCGCTGACAAACGCCCACAGAAGGCGAGTCTTGGTGGGATTGAACTTGAGGGAGCTCTATAATTTCTCACGCCTCAGAAGCGACCGCCACG
>DAOUUU010000009.1 GCA_030667985.1 Candidatus Krumholzibacteriota bacterium
CCGCGGCTGCTGGCACGGAGTTAGCCGGAGCTTCCTCTTACGGTACTGTCAAGCAAAAAGGTTATTTACCAATCTGCGTTTCATCCCGTATGACAGGGCTTTACGTCCCGAAAGACTTCATCACCCACGCGGCGTCGCTCGGTCAGGGTTTCCCCCATTGCCGAAGCTTCTCGACTGCTGCCTCCCGTAGGAGTCTGGGCCGTGTCTCAGTCCCAGTGTGGCCGGTCACCCTCTCAGGCCGGCTACCCATCGTCGCCTTGGTGAGCCGTTACCTCACCAACAAGCTAATGGGACGCGGGACCATCCTCAAGCAACAGCTTACAAGTAGAGGCCACTTTTGATCACAGGACATGTGACCTGTGATATTATGCGGTATTAGCATCCCGTTAGAGATGTTATTCCCCACTCGAGGGTAGGTTTCCCACGCGTTACTCACCCATTCGCCACTTTACTTGCGATTAAAAACCGCTTTCTCGTTCGACTTGCATGCCTAATCCACGCCGCCAGCGTTCATTCTGAGCCAGGATCGAACTCTCCGTTGTAAAAAAAATCGAAGAGCATCACCTAGCGGTAGATGCTCAAATTGACTATGTTCCAAACCCTTCGGATACCACAAAGGTATCCTAGGGCCCGGACCGTAGGGCTTTGGTTTCGTACGCTACTTCATTTTCAAAGAACAATTTCCCCTGTATGGAAAATCCTTCTCAATCACAGACTATATCCGAAATGAGGAGTTTTGTCAAGACTAGAGAAGTATAAATTCAAGGGATACTTCCCCGCTATGGGGGCGGTACCCCTTCCCATTCCGAACACTCGAATAGATATAATCGATTACAACTTACTTGTCAATATAATTCGAGAAAAAACCGTGATTTTTTTGAAATATTTTTTCAATGAACCGCCCAGGGCCAGAAAAGGGTGGAAATATCGCATGAATCCGGTTACCTTCCTCTGCGGGCCGAAGGGCCGGCCTTCCGGCACATCGAAAGGGGTTGTCTTATGGTACGTTGGCCGACAGGAAAGGGAAAACTACTGCTACAGGCCGCTGCTTTAGCGGTTGTGGTCCTGCTCGGAATAACGATAGCCGGCATTCAGTGGTTCTCGCGCGATCTGCCCTCGATGGCGCGGCTTGAGATGATAGAGCCGGCGCTAAAGACAAGGGTTCTAGCAATCGACTCCACCGTCATAAAGGAATTCTTCATTCAGGATCGGATTCTCCTCGAACTCGAGGAGATCCCGCTCGAGATGCAGCAGGCCTTCATAGCAATCGAGGACAGGCGCTTCTACAAGCACTTCGGAATCGATTTCGTGCGCGTCGCCGCCGTCGTCTGGAAGGACCTCCGCCACTGGAACAGGCGCGAGGGAGCGAGCACGATCACCCAGCAGCTATCGAGAGACCTGTTTCTCACCAAGGAACAGACCTTTCCCCGGAAGATCAAGGAAGCCCTGCTCGCCGTCAGGATCGAACGTACATACTCGAAAGACGAGATCCTCGAACTCTACCTCAACCAGATATACTTCGGGGCAGGCACTTACGGAATCGAGGCAGCAAGCAGAAAGTTCTTCGGCAGATCGGTGAGAGAGCTCGAACTGCACCAGACGGCCCTGATAGCTGGACTGAACAAGAATCCGGAGGGCTACAACCCCTTTGTGAATCCGGATCGGGCGCTGCGCCGGCGCAATATAGTGCTCACGGCGATGGAGGGCTTCGGGATCATCTCGAAGGCGGAGCTCGATTCGCTGAAGGCCAGGGTCCTCGACGTCGCGCAGCAGGAGACGGGCAGGAACAGCATAGCGGGGCACTTCACTGAGTACATACGTCAGATACTGACGGCCAAGTACAGCTCACAGTCGATCTACCGGGAAGGTTACACGGTATACACGACGCTCGACCCGGTCCTGCAGCGGGTCGCCGAGGACAGCCTCGAGACATACGTGCAGCAGATAGAACGAGAAGAGAATTATGCTCTGACGCGCCAATCCTATCTCGACTCGATCGCGGCGGGCAACGAGCTGGAACCGGATTACCTGCAGTCGTCCGTCATCGCCCTGGATCCGAAAAACGGCCACATCAAGGCGATGGTCGGGGGCCGGAGCTTCAAGGATTCCGAATTCAACCGCGCGACACAGGCAAAGCGCCAGCCGGGTTCCGCATTCAAGCTCTTTATCTATGTTGCGGCTCTGACGAGCGGTTACAGTCCGAGCGATATCCTGCTCGATACGCCCATAGTCGTCGAGCTGCCTCACGGCGAGGTATACAAGCCGCGCAACTTCACCGAGAAATTCCACGGAGCCGTTTCACTCCGCCATGCCCTCAATAAATCGATCAACATTCCTGCGATCAAGCTGCTACAGAAGATCGGCGCCCCGAGCATCATCGGCGTGGCCCGACGCATGGGCATCAAAAGCCCATTAAGGCCCTATCTCTCGCTTGCTCTCGGGGCTCAGGAGGTAAACCTGCTCGAGCTGACAAGTTCCTTCGGCGTCCTAGCCACGGGCGGCATACGCGCCGAACCGATGGCTATCCTCAAGATCGAGGACCGCAACGGCAATACCCTAGAGGAGTTAAGAGAGTACCACGAGGAGGTCCTCTCGCCGGAGATCAGCTACATCATCACCGATATGCTCAAGACGGTCATAGACGAGGGGACTGGCAAAACGGTGCGGATGATGGGACTGAGGATCCCTCTGGCTGGGAAGACCGGCACGACCGACGACTACACGGATGGATGGTTCATCGGCTTCTCCCCCGAACTCGCAGTCGGCGTCTGGACCGGTTTCAACGAGAAGATATCGATGGGGCGCAACCGGACGGGTGCACGGGTAGCTCTCCCCATATGGGTAGATGTCATGAGGGCCGCCTACCCTTCCGGTTACGGTCCGGATTTCCCCCGACCCGAGAGGATCACGGAGGCAACGATCTGCGAAGAATCAGGACTTCTTGCGACACCCTACTGCAAGATCGTGCGCAGGGAGATCTTCATCGAGGGAATGGAACCTGTGCGGCAGTGCGATCTTCACAAGGTAAGTCCCTACGATCTGCTCGATTCAGACCGCGACTTCCGCGAAATGGACAAAGAGGCGCTGAGGGACAGGGAACTGCCCTAGAATACACCCGCTCCGATTTTCATCAAGGGATCAGAGAAACAGCTGTGGACTCGATACGGGCTCGTCTATGATGGAGATGCCGCCAAGCATGCGCCGGACGGCCCGCTCGGCATCAAGGTCGTTTCGGGCATGGACATCGAAGATCGCTTCTCCCTCGAGCACCGGATCGCCCTTCTTCTTGAAGATGCGGAAACCGACGGCTGGATCTATCTCATCATCCATCCTCATCCTTCCCCCGCCGAGCTCTCGGATCGCCTCGCCCATAGTGCGGGGATCGATCATCGCCAGATTTCCCGATCTCGGAGCCCGGCCGGGCCTGGTGACCGGCGCCCTCGGCAGCCCGAGATCTGCATCGCTCAGATCGAGCTCACCCCCCTGAGCCTCGACTATCCTATGAAAACGCTCGAGTGCCCGTCCCGTGGCGATAGCGTCCGCCGAACGCACCCTCCCTTCCTCCAGCGTCTCCACGAGACCGCCCAGGAGCAGCATCTCGGAGACGAGCAGATTCGTGAGCTCCAGACAATCCTCGGGCCCCTCACCCCGCAAGACAGAGACCGCCTCTATGACCTCGAGAGCATTGCCCGCTGCGCTCCCCAGCGGCTGCTCCATCGAAGTGATAACGGTACTCACACCGATTCCCATCTCCCGTCCGACCATCTCCAGCGACTCCGAGAGCATCCGCGCATCTTCGGCCCGTCGCATGAAAGCGCCATTGCCACATTTCACATCGATTACGACGCCACTGATGCCCTCGGCGAACTTCTTGGAAAGGATGCTCGCCGTTATGAGCGGAATGCTTTGAACCGTCCCCGTAGCGTCCCTGAGTCTATATATCTTCTTGTCCGCAGGCACAATATCGTCGGTCTGAGCGCCGAAACAGCCGCCCAGCTCTTTCACCAGCTCCTCGAAACGCCCGGTCTCGAGATCGGTTACAAGACCGGGGATCGATTCGAGCTTGTCGAGCGTACCGCCGGTGAAACCAAGCCCCCTGCCTGAGATCATCGGAACGCGCAGCCCGCACTCTACGGCGACGGGCAGGAGTATGAGCGAGATCTTGTCTCCCACCCCCCCTGTGCTGTGCTTGTCTATGAGCGGGCCGCCCCCAGGACCGATGTCGAAGATGGTGCCGCTTTCCATCATAGCCTGAGTCAGCGCGACTATCTCCCTGCCCGTCATCCCGTTCAGCACGACCGCCATCAGAAGAGCGGACATCTGATAATCGGTTATTTCGCCGGCGACAAAACCGTCCGTGACATACCGTATCTCGCCTTCGTTCAACGGCGCACCGTCTCGTTTCTTCGAAATTATCTCGATGATGTTCATCAGTCTCTCGAGCACATCCTTAAAGGGCCGATCAGGGCCCGGCCTTCTTCGACCATTCCTCCATTATCTGCACTCCTGCGCTCGTCCCGATTCTGTTCGCTCCCGCCTCGACGAGCTCGAGCGCGAATTCCACAGTCCTTATGCCGGCTGACGCCTTGACACCGAATTCTGGGCCCACCGCTTTGCGCATGATGGCTACATCCCGCGCATTGGCGCCGAGTGGGCCGAAACCGGTCGAGGTCTTGACGAACCGGGCGCCCGCCTCCCTGGCTATCCCACAGGCCGCCACCTTCTCGTCGTCGGTGAGAAGTGCCGCTTCGATGATCACCTTGACCAAAGCCCCTCCAGATGCTTCTACGACACCGGCGATATCATCCCTCACCAATCCAGCATCACCAGCCTTCAGAGCGCCGATGTTCAATACCATGTCTATCTCATCAGCGCCGGCAGCGACGGCCCTCTCCGCCTCGAACGCCTTGACCGCGCTGTCGACCGTTCCTAGTGGAAATCCCGATATGGAACAAACCTTGACCCGCGTCCCCGACACCTCACCGGCGACGAGCGGCACGTAGTGCGTATTCACGCACACGCTGAAAAACTCGTATCGTTTGGCATCGTCGCAGATCAACCGGATATCATCCGGTGTCGCCTCGGGTTTTAAAAGGGTATGATCGATCAGTCTGTTTAGTTCGAGTTCTGCCAACTGAATCCTCCCTGTTTCGTCATTTGGAGATCAACGATCCCGGCTTCATCGATCCGGCACGAGGTGAAGAAAACTCTCGCCGGCGATCCCCTCCAGGCCGAAGAACTCGGCAATCGTCGAAGCCACATCGGAGAGACTATCTCTCGTACCGAGCTGCATCCCTACCCCCGGTCCCGAACGGAATGCCAAAACCGGTACATACTCTCTCGTGTGATCGAATCCGGGCATCGTCGGATCACACCCGTGATCACTCGTTATGATACAGAGCGAACCTGGTTTCAGCGAATCGGCGAAGGGGCCCATCCAACGGTCGAACCGTTCGAGACCCTTCGCATAGCCTTTCGCATTCCGCCTGTGGCCCCAGAGCATATCGAAATCGATCAGGTTGATAAAGAGGAATGAGAAGTCATCACCCTCCTCGATCAAACCGGCCGCCCTGTTCATCGCTTCCTCGTTTCCCCCGGCTTCTATGACCTCGTCGATGCCCATACCGGCGAAAAGGTTATGTATCTTGCCGACGGTGACGACCTTGCGGCCCGCGGCGCTCAGCCGGTCGAGAAGTGTCGGCGACGGAGGAGGAAGGGAGAAATCCTTGCGTCCCGGCGTTCTCACGAACCGGCCCGGCTCGCCCCTGAAGGGGCGCGCGATTACACGTCCAACTGCATGGGGGCCGGTCAGGATATTTCTCGCCATGACGCACAGCTCGTAGAGCCGCTCCTCCGGAATCACATCCTCATGTGCCGCGAGCTGAAAGACACTGTCCGCGGAGGTGTAGAGTATGGGTTTGCCGGAGCGAATATGCTCTTTTCCGAGCTGCTCGATGATCTCGGTTCCGGAAGCGCGTAGATTGCCGATGATTCCAGATCCCGACTCCCGTTCGAACCGTTCCAGGATCTCGGGAGGGAAACCGTCCGGATAGGTCGGAAAGGCTCTATCGAGCTGACATCCCATCAGCTCCCAATGGCCGCTTGTCGAATCCTTGTCCGGAGAGCTCGATGCCATCCTGCCAAATGAAGCCTCGGGCTGATCGATCGCGCTGACTCCATCGATCTCTGCTATACCGCCGAGGCCGAGCCGCTGAAGGCGGGGCAGATGGAGACCCCCGATAGACCTCGCCGCGTGACCGAGCGAGTCGGCTCCCCGATCGCCGTACTTCGAAGCATCGGGAAGGGCGCCGACACCGACTCCGTCAAGGACTATGGTCACAGCCTGACGCTTCATAGCTCCTGCACCGGTTTCAGAGTTCATTCGGCTTGGATGGAAAGAATCGGATGGATCGTCTTCCGACCGGCTCTTTAATTCTCGTACATGCCGAGCAGGGTTTTGAGGCTGTCGACCTTGCCGTTCGACATGTAGATCCTTGCTACCCGCTTGCTTATCCTGCAAAGGATCTCGTAATTGAGTGTGCCCTCCCACTGGGCGATCTCGTCGACGTCCAACGATGAATCGCCCTGTCTGCCGAAGATGACGACCTCCTCGCCCGATCGGGGATCCTCGAACCCCGACAAATCGACCATCGTCATATCCATTGTAACACGGCCTATAATCGGTACACGGGAACCCCTGAAGAGAACTTCGCCCCTGTTCGAGAGACGATGACTCATACCGTGCCCGTAGCCGACCGGAATAATGCCCATCGTGATATGACCGGGAGCAATATAGGTCCTGCCATAACTGATACTGGACCCAGGCAACATCTCCCGGACCAGAACGAGTTTCGTCTTGAAACTCATGACCGGTACGACATCGACTTTTTCCCTCAGGCCGAAAGTCGGCGTATGCCCGTAAACCAGCAGCCCGGGCCTGATCATATTGAAATGCGACGACGGAAAATTCATAACCGCCGCGCTGTTGGCGCAATGTACATAACAGAACTTAATTCCGTCGGCCTTCAACTCGTCCAGCAAAGCCTTGAACGACTCGATCTGATCTCCGGTAAAATCTATATCATTATCGGAAGCGGGGAAGTGCGTGAATATACCCTCTAACTCCAGATTCTCGAGGCCGAGGATCCCACGGATCTCATCGAGAGAGCTCTCGCGGCTGAGGCCAGCCCGCCCCATGCCTGTGTCCACCTCGATATGGACCTTGCAGTTCTTGCCGTTGCTCTTCGCCGTTTCGGAGGCGGCCCTGGCAAACTCGGTGCTCGATACGGTTACAGCCAGGTCGTATTCGAGTGCATGGATGACCTCCTCCGGAAGAACCGGGCTCAGCACGAGGATCGGAAGCTCGATATCCGCTTTCCTCAATTCCTTCCCCTCGTCGACGGTTGCGACACCCAGCATATCCACACCGACTTCGGCCGCAAACCGCGCTATCCTGACCGCTCCGTGCCCGTACGCGTCGGCCTTTACAACGAGCAGGATCGAGACATCGGCTCCCAGTAATTCCCTGACGACGCCGACGTTCCATTTCATCGCGTCGAGGCTCACCTCGACCCATGCCGGAAACCTATCCATGAACCGCCACCCCTCTCATTCCTCCGAATCCTCATTGCCCCTGTAGATGAAACGATCGAGAAGCCTGACATATTCGGTCCAGTTACTCCTGCGATCGCCGCTCTTCTCGAGCACCTGGTTCACACCTCTTATCTGCGCATCGAGATTGTCGATATAGTGGAGAAGAAGAGCTTCGACCGTCATTGGCCTGATAGGAGATCCGTTTTCGAGCAGGCCATGATGGCTCACTATCATGTGCATCAGCTTCATCTTCAGTTCCTTGGGAAAATCTTCCATTCCCCGCAGGTACTCGGAGAGAAACTCGACGCCGAGAGTGATATGGCCGATCAGCCGGCCGTTGTCCGAATAATCTATGTGATTGGTGACCGAGAGTTCCTCGACCTTGCCCAGATCATGCAGGAGTACTCCCGCCAGCAAAAGATCCCGGTCGACATCCGGATAGACCTCGGCGGCCTTCATGGCGAGCTGCGCCATATCGTAGATATGCTCAACGAGCCCGCCTATGTAGGAGTGATGCCAACTCTTCGCGGCCGGAGCTCTCTTGAGACTCTTTCCGAATCCTTCGTTCTCGAATATCGCCTGCAACAGTGCCCGCAGGTCCTCGTCACTGATACCTGTTATGATCTTGAGGATCTCCTCGTACAGCTCATCGACCGGCCTGTTGGAGGCGGGCAGAAACACGGATGGATCGTAATCCCCCTCGGCCAGTTTCTCGAGCCTGGCGACCCGGAGCTGCAGCGCGCCCTGGTAATCCTGGATCTCGCCGCTCACCTGGACCACATCGTCCACATTGATGCCACGCTCGATCTCGTCGGCGGGCTCCCAGAGCACCCCCTTGAGGACTCCATCCATATCGGAAAACTGAAACAGGAGGAATTTTCCGCCAGTGAAATCCCTCCTGACCTTTTTCGCAACAACCATTACCCGTTCTACCCTGTCCCCCACCTTCATCGCACCACTCATACTACTCTCCTGGGTAAGTGCCACACGTCTCCCCGCTCACGATACCGTAATGCACGCCGCCTGCATGGTCAAGCTGATTCCTGTTCTATGGCATCTATCTCATCCCTTGTATAAAAAAAGGGTGCAGCGAAAGAGAGCCACACCCTGTATAAAACTTTTTTAAGAAGATCCGCTCTAGCGGACGACAACATACCTGTTGGCGTAGGCGATATAATCGACCGTCACTTCACCGGCCGAATCATAGTTCCTCCTGAAAGACTGGGAGGGTATTTCTCCATAACTCACGCCGCCCGTGAAATAGAGCTGCTCGTTGATCAGGGCCTTGAAGATGAGAATGATATCGTCGCCCGGATCCTTCACTATCAAACGGGTTTTTGGAAGGTGTATCGTGTACATCTCCTCTTCACCGATCATCTCGTACATGACCTTTGCGTCCTGGACCTTGAATCTCGTCTCGGGAAGGTCCTTCAACGACAGCCTGTTCGATGTGATCTTGTCGAGTTCTACTTCATCGAAATCATCCGTACTGAAATCTCTCATCTTCAGCAGGCTGGGTATCGCTACTTCGTAGGGCTCGCCCACCATCACGGTATCACTTCCGGCGACCAGGTAATCGACATTGAAGTGAATGACCGGGTCGAAGAATTTACGGGCGCAGACCGTGAATCTACCGCCCGAAAGCTTCGAGATCTCTCCCTCGAGACCATCCCCGACGAAGATCTCGATCAGGTTTCCTTCACGCACGAGACTGACGTTCTTGTGTACCGCCACGAAGTTCGGCGATTCGAATCCGAACTTGAAGCCGGGGCTCAGAACGTTCGTACGAGTAGCATCCCTCAGGGAGATCGCGACATAGGTCTCATCGACGCTGCCACCGCATCCGGCGACAAAACCCGCTAGAAGAGCCACAATCATGAATGACTTGAAAGACCTGGACATAAACAAGCTCCTTTGTGTGAAGTGACGAAATCCCTCCGAATGAATCGTTCCGAGCGGATAAGGCGCTACCGGGCTAAGCGCTTATTACCGTTGAAAATTAATACGGGGCTCATCGATTGTCAACCATATTTTGATTCCGGGGCCGATGACCGGCCCTGATCCAGGAGCGGCCGTAACCCTAGTGTTTTCTTCTCTTTTGCTCCTTATCTGTCAGATCCAGCCCGTAAAGATCAAAGAGGTGTCGGACCGAGTCATGCACCCTGATTTCCTCTTTGAGGGGTACGAGACTGAAATAGCTTCTCACTATCTTCCCGTCGCCGTCGATCGAAATGTTCATCTTGCCGATGTACTGCCCGGCGCCGCCCGCCGCGACGAGAACGGTCTCGCCGATCTTCTCGAGCTTCTTGATGACAGGCTTGCCGTGTCCTACCACTATGAGATCGAATGCGGGTACCTCCCGTGCGAGATCCATAGAACGTTCAAGCCCCAGGTGACTGAGCAGAATCAAAAAATCGGCTTCTCCTCTCATGTCACGGGCGAGCCGCGAGAGAGTCCCGGTCACCGTCTCTATCCTGAAGGAACTCGTGTCTATGTATCCGGGAAACCTGATCGAATCATCGAGCACGCCGGTGATTCCCACCTTGACCCCACCGACATCTATCACCTTGTACCGGGAGCCAAACAGCGGCTCCCCCGTTTCCGCGTCTACGATATTTGCCGCTATGATATCGAACTCGGCTGTTTCGGCGAGATTCTGCAGGTAGGGCAATCCGAATACGAAATCTGTCTCTCCGGGAGTAAAGGCATCCAACCGCATGAGATTGAACACGTCCCATGTCAGATCCGCCTCCTTCTGTGAATAGGATAGATCGATACTGAACGCATCGCCGGCGTCGAGGACGATGACGTGCTCGTTATCCGCCCTTATCCCCTCCACATAGGTGGCCCTGCGGCCGAGGCCGCCCGTGTCATCGACGGTGCATCCGCACGACCTGATCTTACCGAGAAGATCGCTCGAAAAGAGGATAGTGATATCGACCGGTTTCGCCCGGACGCCATCCCCACTCTCCCCGCATGATATAAAGAAAAGCAGAGATAGTAGAAGAGCCAGAAACGCACGAGTCGTGAGTATCGGTTGCCTAATCGATTTTGTCATCATACTCCTTCTTCGATATGGATCCGGACAGGCGGGATCTGCCCTTGCCGGGATCATCCTGATAAAAATCCCTCATCATCATTTTTAATATAGCATATCGATATTTCCGATTTCCACATTCTTGGGCTTTGCCCTTGACACCGGCCGCTATCAAGAGGTTACTTAATCGCGTGCAATACCTTCCGTCGGCAGCGACAATCGTTATCCGGCCGCAGTCGCGGCACAACCACGATAAGGAAACAGGACCTGGATCAAGAAAGGAATACGCATGTTCAGACTGAGAGCTGACAGAACGAGGCGTATCGAGGCCATAATCATATTTACATCCATCGCAGTTCTAGCCGGCTGTGCCGCAACCCCGCCTCCCTCCGAATCGGTTCCGGAGACCGTGCCGGATGCTCCGGATGCAGAAATCGTCATGCTCGAAGCTGAAGCGATGGCACAGGACGAACAGTTCGAGGAAGCGGCGACGATCCTCGAGGAGCTCGTTGAGCGTGAGCAGATGAATACAGCGGCGATGAGGCTCCTGGCAAACGTCTACGCCGCCCTCGGCCTCAAAGACAAATCGACCGAAACCTGGACCCGGATATCCGTCCTTAATCCCAACGATCCCGACGCAGCGTATGAGACAGGGATCGCTATGGCCCGCAGCGGCGATTGGCAATCCCTGCGCAGCAAGATGCTGTTTCTAGAATCTTCCGGCAAGATGGAGAGCCGGCACTACCTGCTGCTCGGAGAGGCGGACCTCGAGCTCGGTTACAGATCGGAGGCGGAACTATATCTCAAGAAGGCCGCTGGTGAGACACGAGCGCATTACCTGCTGGGAGAACTCTACTACGGCAGAGGCAAGCTGGAAAAGGCCAAGAGAGAATTTGAAACCGTCCTGGAGTCCAATCCCGATAACTATTCAGCCCACCTGCATCTTGGCTGGCTATTGTATAATAAGGGAGAGGAAAGGAGCGCTCTCGCTCATTACAGTACGGCAGCCCGGCTCAATCCCGCAGACCCCCTCTCGGCCCTGAGCCTGGCGGGACTACTCGAGGAGATGGATCAGAGAGGAAAGGCCATCGAACATTATTCCGACGCCCTCTCCCTCCCCGGCATTCCGCCGGAGGAGAAGAAGAAGGCCTACAACTCCTTAAGCCGTTTGCTTGTAGAAATGAAACGTTACCCGAGGGCAAAGGAGGTCATCGGGCACGGACTCGCGGACTTCCCCACCTCGGGCGGACTCTACTATCAATGGGGGATAATACTCCTTTCAGAGGGCAGCAAAGAGGAAGCGAGGGAGAAGCTGCGGAAGGCGGCTCTAGACCCTGTATGGAGGGAGACGGCCCTGCAGAAGCTCCATACGATCCGGTGACGGCACAAAGTGCTTGAAATGAGCGGGCCGGGGGTCATACTCTGGATGAAAGATCCAGTTTCCCAACTTCACGACTATGCGTAAAACCGAATTGACAACGATCTTGAAAAGCGGGTGGATAACGCTCGCGATCATCGTTCTCCTGGCGGCGATCATAGCGCTCAACTGGTATTTTTATATCAAGATCCGCGATGGCCTCGACGAGGAGCTCGGACTGCGGCTGCAGGCGATCGCCTCCCTCGTGGCTTCACGTATCGACGTCGAGAACGTCCCGGTCCTCCGTCCCAAGGAATGGGAACCGCTGCGGCTGACCTCTGTCACGGAACAGCTTCAACGCCAGAGACAGGAATACTCCCTCTCGAATATCGTACTCATAAGGGAGGACGGTATCATTCTGCTTTCCCTCAATACAATCTACCTTCCGGATGAGTACTATCCCAACTACGACATGGACAGCGAGGCGGTGACCAAGACGATCTCGGGTTCGACCGCGGCGACAAGACTCTATCGCGCGTCTGCGGGCGAGTACATGAAGGCAGGTTACGCTCCAGCCTACGCGCCGAACGGCGAGGCGCTTTTCGCCGTCGGCGTCGAGGCGAGCGTGGACTTTCTGCACAGCCTGAGAAATCTGAGAACCATCCTGATGACGGCTACGGTAGTATCGGTCATAGGGATCGCCCTCTTCATATCTTTCGCCGTCAAGGCGACACAGTCTCTCATCCGGGCGCGTGAGAGCCTGCTTCAAACGGAATCACTGGCCATCATGGGGCGGATGGCAGCGGGTATCGCGCATGAGATCCGCAATCCGCTCTTCATCATCCAGAGCTCCGCGGAACGCCTCAAAAAGATGCATCCGGAGGATTCAAAAGACATCAATACCTTTATCATCGAAGAGGTATCGCGCCTCGACGAGACCCTCAGGGACTATCTGCTTTTCGCTCGAAACGAGCCAGCTCCCAGGGGACCTCTCGATCTCACCGTCACCCTCAGGAGAAGCATCAGAATGATCGAGGAATCGACACAGGAGACCGGCATCGAGCTCGTGCGGGAGATCCTGCCCGAGGAAGCGCCCTTCCATGGTGAGGAAAAAAGGCTGCAGCAATCCTTTCTCAACATACTGCTCAACTCCCAGCAAGCATTGGGCTCCGAGGGAACGATCAAAGTGTCGATGGCGCTGACGGGAAAATATTATATACTTATATTCGAGGACGATGGACCGGGTATTCCCGAAAAAGAGATGGAGAGGATCTTCGAACCCTTCCATACCACCAAGAAAACGGGTAGCGGTCTGGGGCTCGCGATCGTCAAAAAGGTAATCGAGGAACACGGCGGACACATAGAAATCGAGAGCGAACCGGACGCGGGCACGAAGGTGACGGTGAGATTGCCCTCAGCTTCACCGGAGGCCGGTCTCTCCAGGGGAGAGGTCGTCGAATGAGCAAAATCGTAATCGTCGATGACGAGATCAAGATCACACAACTTCTCTCGGCAGAGATCACGCAGGAGGGTCATACGGTCACGACCTTCTTGAGCGGCGAGGAGGCGCTTCCCTACCTCGAACGCGACGATGTCGATATCATTCTGTGCGATCTCAGACTGGGCGGAATGGACGGGCTCGAGCTGTTGAAACAATCGAAGAGGGTCTCTCCTTCGACCGATTTCGTCATGATGACCGCCTATGCGAGCGCAGAGACGGCCGTAGAGGCAATGCGCCGGGGCGCATACGAGTATCTGATCAAACCCTTCCAGATGGACGAGGTCACCCTCCTGCTCAAGCGTATCCAGGACAGGCGCGATCTGCTCAGTGAGAATCAGGCCCTGAGAGAGAAAATATCCGATGCATCCAGCGAACGGCGGATCGTGGGCAATTCAACCGCCATACACACAATACGGGAAATGATCCACAAGGTAGGGCCCTCGGATGCGCCTGTGCTCGTTCAGGGAGAGAGCGGAACGGGCAAGGAGCTCGTCGCTGCGGAGATACACATGAGCAGCTCCCGCTCGAAGAACCCACTTATCGTGATCAACTGCGCCGCGGTACCGGAGACATTGATCGAATCCGAGCTCTTCGGTTACGAGAAGGGAGCCTTCACCGGCGCGTCCAATAAGAAACCCGGCATGTTCAAGCTAGCCGATACAGGGACACTCTTTCTCGACGAGATTGGGGATCTATCGCTCGGACTCCAGGCGAAACTCTTGAGAGCGATCGAGAACGGCGAGTTTCTTCCGCTCGGAGCATCGAAGCCGGTCAATGTGGATGTGAGGATCATCGCCGCGACGAACCAAAATCTCGAGGAGATGACCGATGATGGTAAATTTCGTAAGGATCTCCTGTTCCGTCTCAACGTATTCCCGATCCTGATCCCGCCACTGAGGGAACGGAAGGACGATATCATTCCTATAGCGTAGATCTTCCTTCAGAGTTGGAAGATCTCTGTTCATACGATCGGCAGCGGAGTCATAGAAAAACTCACCGACTATCACTGGCCCGGCAATGTCCGGGAACTTAGAAATATTCTGGAACGGGCGGTGATCCTGGCCGGTTCCAAAACCATCATGCCGGAGCATATAACGATCATGGGGGAACCGGACAGGGGCTCGGCCGAAGAGAAGCTCCGGGCCCTGGTCGGGGAAAAGACACTGCCCGAAATTGAAAGGACCATGATCCAACTCGCCCTCGACAAGACTAAAGGCAACAAGAGTAAAGCGGCGGAACTTCTCGGAATAACGAGAAGAACACTCTATGGCAGACTCGAACGTATAGAAAATGAGGAAACGGATACGGAACAATAAGATAGATACTGTACGCTGAGGTTCACACGATGTGTACCTGGGGGTTCATATTCGTACATGACCGGATCGGACAGAAAGTCTCAACTTGTTGTTTATATTATAGTTGTATCGGGAGCTCTGCAATGGCACACCACTTGCCCGATTAGAGGGCCAGAGACCCGAAAAAGGAGACTATCAATATGAAATCGATGCAAAAATATCTGATCCTCGTCATCTTGGCAGCCGTGCTCCTCGCTCTCCAGAGCGGTTTTGCATACTCACAATCGAACGAAGAGCCAGACAAGGACAAGGTACAAAAAGAACTTGATAAAACGCAGCAGATTCTCGAGTGGGCTCAGGAGATCGTAATGGAGAGCTCGAGCCTCAAGGGCCGTCTGATGCTCGAACAGGCTGAGTCGTTACAGGATCAGGCCCTCGAGAACTTCTCTTCCTCGCTCCGCAGCACCTTGAAACTCACGCTCGAAGCGAGACAGCTTGCCTATCAGGCGATCGCGCTCGCCAGGCAGGAGATGAAGACCGAAGTACGCATACAGCGGATCCTGGAGGAGACAAACGATCATATGGCCAAGGTCCGCGATGAGATCATAGAGCACAATATCAAGGCGGACAGAATAATAAAGCTGCTCGATGACGCGCGCAACCTGATGGAGAAATCGAAGCTCGAATCGCAACAGCACCGTTATCAGCTCTCGCTGAAACTCGCCGAGAGCGCCCGCAACCGCACCCTTCAAGCGGAACAATTCGTCCGGAGGATCAAAACACTCAAGGGAACGGTCGAACGGCGGCTGGCTCTGATGGAGAAACTCTACGAGCGGGCCGTGGACCGGATCAGAGAACAGGACAACGAACAGACGCGCAACCAGCTTCTACTGGTCGAACAACAGATGGTCAATGCGAAGCAGCTTCTTGCGGATAACCGCTATCGGGCGTCAAAGATATCGCTCGATAATTGCGAGAAGACCTTCCGGAATATGATACGGCAGATATCCACGCAGAGTCCGAACAATCTGGAAGCCATGATCGAAGAGACTTACAGGCTGCTCGCCAGAGCCGAGGAGATGCCCTTCACTGCGGATGAAACCGCTCGGGTAAAACAGCGAGGATATCTCGATGAAGCAAAGAGGCTTCTGACGAGGGCGGGAGACGAGTTGGCGGAAAACAGGAACGAGGAGACGCTCCGGCTCATCAACGAAGCCAGGACACTCCTTCATCTGGCGGTAAGCGAGGAAAAGCTGGAGATGACCAGGGAGAGGGTGAAGATCGAGATCCAGAAGGCGGAAGCGATGCGTTACGAGGTCCGGAGCGCCGTCGAAGCCTGCGACGCGCCCGGTATCCAGACACTTCTCGATCGTGCCGACAGCCGCATAGGCAAGGCACGGGAGCTGCTCGAAGCGGGCGAACTGCCCAACGCCGAAGCCGAGGCGCGAATCGCCCGGAATCTGTATCAACGAATCAGAGAGATATGCGGAACATCGTAAAGCTATGTACAGCGGTCATCATCAGCCAATTCCTCGTCTGCTGTGCAACTTCACCTCCCCCAGCCAAAGAAAAAAACGTAAGGCCGGGGGAGATTTTTGTATCCGGACTCGATTCTCTCTACACATCATCCTATGATTTTCTTTTCATTCAGCTGCATACTGATATAATCCAAGAGTTCCGACGCCTGGAGGTGAAACATCAGTCGAGCGCGAGACTGATCGAAGCGAGATCCGTCGTGCGGGTAGCCGAACAGATCTACCTCGAAGGCGATTACATAGTGGCTATAGAGCTTCTTACAGAGGTCGAGGAAATATTGAGGACCGTTCCTTGATAGATCGAACGTATCTTCCGAAAAGAGCCGTATCGGCGGTCGTTGCATTATTTGCACTGATCGCGTGGTTTCCTCTGGAATCCAGGGCCGAGCTGCGTAACCGTCTGGTTCTCGGATATGACTCATTCATAGACCGCTTCACGATTCTGGAGGACGACACGGCCGGATCGGTTCAGGAATTCTTTACCGGTCTGGGCAACGATTTCCTCTTCAACCGCGACCAGGTGGATCTAGAGTTCCGCAACTACTTCAGGTACGGCACACAGACGATAAACGACCGATTCGATGGGGAGATCTCCCTCTTTCCACGCCGGAAGACCCGGCTGGATCTCCGCACTTCCATCAGCTACAAACATTTCAGAGAAGGTAGCGACTACCACTTCGGCAATGATTACGTACAGTCGAACACCTTTCTGAGGCTCAGGAGAAAGCTGGGCAAATCCTCACGGCTGACGGCGCGCGGTAGATTCGAGACGGTCAACTACGAGAAAATGACCGATTTCGACTACAACTACTATTACTACGACGGCGGTCTCGAATTCGAGACCGGTTCGATCCTGAAGAGAATGGTCAGGGTTGCGGCCTTCACAGGCGAAAGGACGGCACCCGACACAACCGCCATGAGCCACAGAAGAACGATGGGGGAGATCGAGGGATACTTCTCGATAGGCGAGAGCACTATACTCCGCCTCGTATCGATGGGCGACCGGCGCGTCTATAGCGAGAAGGTGAGAAGCTCTTACTGGCTCGTTCTGTCGAGCGGGGAACTCATGATCACCGGCATCACCGGAAGAAACCTGACCTTGAGATTGGAATCGGAATACACGGCCTACGACGATCCCACCTTTGTCTACTTCGACACCCATTTCGTTCGCGGAAGCGCCGGCATCAGGTTTCCATTCAAGATCCGGTACTCCCTCATGTTCGAGCCTCGCGTAGCCCGTATGATCTGTCCCAACTTCGAAGAGGAGCGGTACTTTGAATACACACTACTTCTAGGTTTCGAGATCTTCAATCTAAACGATTTCTGGCTCATGGCCGGTTACGAGCCCGGTTACAGGGATTACCTGGCCGACGAAAACGACCTCTACAGCGACTTTTACCTCAACAGGCTGTCACTGATGGGTAGCATCCCTCTCTCGAAGGGATTCTATATCAGGCTCTTCGCGATGCACGATCCGGAAAAGCACATGAGGCGTGAAGACGATTTCTCGATAACGCTCTTTTCCATCGATCTAACGAAAAAATTCTAATCACACATAGTAAATGATGTTATCGATGTCCTGACGGCCACTTACAGGAAATAGGCGAAATAGCTTGACATCTCGGTTGATCGTTGTTAATTACCTGCAAAGGCATTTAAAAAAAGGAGTATGCAATGGCAAAAGTACCTTTCGTCGATGCTGACCTCTGCACTGGATGCGAGCTTTGCATCGAGACTTGTTCCGACGTTTTCGAGATGAAGGACGATGTCGCTATCGTCTCGGATCCGGAAGGCGCAAGCGAAGAAGAGATTCAGGAAGCCATCGATAACTGCCCGGTCGAAGCCATCATCTGGAAGGAATAGCGGGCGGTTCGAGCGTGAATTGAAGAGAGCCGGGTCACCTATGTGATCCGGCTCTCTCTGTATGGTCTGAGTTCAACACTCCTCACTGAGGCGGCTTAAGGCTCGGCAGCCTGGTTCCCCAGCATGATCTCGGCGATATCGAGGACCTCGACGTCATCCCTCTCTCTCGCCTTCAGCCCATCCTCGAACATCGTAACGCAGAAGGGACAGGCGGTAAATATCTTCTCTGCACCTTTCGATAACGATTCGTCCACCCGATCCTCGTTGATCCTTCGGCCGAGAGTCTCCTCCATCCACATCCTCCCCCCCCCGGCGCCGCAGCAAAAGCTCTTCTTCCCACGGCGATCGAACTCCATCAGACGAAGTCCTGTCACCGACCGCAGCAGATCTCTCGGTTCATCCAGTATTCCATTATAGCGGCCCAGATAGCAGGAATCGTGGTATACGCCGTTCAGGCCCTCGTATGACGGGGCTTCAAGCTTGCCGGACTTCACCAGCTCCAGCAACAATTCGGAATGGTGTATGACCTTCGCTTCGAAGCCGAATTGCGGGTATTCGACCTTGAGCGAATTGTATCCGTGCGGACAGATAGTGACGATCCGCTCGAACTTATACTTACGAAGCGTCTCGATATTTGACTCTATCAGCATCTGCGCCAGATACTCGTTGCCCATTCTCCTGGCCGTCTCGCCGCAGCATTTTTCCTCGACACCGAGTATGGCGAAATCGACACCGGCTCTTCTCAAGAGCTCGGCCATGGCCCGCGCGATGCGTTGTCCCCGGGAGTCAAACGATCCAGAGCAACCGACCCAGAAGAGTATGTCGAAACTCCCCTTGTCCGCCGCGATGGGCAGATCGATATCCAACGCCCAATCGGCCCTGGTCGAGTAGCCGAGGGCCCAGGGATTGTAGTTGACCTCCATGTTTTTGAAGACCGGCTGCATCTCGGCCGGAAAACGGCTCTCGGTGAGAACGAGGTATCGTCTGAGATCGACGAATTTCTGCACATGCTCGATAAACGGCGGGCATTCCTGCATACAGGCCCCGCAGGTCGTGCAGGCCCATATTTCATCCTCTGTCGTTGTATCCGGCACGATCTGTGGAGCGTCTGAGGCTCCGCTCCCGTCGCCTTTCGAGAGCAATCTTTCCCGCTCACTCATCAGATGGCCCCTCAGCCTGTGGATCACGCGGTATGGGCTGAGCGGCTTGTCGGTAAGAAAGGCCGGACACACGGCCTGGCATCTCCCGCATTCAGTGCAGGCGTAAAGATCGAGGAGCTGTTTCCAGGTAAACTCGCCGATCTCGGAAATACCGAACTTCTCCGCGGATTCATCTTCAAAATCCATGCGGCTCAATGTTCCGGCGGAGCCCAAGTTCCTGAAAAAGACGTTCGGGATCGCCCCCAGAATGTGAATGTGCTTGGAAAATGGCACATAGATCAGAAAGAAAAATACGATCAGGTGATGGATCCAGGCAAATATCATATTCGCCATGGAGAGGTTCATATCCCACCCGTTCATCAAACCGGACACGTAGTGGGAGACGGGAGCGTGGGCCACCGGTATATGGCCCGGTTTCATGAGGATCTCGGTCCCCCTGATCCCATACATGAGCAGGATAAGAACGGAGATGAGGCCCAGGATCAGAACTGCCTCCCTCTTCGCCTTCGGATCGTCGATACGCAGCCTGACCGGATTGAAGAAGAACCGCCTGACGAGCGAGATGATGATCGCTACAATGACTAGCAGTCCGAAGATATCGAGAAGCAGGGAAAGGATGCCGTCAGCCGTCCTGCCGATTATCACCTCGAACCCGAAGCCGGGAATGATCATTCCGAGGATATGTTCCATCGTTCCGAGCGTGATGAATATGAATCCCCAGAAGATGATGAAATGGCCCAGGCCTGCCAGCTGGGTCAGAACGCGCGCCTGCGCCCCGACAAAGACAACAACTGAATTGACGCGCTCAACCCATCGATCGAACCTGTTTTCGGGCTTTCCCACCATGAGAAGCCGCACGAGTAAGCGCAGGATGAACCCGAAGGCGATGAGGACGGTTGCGAACACTATGAGCAGAATCATTCCCTGAACCGTCATCCGATCCCCTTTCTGGAACATTCGTGACGGGATCTCATCAGAGTATCTTTTTGATTTCCTCCGTCATAATAGGAACGACGTCGAAGAGGTCTCCGACGATCCCGTAATTCGCCTTCTCGAAGATAGGAGCGTTGGGATCCTTGTTGATGGCGACGATCACCTTCGACGTGCGCATACCGGCAAGGTGCTGAATCGCGCCGGATATACCACATGCGATGTAGAGTTTGGGATTCACGATCTTACCCGTATGGCCCACCTGAAGACCGTGTTCGACGTATCCTGCATCGACCGCGGCACGGGAAGCCCCGACGGCCGCCCCGAGCAGATCGGCGAGCTCTTCAAGTATCTTGAAATTGGATGCGTCCTTCATTGCGCGTCCGCCCGCGATAATGACCTCCGCCTCGGTGACGTCCGGTCTGCCGCCCGCTAGCGGGATGATCTCCTTGACTAGAGCCCTGATCGATTCAGCGGTCACACCGGCGGGTCGTGAAACGATCTCGACGGAGCCGCCGGCAGGTTCGGCCGGTGGCATATTGTTGGGACGAATGGTGATAAACACGGGACGTTCACCGGCGGGTGTTATCTCGATAAAGAGCCTTCCCGAGTAAACAGGCCGCTTCGCGACGACCTTGTCCCCCTCATACCTCACATCGACGCAATCACTGAACATCACGCCGTCGACCTTGGCCGTTACGCGGGAAGCCAGGTCTCTCCCCTGCGACGTCGCCCCGAGCAGTACGTACCCCGTTGATATCTCCTGGACGAGATCGGCGAGGAATTTGGCGTATCCCTCGGTCGAATACTCTTTGAACACCTCGCTCTCCGAGATATATATCTTCCTCAGGCCGAACTCCTTCAGGGATTCCGCAGCTTCCTGCGCTCCATCACCGATGAGCACCGCGTCAATCGAACCGCCCGTTCCCTCGGCTATGATACGAGCCGTACCGATGAGTTCCTTGACGGCTTTTTTTAGCGTGCCGCCTCTTATCTCTCCAAATACCAGTATATCACTAGCCATTATCAACCCTCCATCTATGCCTATAGGACCTTGGCCTCTTCGCGCAGGAGCTTTACGAGCTCGGCGGCGGCGTCCTTTATCTCTTCCGCTTCGACCATCTTGCACTCTCCACCCTTCGGCAGGGGGAACCACTTGAGAATCTCCGAACGGCCTCCCCCCGGAGCGCTATCGAACCCGAGGTCCGCGAGGGTCTTCTTCCTGATTTCTTTCTTCTTTGCTTTCATGATCCCCGGAAGGGATGCGTAGCGAGGTTCATTGAGACCCTTCTCGCACGAGATAATAACGGGAAGCTTCGTTTCCACCCTCTCGTCCCCTCCCTCTATACGCCTGTTGAGAACCGCCGAAGAATGGTCATCGCTGATCTCGAAAACGACCGCCACGTTGACCTGCGGGATATCAAGTATCTCGGCGGTAATCGCCTGTACCTGCGCCATATCGTCGTCGATCGCCTGCTTGCCGCAGAACACGATATCGAATCCTTCATCCTGCAGCACCTTGGCCAATATGGCCCCAGAGGTGAATGGTCCCGGCTTCTTGAGAGCGGGATCACAGACGTGCACGGCGTCATCGGCACCCATCGCTAGGGCCGTTCTGATAAGCTCGGCCGATTCCTCAGAACCGATGCAAACGACAGTCACCTTGCTGTCCCCGCCAACCTTTTCCTTGAGCCTCAGGCCCTCCTCGATGGCGTACTCATCGTATGGATTGATGACGAACTTGATATCATCCTCCCGTATACCGGTTCCTTCCTGGTTTATCAATATCCTTGCTTCGGTATCCGGTACGCGTTTTAACAAAACGATGATCTTCAAGGGTTCCTCCTTTCCTCAGCTCCCCGAAACATTCTATTCTGGAAGCATTCTCTCGTATTCCTCTACAACTTTTTTCGAGATGACGAGATGCTGGATCTCGCTCGTCCCCTCGTATATCTCCATGGCGCGGGCGTCCCTGAAGAGACGCTCGACCTTGAACTCTGTAGTGTAGCCCACTCCCCCATGGATCTGCATGGAGTCGTATGACGCCTGGTTGGCAGTTCTGCTCGCAAATAGCTTGGCCATCGCGGCTTCCTTGGTCATATTCTCGCCGGCATCCTTCAGTTTGGCAGCGCGGTACATCAGGAGCCTCGACGCTTCGATCGCCATGGCAATCTCCGAGATCTTCAACTTTATGGCCTGAAAATCAATGATTCGCTTGCCGAACTGTTTCCTCTCCCTGGCAAAGGTGACCGCCTCATCGAGGGCCGCCTGTGCGATACCGACCGATTGCGCCGCGATGCCTACGCGGCCACCGTCCAATACGGCAAGAGCTATCTGCATCCCCATTCCTTCTTCGCCGAGGAGATTCGAGGCGGGAACCCGGCAATCCTCAAACACCAGCTCGACCGTAGTCGAGGCTCTGAGTCCCATCTTGTGCTCGATCTTGCCTACGCTGAACCCTGGATAATCCGGCTCCACGATAAATGCGCTGATTCCGCGGTTACGATTCTCCTGATCGGTGCGCCCGAAGACGGCTATCACTTGCGCCTTGTCGCCCGTCGAGATAAAGATCTTGGTGCCGTTCAGAACGTACTCGTCACCTTTCCTCTCGGCTGTGAGTCGGAGCGCGCTCACATCGCTCCCGGCTGCCGGTTCGGTCAAAGCGTATGCACCGATCATCTCCGCCGAGGCAAGCCCGGGCAGATAGCGGTCCTTCAGAAAGTCGCTTCCATATTCCAGGATAGCCCAGTTGACGAGGGAATTGTGAACCGACATTGCAACCGCGGTGGATGCGCAGACCTTACTGATCTCCTCCAGTGCCAGAATGAGGCAAAAATTGCTGAGACCGACGCCGCCGTACTTCTCCGGAACAGTCATGCCCATGAATCCGAGCTCGCCAAGCTTCTTGTAGATCTCCTCGGAATAGACACCCTGTTCGTTATTTTCGACGGCAACCGCCGCGAGGTCCTTCCTGGCGAACTCGCGGGAAGTACTCTGAATCATCCGTTCCTCTTCGGTAAGCGGGTATCTCATCATCCTTCCTTTGCCGAAAAAGACGTAGCGTGAATGCAATTTATCGAATCAAAGTAGGCAAGCACAATAAACAAAATTCCGAGCGGTGTCAATCCCCTTTACCGAACAACTTGCCTGTTGAACATACTGGACCGATAGGTTATATAATACATCTCGGTCGCGCAACGCTATGAGGAGGGAGCAAAAACGTGTTCAACAGATTCGCGAATAAATCCAAGAAGAAAAAAAATCCCAAGAAGAAGCACGAGAACCCGTGTGATAAGTGCATCCCGGCCAAGTGCTGCATGTACTTCTCGATCGAGATCGACGAACCGGAGGATGAAAATGATTATGACGACCTCCTCTGGATCATCGCTCATAGGGATGTCGAGATATATGTGAACGATGGCGACTGGTTTCTGATGGTACAGACTCCCTGCAGATTCTACGATCCGATAAAGGGGTGCCTTATCTATCCCAAGCGGCCTCGGATATGCAAGCAGCATCGACTCGAGGAATGCGAATTCGATGACGATTACGGATTCGACGAACACTTCCACAGCTACGAGGAACTCGATCGTTACATCCGCAACAACACATAGTTAACGGAGCAGCACCATCTTTCGCGTCGCGACGCTATTGCTGATGCCGAGCCTGATGAAGTATATCCCGCTCGCGACCGACTCGCCCCTCTGATTCCTGCCGTCCCATTGGACGCTGTGCCTTCCTGTAGGACAGGCTTCGTCAACAAGCGTCCTCACCTGAGTGCCTCTCACGTCGTAGACCACCAGTGAGACCCTTTTCCTGCTTCCCTCCACACCAGGAACGGTAAATGGAATAGTCGTGTTGGGATTAAAAGGATTCGGGTGGTTCTGGTATAGCCTGGCATTGGCGACCGGCACCATGATCTGATCGGTCTCTATGAAGAGGTCGGGGCTTTCCTCGGCTTCGAGCTTGTAGAGGTATGTGATTCCCTCCTCTACAGATCTATCAACATACTGGACGATTCCCGATCCATCGGCGAAAAGATCTCTGCTGAGAAGCCTGTAGTTCGAGTCCGATTCCCTGCGATAGAGGGCCCATCTATCCACTGTGGGCAGCACAAGGCAGTTCAGCTCGATCGCGCCGCCGATCAACCTGTGAGTAAATGTCATTAGTTCCGCGCTGGTCAGCTGATTGTACCCGTCCCAGCCGGAGTTTGTGACGTTGCCGTGGAATCCGTTCCATGCGCTGTAGTCATGGTGCCACGCGCCTTCGAGATCCCAGACATACAAGAAACGGTCCCAGCATGCCACCACGAGCTCGAGGTCGGCGTCCATATCGAGATCTCTCACCATCGGCGTTCCACGGATGAAGCCGTTCAAGTAAATCGGGAAACCGGGCAGGTTGGCCCCGCTCATATCCCACGCATTCAGGATCCCATCCTCGCAACCGAGCACTATGTCCAGGCTGCCGTCTCCGTTGAGATCGGCGATCGTAGGTGATGATTCGGTCGGTCCACCACCTGTATTGTAGGGCTGCGGCCATCCGGGCTGTGAGCTGCCGAGATAATCGAATACGTGGCAATAACCGTCCATGCTCGGAATCACGATCTCGAGCTTTCCGTCCCCGGTCAGATCGCCCAGTGCTGGTGAACCCATGAAGAAGTTGACGCTGTAGATCCATACCGGCCATCCCGCCATGCAACTGCCGTCATGGTTGAGCCCGTAGATCATGCCGGAGCTGTTCTGCACTACGACCTCCTGGTGCCCATCACCGTCTATATCCCCCACGACGGGGCTGGCGGATATATTGGCGCCCTCCTCCGCTACCGGCACGGGCCATCCGGCCACATAGCTGGCATCGTGGTTCAGGCAATAGATACTGTCGCCGGGAGAGCACAGGACTATCTCCGGAAGTCCGTCCTCATCGATGTCGGCGAGGGCGGGCGTGGATGTATGCCATCCGAGTGATTCGCTTCCATCGCGGTAGAAGAACGGGCCGTTCGTACTCGGATTACCGTCGCCGTCACGAAGTTCCGTGCCGTCGTGGTGCCACGCATAGAGTATCCCGTCGATATCGAATGCGAATATCTCAGGATCACCGTCGCCGTCGATATCGGCGGCGGTCGGACTCGCCCAACAGAGATCGCGCGTATCCTGCGGCCACCCCGGCAGCGTATTTCCGTCATGGTCGAACACATATATCTTTTTCAGACTCCACGAGGCACCGATGATTTCGTCTCCGGGTTCACCGTCAATTTCGATAAGGGCCAGGGAGGCGGTGAAGTTATCACCCTCGGTGTTGAGTATCCCCCATGTGGCGGGCTGGCCGTCTCCGTCCCTTACCTCGATCCCGTCGCCATGCAACGCGTAAACATACTCCGCCCCCATGACGACCTCGGGATGGCTGTCGCCGTCGATATCCCCGACAACGGGGCTGCACGAGCTCTCCCGGCCGAGCTTGATCGGCCACCCCGCAAGCTGCGGTGAACTCGTGCTGATATTTCGTTCTACGCATGGAGCTCCCTCGTTACCGCACGAATCGATAGTCGTCACTATGTAGTAATATCTGGTGCTCGACAGGAGCCCGTGATCGTTATAGAGCGTGTGGAATACGAGGTCCTTTGTCGCTAGCTCGTAAGGCCCGCCCGACTGCTCGGAGTGGTAGACCTGGTAGCGATAATGCTCGGTGCTGTCTGGAGGATCCCAAGTAGCGTGTATCTCGTTCGGGCCGAAGCTCGCGTCGAGGTGCAGGAGATGGGGTGGATCGGGCTCCCTCAGTTCCAGATCGTAGGAATATACACGTCCATAAACGTCGGTTAGCTCGAGATGGAACAGGTTCGGGATGAGCATATTCGCTTCAGATAGAACGAATCCGTCGCCATACTCGACTCCCAGCAGCGGAATCTCGTCATAGTCGCTGACCGCATCCACCACATTGAGATGGGGCGATAGGCTGCTTATCACTCCCTGGAGTCCCGTCGCAGCGCCCGTACCAAAATTCTTTAACCCGATCTGGAGAAGAAAATCCTCTCCCGGCTCTATAATACCGTTATTGTTCCCGTAGGGAAGCGTATCGCTCAGCATATTCACATAGAATTCAAACTGCGGAGCATGAGCTTCCAGCGCGAACTTCTCGGACCATAAACCCCCCGTCGAGTCGCGGATCTCGAGTTCGAACTCGAGGGCCCGCTCGTCAGCGACACTCATATGCACCGTAAACTGGAAACCGTCTGCGTTCCAGTTGGCCGCACCCTGAGAGACATCCGGGTAGAGAGCCGTGCTGTCGAAAATGGCCACAGTGGTCTCATCGGTCCGCAGGATGGCATAGAGTTTTTCGGCATCCGCCTGCCCGGTGTTGCGCAGCTTGAGGAACAGGCCTACAGTCTCGCCCGAATCGAGGTTCCCGTCGCCGTTTCCGGTCACACCGTCGGCGATTATCCTGTCGTCGATCCTGAGATAGGGATCCAGCTCTTCCTGGACAAGCATCGAATCGAGATAACGGGAGTGGTTGAGACCGGTCACCGTAACATAGATCTTGCCTTCGTCCCGACATAGGAATTCGTTGAACGTGACCGATCCTGTTTCGTCCGTCAGGTCATACGCATAATCATCGCCGTCCTTGTAGAGGCAGACGAGGGCTGAATTGACAGGCGATCCGCCGCTAAAAACATCTATGGTTATATCGTTTGGCCCGAACGACGCCGCAGACGGCTTCACTATAGAGAAGGTGCCTGGCGCGGCCTTGAAGGTGCTTACCTCCGGATCACCGAGATAATTATATATGAAATGGGTCCATCTATCCGCCGTCTCGGATACCGCGCTCGGGGTGTAGGGTTCCCGCGATTTTGTGAAACACTTGCCGAGCTGCACTACATCGTAATCGAACATCAAGAAATAGTAGTAGTCCAGGTATGGTCTCGAAGCGCTCGGAAACGCGGATCGACTCGACCCGGTTGCCGCGAATGCGCCTCCCTCGTCGTTCAACATGAAATACTCGGCGATGCATTTCATGTCGAAGGCGGCGTTGGAACAGTTCATCAAGTACATCGAGAAAACCGCGTCACCGTTGGTGAGCTCGCTCGCATCGGCATTCAGAATAGTGCCGGTGCCGACCGACATGTTATACGCGTAGCCGTGGCCAACGTGCAAAACGTGACTGGCTCCGGCGTTCATCGCACCCAAGGCCGATCCCCTCGAAAGATATATGGATCCGGGGAATGAATCACAGGTCTCATAATAACGCAAGGTCTCTATGTCCGGATCGTCCTCGAGGTAGAGCCTGTAGATATTATCAGCGATATCGGCTCCATCGAGCCAGATATTGTCTCCCGGATTGTAAGGAACCGGGAAAATGATCTCCGCGAGCATCACAAAATCATTCTTCGTGTCATATTCGATCGGAGTGGCATAACCGATCGTCTTGTTCACGAGCAGTTCCGCTTCCTGGTAGGTAGTGGCCGGCATCCTGCCTATATAGACCTCGCTGTAGATATCAGCCTCGTCACCGGTATCATTGTCGTTATGGAATGCTTCGCCCCAGAGAGAATCACCGTCCGCGTTCCAGTTACCGTCCAGGCAGGAGAAGTACATATCGGTTGGGATGAACTCGCCCGCAAAGAATGCGACATATCCATACCGGGCGGGGATGATCTCCGTGTCTCCACCGAGCAGCACCCATTCGGTCCCCCAATTCGCATAGGCCTCCTGAAGAAAGTTTCGGATCGATTCGGCGCGGTCGGCGCCGGCACGGTAATTCTGGTCGATCCACTCGACGGTCCTTACGACAGCCGGTACGCCTTTCCTGGTCTTCCATTCCGCAAGACGCTCAAAGACGGGCGCCATCTCCTCGTTCGTCACGATGACATAGGAGACTTCGCTCCCCTCCATGCTCGGCAGGTAACTCGGCACAAAGCCCCTATCCGGCGTATCGACTTCGATATCGTCGAAAATATAGGCTGAGGACTGTTCGGGATTGATCACCATAGAACGGATCTGTTTCTCGGAATCCTCGCGGAAACCGGGAATGTGCCTCTTGCGGATGACGCTTTCCGTATCGGTCACATCGAATTCAGTCCGAACCACGAGTTCGATTTCTCGATTGAGCGTAAGCCTGCCCGACGAGAGATCGTAGCTGAAATGGTATACAGCGAAACTTGCGACACGGTATCCCTTGTAATTACTCGTGCCGACATGCCGCACCTTCCATTTCGGGAAGATGACACCGTCTTGTGTCACCTCGTCCGCAGCAGCGGTGATTCCTGCCTTGCTTCCGTCTTCTAGGAGATCCCCCTCGAAAACGGCGAGATCGATCGCCGGATCCACCTCGATCATATCAAGAATCTCTATATCGTAAGAGGAGACGATCTCTCCCTGCGGCAGGAGAACATTGACGACCCGATAGGGCAGCCCAGGATAATCGAAGTAGTTTAAATGATCGAATCCCTTGACGGCGAGAACGACGCCGCCGCTGTCGGAGTCCCTGAATCCCAGATCCGCCGTGTCGACTTCGAGCTTTAGCGAGATCGAGGCTCCTGACACGACAGCAAACGGTATCGCGATGATCATTGATACGACTACAGAGATACGGAAAATACGACTCATTCTCTCATCCCTCCTGAGAACAATCCTGTCAATTCAGTTTTTGATGCACTTGAGAACTAATAAGACGGTAGCTGTTGGACCCCTGATGCAGCTCCTTTAGGATAGGTATCTCTCAAACTCTTCGAAAGAAGAAGATGAGGAGCATATGTTCCATCTATTATACCTTACATCTGGCTTTTTTGTCAAGCAGTTGCTTCATAACGGCACACTCAATTGGGATAGGGTACATCCGGTATATTCCCCATATCGTATATGGCGGGCAGGTGATAGATGATCCGCACCATGTTGGCCTCGTCCTCCGTTACTTCCTTCTGGGTCGGCAGTGTGAGCCCGAGCATTATATGCCCGGCATCAGAGCTGTGAGAGAGACATAGTATATGCCCAAACTCATGCGCGAAGACGAGGTGCGAGTACCGCGCGAGAGGCACATCCGTGTTGTACGGGTTCGCGATAATCTGTTTCTTCTTCGGCGTCCCGTCCGCATTCTCCTCGATCATCACGACTTGGTGCCGTGTCTGGGCATCGGGATCATCGAGGTAGGTGATGTAGACATCCGCCGAGAGGGAATCGTCTGTGATCGTGAAAAGATCGAGACCGGCCATAGCCTCCCATTCGTCCATCGCGCCCTGCGCCGCCATCTGCAGATCGAGGGCGTCGAGCATCTGGGGCGGGCTGTAGACTGTGAGCGGATAGTCATGCCAGCTGTAGAATATGCTCGGATGATAGCCGTCGGTCATAGTAATATCTTTCACGAACTTGATAAAACCATCTTCGTAAACATCGTACTTTGTGTCGACGAGCTCGAGAGTGGGAAGGATGAAGATATCTAGATAGTTGATCGTGGATGTTATCGTCAGCGGCTCCACACAATCATAATAATCCCCCACTTCCGGGTATGGAATGTTCTCGTCGAGTATCTTGAGCTTCGTGACATAGTAGGGGATATTCTCGAGTTCGTAGTAGCCGGCTCCGTCGGTCACGGTCAACAGCATACCACCGGATACATCGATCCCCGGGACAGTGACGCCGCTGTGAGCGTCTATTACATTCCCCTCGAAATCTGCGCCGCGAACGAGGATATAGACGCAATTGCCGAGCGGCCCCCAGTTGAAGAAATCATCCTGAGCCCGCATCGACGCATAGAGATAAGTGCCGGGGTTAAGCCCTGTAACGACCATCTCTTCGGGCGTCCCGAACGGCGAAGGGACGGGCTCTCCCAGCTTGCCAGACGCGGCGACCCAATCCTCTTCGGTGAGAATCGGATACATTGATGTCCTCACATTGTAGGAAGAGGCGGATCCCGAGGTCGTATCATCCCCCGGGGCCGTCCATGCCAGACTGATCGATCCCATATTATCACCCGGCATTCCTGCAAGGTCATCGATCACCGACGGCGGTATCGTGTCCGGGAATCCGGTCACAGCAACATTCCACGAGGTCGTATCCTGGTTCAGCCCGTCGGTTACGATCCCTTTAAGAACAAATTCGCCTGTCTCGAAAACCCTGAGATCATAGCCGGAGCTGGTGAGATACTGAACGAGCATCTCGTCATCGAGGGTATAACTGAATCGAAGCGAAGAGGGATAGTCGTCACTGACGGAGAAGGAAAAATGCAGCGGTTCCCCCACGGCCGTGGCTACAGAGTTCTGATTCGGATTCCTGTTCACGATCTCGGGCGGCTCGTTCGCCTTGGCCAGAACAGTTACGAACCATTCATGAAAGACGTAATCGTTACCGTCGCGGGCCATTCCCGTGATGTTGAAATAACCGTCTTGAAGCGGTTTGAAACAAAATCTGTCCGCTTCGCCCATAATCTCGCCGCGGACAGTGAAAATATATTCCAGATAATCATTATCCGGATCCAGTACATCCATACTGAAGACGCACGAATCCGGGATGACAATGGAGAAATAGGTCACCTTCGGCTCGTAGTCGTTCAGGACCGGCGGACTGTTTGGGGTCAGCGGATCATTCTGAAAAATACATGATTCGGTCAGGAATGGCAGAAGGAACAGGGCTATCAACAGAACCCGTTTTTTCATCAGACTTACCCCCGATGTTCTATTTCCTGTTATCAAGATAAGAAATACTGAATCGGCATGAAAGCGAAATATGCACGTTGGACATAGACGGGCATGACAAACAAATAGTCGAACGGGACGGGCTCACTCCCCGGCGCACTCTAGAAAGTGCTGGAGCGTAAGGTCGAGAGCCGCGTAGAAATCCTCCTCGGAACCGACCCGCAATGAACAGGGCGTTCTTTCTCCGATCGAGACGAGAAAGAGTTTCCGGTAGGGAGAGACAGACACTTTGAAACCGCTGTCGGAATCGAAACGCACCTCAAAGGGAGTCGTCTCGATCCGAACGCCGCCCGGGAAACCGGCGACATCACCGCAAAAGGCGTTAAAGAAGCGCCGCATATCTTCCTGGATCAGGCGCTCGGCGAGGGCAAGCGCCTTGTCGAGTCCATCTGCGGTATCCGATTTCATCTCTTAAAGAGCCTTTCGCCGGTGGCTGATCACCTGCAGAACGTTGGAAACGAGTCCGTCGAAGAACGGATCCTCCGGCGCAGCGCGAACACTCCAGGAAGACCGTATTCCATCCGGCAACGGATAGATCTCGGATGCTCCTGAATGCCTACCGGATTCGGTGCCACAGACAACATGGAATATAAGCTCACCGGAAGATCTATCTACTACCGATCCGATGATCGGCTGCACAGTCCCGGCATCAGCCACTATTACAACCGCATCGGGTTTTCCATCACTCACGTCTATCCGGCTGCACTGCTGCCGTACCGCGTCGACATGGCCGGAATCGGATGCCGCGCCACAGAGCTCGAATGCTGCCAGGGCGATATTGGGGGAATCCGTCTTTGTTCGGGCAGCAGTGAATCCATGAAAAGACTCTGGCCTTCTGCAGCTTGCGAATTCGATGCCCGGCTCGATACTACCCGCCACTATGACCGTATCGTCCAGTACTGGCCTCAGGTATCGCGAGGCTTCTATACCGAAGTAATAGCCTATGTTAGGCAAGCCCGTATCGAATTCGAGCAGTGTGACACCGAGTCCTTTACCGGCCAGTGCGAAGGAGCAGCCGGCAGCGAAATGCGCCCGGTTGATCCGCCCCCGCTGTGTAACGAGCCAGATATGCGCCCCAGCGGAACGGGGTGCATCCGTCTCCGGTTTCATGCCATGGGACAGAAAAAGATGGGATACGTCGCGAAGATTCTTTGGTCTGCGTTCAGCAGGCATGTGTCACACAATCAGCAGCGAGTTTTCCTGTCCGAACTCGTTAAGCACTGAATCGACATTCGCCGGATCCTTGATCCAGACTCCATCGACGATGAAGCGGTATTCATATTCCCCCGAGTCGAGATGCAGGAGCGCCTTCCAGATGCCATCTTTTTCGTCCCGCTCCATCTTCAGCCCTTCTCTCGACCAGTTCGTGAATTCTCCGGTCAGGTGGACCGTCTTGGCGTTCGGCGCGTCGATGACGAAGAGTATGCCCTCTTCCACCCTTCGCGGACCGTGCAGTCTCAACATCCAGCCATCGACATCCTCCGTATCGATCACCGAGACCTTGTTATCGATCTCGCGGGCTAGCGAGAGAAACTCGTTCTTCAATCTCTCCACCCGTTTCATCCCGAAGATGGAGACACCCCTCAAGGCGGCCTCCTTGTACCTGACCGAATGGCTGATGATCGTGTCCATCAGCACACCGCCGTGTTGATTTTCCAGTTCGTAGATTATATCCCTGCAGAAGGTCGTGTGCTTCTCGACGTTTGTCGCGAGGACATGCACGATGATTCTGTGCTTTGTCTCGTACTCGAGCAAATCCAGTGTTTCCCGCAGTTTTTCGAGGCCCTGCAATGAGAAGAAGCTTGGATCCAGTGGTATAACCACCTCCGACGCGGCGATCAGGGCGTTAAAGGTCAGCAATCCCACATTGGGAGGCGAATCGATTATCGCGTAATCGTAATCGTTGGAGACTCTCGTCAGCTTCGCGGCAAGTCTCGTCTCGCGCGCCGGTTTTCCGGATAATTCCTGTTCCACAGCGCTCAAAACGGCCGACGACGGCACGACAGACAACCTCTCATCGATGGGAAACGCCGCATCTTCGACCCTCACTCTCGGATTGATGAGCAGATCATACGTGTTGTAATCGAGTTCTTCCGAAACGATATCGAGACCGATCGATGCATGCGACTGCGGGTCTAGATCGACCAATAGTACTTTCTTGTCCATCTCTCCAAAGGCAGCGGCGAGATTGATGGCAACGGTCGTCTTACCACATCCGCCCTTCTGGTTTATCACTGAGATGGTACGCATGCTCTCTCCCCTTCCGTTCCTCTGGCCGGAAACTTAATTAAGCTAAAAAAAAAGCCAAATCACCCCTTTGGCGATTCGGCCTCGATAAGAACCTTTACTCCGATTATTCGTATTCTTCCCGTCACACCGCTTCTTCGGGTTTTACAGCCGGCCTCCCGTCCGTAACCTTCTCAACAGCCTTCTCTCCTACACGCAATAGTTACGTTCGAACTACCTGGCCGTATGAAAAAGATTCTTTCCGATTGCTATTTTCAATTGAAAATGGAGGGAGTGTCAAGCAATTTCTGGATCGGAAATGAAATGTGGACAACCGTTCAGTAGAGGAGCAGCGCTACGAGCAGCCCCAACGCAAATCCCCCCCAGACTTCAGCCCATGTATGCCCGATCAGCTCCCTGAGACTCTCGGCGTTGATATGGTGCGTCTCCTTGAACTTCTCGATGATCTCGTTCAGAACACGCGCCTGATTGCCCACCTCCTGCCTCAGGCCGGTCGCCTCGAATATGAAATAGAGGCTGAATATCAAAGATATTCCGAATAGGGGGGACTTGACCCCCTGATATACGGCGACGCCGACCGTAAGCGCGGTCACGACCGCCGTATGCGAGCTCGGCATACCCCCGGTATCGAGCACGCGAAGAGGGTTGAAGGTCCTGTTCCGGATCAGATCGATGACGACCTTGAGAACCTGAGCGGATAATCCGCTGACAAGCGCCGCTATGCCGATCTTATGGATCACTAGATCTCGTTTCCTTTGAATCCCGCGTCAGATCTCCCCGATATACCATTCGTGAAGGTTATGATACATGCTTATCGCGTTCGGCTTAGCGCCTTTGAATTCATTGCTGAGGGCGCTCAAAGCAGTGGTCACATAGAGGAAAGTGTAGGGCTGGTCCTCGTAGATCAACTTCTGCACTTCGTAGAAGAGGGGTTTCGCCTTCTCGAAATCGAGCATCTTACAGGCGCGGGCATTCAGGCTGTCCACCGCCTCGTTGCAGTAATCGATCCTGTTATACCCTCCGGCTCTTCGCGCCTCGCAGGACCAGATCGGAGCCAGATCCGCCTTGGTCGATGCCCGCCAGGCATTCACCATCGCCTGAAAATCGCCCGATTTGATCTTGTCGAGCATCACCGTCCATTCGAGGACGACCGGATTCATCTTTACCCCTACTGTCCGCAGCATCTCCTGGACCATGATCTGCGTATCCATCCGGATCTGGTTGCCGTAATTGGTGATGAGATCGAACTCGAAACGCTTGCCGTCCCGGTCGAGCCAACCGTCCCCGTCCCGATCTATGAATCCTTCCCTGGCGAGCATCTTCCGGGCGAGCTCCGAATCATGCGGAAGCGCCGCGATATCGGGATTGTAGGCCCAGATAATCGGTGGGAATGGGCTCGAGCATTCCTCGGCGAAACCATAGTAAAGGTTGTCGATTATAAGCTTACGATCGATAGCGTGACTCAGCGCCCTTCTCACATTCCGATTCTCGAAGGGCTCGTGCGCTCCGTTCCAGCCGATGTAGTTATAGTTTCGCGTCGGAAAATCCAATATCTGCAGCTCGGGATGGTTCTCCTTCAGTCCCTGGACTTCACTGGGAGGAAGACTCTCCATGCAGTCGATCTCGCCCGCTTTCAGTTGCGTAAGCAGGGTCGTCTGATCCGGGACGATCTTAAAGATGACTTTTTCCAGATAGGGTTTCCCCTTCTCGTAGTACCGCTCATTGGGAACCAGTGTGAGAGATTGACCGCGGACCCAGAGCTCTATCTTGAATGGTCCGTTTGTTGGAAGCTCAACGACCGGTATTGACTTGATCTGTTCGGGCGGCACCTCTTCGATTATATGCTTCGGCAATATCACCCCGTCATTGGCGTCCATGAGCTGGTAGGGATACACTTCACTGAAATGAAAAACGGCCGTCCGATCGTCCAGCGCGACGACGCTGTCAATCCCGTCCTTGAGATGCCTGCTCGCCCAGAGCACCTTCGGATCCTTTTGCGCTCTGAAAGTAGCCACCACATCATGGGCGGTCACCTGGACTCCGTCGCTCCAGTAGACGTCGTCTCTCAGGTGAAATGTCAGCTGCTTCCTGTTATCGCTGAATTCGTACGACTCCGCGAGCCTCGGCTTGAAGGTCAACAGGTCGGACTGCTCCTCGAGAAGCTCGAGAAAGAGCTGCTTGTACACATCCCTGGCATGCGCATCGGTCGTGGACATCGGATTCAGGCCCTCGAAATCGCTGATCTCGCCGATAACAAGTGTCCCTCGACGGGTCACCGATGAATCATTGCCTGTACAGGAATGGAAAGAAACGAGGAACGAGAGAATCAGGATGATATTCAATGTCGTACAGGAAATCCTTCCCCCAGCCATTTCAAAACCTTCTTTCATGCATGTCCCGGTATCTTTACCTTGCATTATAACAATGTTTTCGGTATACGAAAGGAAAATGTAGGGGCCGGACCAAAAAGGATCTGACTGTGGTCAAAACCGGTTGTGACATCCTCGCGAAAAGCGCGCGAACGCGGCTCAAGGAGAGCCGTGTCGGGCTTCTGGCCAATCCCGCCTCCCTGACATCGAAACTCGTCCATCTGAGCAAGGCCCTCACCGAACAACGGATCAGGCTCGAATGCATCTTCGGCCCCCAGCACGGCTATAGGGGCGAGACCCAGGCGAACATGATCGAGTGGCAGGGCTACCTCCACCCCACACTCGGGATACCGGTCTATTCACTCTACGGTGAGAAGCGGGAACCGGACCGCTTCATGATCCAGGATCTCGACACACTCGTCGTAGATCTTCCCGATGTGGGCGCCCGGCCCTACACCTATCTCTGGACCGCGGTGATCATGATGAAGGCATGCGCAGCCGAAGGCGTCACCGTTACGGTCTGCGACCGGCCCAATCCAATAGGAGGATCGGCTGTGGAAGGCCCGATGCTCACCCAGGATCACACCTCCTTCGTCGGGCTCTATCCACTGATCATGCGGCACGGCCTGACGATCGGAGAGGCGATGAATCTCGTCAACGAACAAGACGGCATCGGCTGCAAACTGAGAATAATCCGGATGAAGGGCTGGGACAGAGAGATGTTCTTCGACGAGACCGGACAGCCGTGGATCATGCCTTCACCCAATATCCCGACGACCGAGACGGCTCTACTCTATCCCGGTATGGTCCTGATGGAAGGAACTAACCTCTCCGAGGGCCGCGGCACAACGAAACCCTTCGAACTGGTAGGCGCCCCCTGGATCGAGCCGGAGAAATTTGCCCGGAAACTCTCCTCCGCCGGGCTCGAGGGAGTCCTGTTCAGACCGGTCCACTTCGAACCGGCCTGGGACAAATACCGGGGAAACACCTGTGGAGGAGTTCAGATACACGTTACCAGGAGAAAGGTGTTTCAGCCGGTCAGGTGCGCCGTCACAATACTCGACGCCGCCGCGTCGGTCTATCCCGGGGAATTCTCCTGGAGCGAACCGC
>DAOUUU010000172.1 GCA_030667985.1 Candidatus Krumholzibacteriota bacterium
AGTATGCTTGAACTTCCCCGACGGTATAATAATCGAGTTGAGTACACCATGACCACATCGAGACATTGATTGTGGGATTGGTATTAAGAACGCTGCTCGTTAAACTCATGCCATAAGGCGTTTGCCAATACAACTCTGGAGTTATATACGTTGGGCCTTCCTGCCCGTCTAACACGCACAGCGCACCCGCGACGTCAGGCAAGCTAGTTCCTATCGCTACCTGGAATGCAGGATCGCTATCTTGAACGAATGAGAGACCATAGGTGAGCTGAGATCCGTGTGAAGTGTGCGCATAGTGAAGCTTGATATTTGCTTGTACTAAGTCGATTCTATAATCGGGGATAATCGATAAATCAGTATAGTTATGATCGATGATCAACGCTTCCGAATTGCCCAATGAATGTACACTCGTAATTGTTGAGGCGACGAATATACAGCTTAGCAAGGCTATTAATGAACGTCTCATGGTCCCCCCCCTTACACCGGCTTGTAATAATTGTATTGTGTCTACTGAATGGTGCGCGTTTGAATAAGAAAATTAAAGAGAAAAATGGCATTCTCACCTGATCGTGTAGTGGATCTCCTGCCTGGACTTCCACTTTCCCAGCGGCCTGTTGAGGGCGTCCAGGACGGCTAGCGCGGCGGCCTCGTTAGAATCACGGCCGGCAAAGGCACATCCGACGTACCCCTGGGCTTCCCTGCCGGATACGACATCGACCATCGCCATCAGTACAGCGCGTCCCCTTATCGTGACCTCCTCTATCCCTGAGAGGCAGAGATTGAAACCATCGTCGAGCAGCTCGGAGAGAGCGTGTACTGTGGCCCTTGCTATGCTCTCCTGAATCGATTCGCCGAGCTTAAGGTCGCCGATAGAGCCAATGGCCTCTATTCCACTCTTCTCCAGACAGACCTCGATATCGTAGCTTCCATCCCCGAGTGTCAGTGTTAGCCCTTTGAACCTCACTCTCATATCCTGTTCGAGAAACTCGAGCAGATGCATCTGCTCATCAACCGGAGGCGCCTCGATCTCCTCTGCTTCGGTCTCCTCGTGCTCGGCCTGGTCGGTCAAGCGCCTTTGCGGGTGCAGCTCCTTCCTCGCGTCTATGATGACCACCCCTATCTTGCGGTAGTCGACATAGAGGCCCAGCTCGGCGCTAAGGCAGCTCTCGACATCCCGGGCAATCAGCTTCGGAGACCTATTCGTGCACGCAACTACGTGAATTTCCGTGACTTGTCCCGTTTCATCGGTCGCAATCCTGCAGGACTGTATGTCACGGAGCCGCGTGATCAGGCTCTCCGCCCTATCTATCAGCTCTCTTCCAGGAGTCTCATCAATCAATAGTTCCTCCAGTCACTCCATAAATATTCATAATCTATTGTAACATAAACTATTATCAATCTCAAGCCGATTACCGGGAAAATTAATAGGGCCCGGAGCGCAAGTCCCGGACCCGAGGTATCCGTTCATACGATGTAGGTCAGGCCGAAGCTACTCGAGCTGGACATGCACAAGGTCGACCAGTGCCTTGAACCGGTCCTGGATATCCTCCTGGGACAGGCTCTTCAGGCGGCCGACCGAGAAGCTCTCGCATGTGAAGCTAGCCGCGACCGTCCCGTAGTACATTGCCCGCCGAAGATTCAGCTCGTGCAACTCTCCAGCCTTGGCGAGGTATCCGACGAAGCCGCCGGCGAAGCTGTCCCCCGCTCCTGTCGGATCGACGACCTCCTCAAGCGGGTAAGCCGGCACAAAGGCCCTGAAATTCTCTGTGAAGATAAAGGCTCCGTGCTCGCCCTTCTTGATCACGACCGCTGTCGGCCCCATTTCCAGAATCGTCCTGGCCGCGCTGATCAGGTTGATATTGCCACTCAACTGACGAGCCTCGGCATCGTTTATAAAGAAGACATCGACCTTCCGCAGCACCGCGAGCAGTTTGTCCGGCTTTCGCTCGATCCAGAAGTTCATCGTGTCGCAGCCGACAAGCGGCCGCCCCTCGATCTGCCCGATCACCTCGAGCTGGATCTCTGGATCGATATTTCCCAGGAAGAGCCATTTTGCTTTCCGATATGCTTCCGGGAGCTCCGGACGAAAACCATCGAATACGTTGAGTTCGGTCACGAGGCTCTCCCGCTCGTTCGGATCCTGCCCGTACCTGCCTTCCCAGAAAAAGGTCTTACCACCCTTGACCACCTTTAGACCGTTCAGATCGATCCCCCTGCCCGCCAGGACTCCCCTGTATTCATCATCGAAGTCCTCGCCGACCACGGCGACCAGATTCACTGGGACAAAGTAACTGGCGGCCAGAGTGAAATAAGTCGCCGAGCCCCCAATGGCTCTTTCAACCCGCCCTATCGGCGTTTCAATCGTATCGAAAGCTACAGAACCGACTGCGACTACACTCACGTTGCTCCTCCAGTGCTTATTCCAAGATTATCCTGTTGAACCAATGCATAGCACTCATCGTTGAGGATTGCATTACATTTTTTCGGGAGCAGATATGCCGAGGACACGCAGTGCTTCGGCAAGAACGACCCGTGTCGCCTCGGCGAGAAGGAGCCTTGCTTCACTGAGTCTCTCGTCGTTCGAGACGATCCGGCAAATGTGATAGAAGTGGTGAAAAGACGCGGCGAGCTGCTGCGCATACGATGTCAACCTGTGCGGTTCACGCGTTTTGGCCGCTCCCTCGAGGAGCTGTGGAAAAATGACGAGCTGGCGCATCAAATCGATCTCCTCCGCCTCGCCGAG
>DAOUUU010000139.1 GCA_030667985.1 Candidatus Krumholzibacteriota bacterium
CAATGCACTGAAGGCTTTTTCTCATGACTCCCGCGGGCTTGAAAGACCGGTAAAGAGGCGGGCTGGTAACCATTTTTCTCTTTTTCGCTCTAGGCATCCCATTCTCCTTAAATTCCAGTGACTCAGAACTATAATGCACATATGCTCATAATACAAGCTAAAAATGCATAAATGTCCTTGAAGAGGAGGTTGTGCCCGGCACCTGCCTGATTATACTTCCAAAGCTTGGTCTGAAACCGTATTATCGAAGAGTTGGGTCATGTACTGTCTATTCTGGAGAAGGTATGAAAGTACTCGAAAGCTCCATTTCGATAGAAGAATTAAAAATGATCGCTGCAGATACGTTCGGCGATCTGGTCAAGGCGGTAGTCGATGTTCGTCAGGGTCTGATCTCAATTAACGCGGAGCTCCATTCCGATCTGGAAGCGCTGCTTATCGAAAACGGGTCGCAACAGCAAGACCTCTGGGGAGTAAATTTCTATCCAGACCTCGAAGGGGATGAGTTCGTCGAATTCGACTCAATGATCAACATGCGCCCTTCGCAGAGTAATATGAGCAGGGGAGTGGATGACGAGGCGATACGAAACGAGATCCTCGAAATAGTGGGCAGATGGGTTACAATATGAATCATCAGCACAAGGAACTTGCCGCGGGGAGGTGGAAGAAGCTTTCATTATCCGAACAGATGGCCAATATCGGTAGCGAGGTCAGCCGGGCGTTGAACTGGCGCAAGAAAGGCAACTCAGAATATTGTCATAAAGCCGCGTCGAGAGCGCTCGAGCTTCTCGATCTGAGTCTCGACTCGGCCAAATCATACCCCAGACTCAAGGAATTTGCGCGGCTGCGAGAAGCCGTGGTCGATTATTTCTACGGGTCAAACGAATTCTCCTCGTCCGAAGCCCTGTGGCGTGGATATTTCGATCACTTCAATTACGCAGCGCGGAAATGAGAAACGGGCTGCAGCCTATTTCTATTCCGCCGCAGCCCATTGTACAATTCCTTCTACAGAATCGATGTTTCCGGATTATTAATTACCGAGAATAATCACGTTCAGATGCGGATTGTTGTCGAGGTTGCATCCTCCCCGCTCAAGTTTCACCGTGTGTGATCCCTGCGAAATCACGATCATAGTCGATGTCGTGAGCGAGCCACAATTACTCCCGCTGACAGCGTCTGGAATATCGACGATGACCAACGTATTATCTTCCGCGACATCGTCGATGACCAGCCTGATTGCGCTAATGCACGCTACGCCCGTTCCCCATACGTTGTCTGTCGCGATGATGAAGACGTTGCTCTGTTCTTCGGTGATCTCAAACGTCACGCTCGCCGCCTCGACGAATGTGAGCCCCGAGCTGTGACCGGCCACCGGATCGTTCGAGTATCCGATGCCCGATCCCGACACTCCCTCAGGTCCTTCGGGCCCGACGGGTCCCTCTTCACCTTCGCAGGACGGGAACACGACCAGGAAGACCAACAGGATTAATGCTAATGCTTTCATCTTCGCCCTCCTTGCTAAAGGAAATGATAGCGTTTCCACTTAGATAACACAGATCGGGCAAACTGTAAACTCTCAAACTATGCTTATACACTATTTCATCTTTCCTATTTTCTTTGATTGCAGGATATTAGGCAGGATTAATCCTGGTTGACTTTATAAAGTGACTTGAATTACAATGTTGCTGCTCTGGGCTTCTTGGGGGAGTCATCTAACTAATATAGTGCAGACAGCGGCGAGAATGGCGGCACCTTCGTTGAGTCTGGGTAAAGTTAAATTCTAGTAGTTATAATCTCTACAATGAAAGAGAGGAGAATCTATAATGACGATTTGCTCTAGAAGTGTTTTTAGAACGATCGCATGCCTTGTCCCCTGTATTTTTATCTTGGCCTTCGGCTTTGTTGCATGCACCAAAACGGCCGAGATTAACCCCGAAGAGGCGCGTGCCATCGCGAAGGATGCGTATGTCTATGGTTTCCCCATGGTGATGAATTGTAAAACGGTTTACGACTACACCGTCAATACCGATTCGCCCGATTACAAGGGTCCGTTCAATCAGGCGATCTGCGAAGCCAGGTTATTTACTCCAGACGACAAGGCGGTTGTGACGCCTAATTCAGACACGCCCTATTGTATGTTCTGGGTGGATCTGAGAAGCGAGCCGATCGTGATCTCCGTGCCCGAAATGGAAGCGGACCGCTTCTATCATATTCAGCTTATCGATTGGTATACACATAATTACGCGTACATAGGCACCAGGACGTACGGAAACGAGGCGGGGAAATATCTGTTGGCTGGCCCCAGCTGGAAGGGCGATACACCTGAGGGAATTTCCGAAGTGATCAGAAGCGAAACAGATCTGATCTTCGCCATTATAAGAACTCAGCTGTTTGGTCCCGATGACATGGGCAGATTAAAGGAAATTCAAGGCGGCTACGGCCTGGAGCCGTTGAGCTCGTTTATTGGTAAAGATGCGCCGGCGCCGTCGGCCGAGATCGATTTTCCGAAATGGGCGGAGGGTAATCAGTATACAGCCGCGGCATTCGAATACCTCGATTTTGCCCTGGATCTAGTAAATACACATCCTGATGAAGCCGAGCTTATGAAGAAGTTCGCAAAGATCGGTATTGGCACTCCCGGGCAGTTTGTTCTAAGTGAATTGGATCCTGCTCTTGCCAAAGCCCTGGAAGAAGGTGTACAGGAAGGGATCGAGGAGACCAAGGCGTTTGTAAATGCAAACTCGAGTGATCCGCTTATGAGCGCGAAGATGTTCGGTACGCGTGAATTCCTGAAGAAATCGGCCGAGAATATGGGCCAGCCGAATCTCTATATCTTGAGAATGACCGCCGCATTGATGGGCCTTTATGGGAATTCCGGCGAGGAGGCGGTTTACCCCGCTTACCTCAGCGATAAGAACGGTAACCCTTTCAACGCCGCCGAGCACGAGTATACAATGAAATTCGAAGCCGGTGTCCTTCCGCCGGCCAAGGCATTCTGGTCCCTCTCGATGTATGACGCCCAGACGCAACTGTTCATCCACAATCCGCTGGACAGATACCTGCTTAATTCGAGTATGGTCGACCGGTTTGTCAAAGAGGAAGACGGCTCGATTGTGTTGTTCATTCAGAAGGATTCCCCGGGCAAGGAAAAGGATGTGAACTGGTTGCCGGCTCCCGACGGACCTTTCTACGTGATAATGAGACTGTACGATCCCATGCCGGAGGTGCTGGAAGGCAAGTGGGCACCGCCCACTCTGGATGAAGCAAAGTGATCTGTTTGAGCCTGTTCTCGATAGAAACTGGCCGTTGCCGGATATTGAGAGAGTGAAGTAAAGCAGACAGACCTGGTGACCGAGCGAGATCGAGGAGGTTCAGTAGCATGGTTACGACGATACGCAGGATGACCCGCATCGCGTTCGCGGCATTGGTTATCCAGGTCGCCCTTGTGGCATTCGCCGGCAACGCATTCGCTCAGGACCCGCTGGAGCTCGAGGAGTCGACGGTTTCCGCACTCAAGGACTGGGGGCTTGGGATCACCCCGTACGCCTGGTTCGCGGCACAGAGCTCGGATGTGGGAGGGCAGGCGCTTCGCCAGTCATTCAACGATCTAGCCTCGATCACGAACTTCGGATTCCAAGGAAAGATGATCGCCAGATGGCGGTGGGTGCTCTTCACGGCCGATTTCACCTACGCAGATCAGAAGTCTCAGACGGCGATATTTCTTACTAGTATCGACATGGAGCTCGACCAGTACATCCTGGACCTGAAACTAGGAGGGAATGTCTACGATACCCGCACATCCGAGCAGAACGGCGGGATGGGGATATGGATCTCTGCCGGAGCTCGGTACTGGGATAACAAAGTGGTCTTTACGACAACGAGGCGGCCTATTCTGCCTGGCGGTGAGACCATCGTGGTGACCGAAAAGACCGGGCAGACCTATTGGGATCCCGTTCTGGGCCTCGCCATGCATTTTCCCGTCACGCCCAAGGTGGGATTCTCCATTCGGGCCACGGGCGGCGGTTTCGGCATCGGCAATGCGTCCGATTATATATGGGATGCCGAATTTATGGCTCTCTTCCGCCTCTCCAACCGGTTCTTGATAAGCGCCGGGTATCGTCAGTTCAAGTACGACCGAACGGACGGAAGCGGTAGTGACGAGGTGCGGCAGACGGTGACCGTGACCGGTCCGGCGATCGGTCTCAGTATCGGTATTTTCTAGGGAGGGATTTACTATAGTGATGAAAAGGTGCAATTTGTTGCTACTGCTTCTGATCGCTCTCATAGTATCCGGCTGCGGCGAGCAGGGGCCGGTCAAGCGATCCTGGGGCGAGATGAAGGGCCTCGAGAATATCGTGGGCAATATGAACGATAACTCCTACTCATCCGGTAGAACGCAGGAGCCGAGACCGAACGCCCTGGACAAAGCCGTTTCGATGACCGATTTCGAGGGGAGCTTTGTCTGGTCAGAATATGCCGCCACATGGTGCCCATTGTGTTCGAGACAAACACCGGAAACAAAGAAAGTCGAGAGCGAGCTGGGGGAGAAAATCGTCTTTCTGACCGTGATGACTGGCAGGAGCAACGCGTATGACGACCATGCGACGGTCGAGACGGCGAAGGGCTGGGCTGGCCGGTTCAAGTTAGAGCCCGGGCGCGTGATCGCCGCCGAGCTATGGTTCAAGACGGTCCCCGAGCACCGTTTCTACTCGCCCGAGGGACACACCCTGTTCGTTCATGTCGGTTTTCTTTCAGCTGAACAGATAAGAGAAGTGATCGCCTACTACAAGACGGGTTGGGAGCATTGGGCGGATACAGGCGAGAGAGCAGCCTGGATGACTTATAGATAATTATTAGTAATGTGCCACATTAGACACTGTTCTGTAACCGATTTCGGATGCTTTCGATGAGCGGTTTGGAGCCTACGTAGAGGGCGGTCCGCTGGTGTGGCGCTTCCGGTTCGATATCCAGGATATCGTTTCCTTCCTCGTCGATCGCTATTCCCCCAGCTTCCCTTGCGATGAAGGCTGCGACATTAGCTTCGTAGAGAAGCCGCAGTTTCCCTTTGGGGCGGTTTTTCTCAGGCTTGGGATGGTTCACGATCGCCGGGTACATGAACATCCCGCCGTTAGATAGCAGCCGGTGGAAGTCGGCTGCGAGAGCCCCCATATAGCGGAAAGAGTATTTCTGTTCGTGTTCCTCTATCCATTCCTGGACTTTTGTGGAGAAGGTCTTGCGGTTGGAGGCGTTGAAGGAGAGTTCCCAACATTTCTCGCCTTCGGGCATTATCAGCCTCTCCGAATCTTCCGGTATGACATAGGTCATCGTCTCGTCGAGGTGGAAGCGGAAGACGCCGGTCTCTGCGAGGGCGAGCGTGAAGACGCCGTTCGGGATGAGAAAGACACCCGCCGCACGGAGCTCGGACCCCTTTCGTAGGTGGAAGTCCTCAGGACCTTCCAGGTTTCTCTTGGCGATGGCAAACATGAGACCGACGGGTAGGTTGTGCTTGATGTTGCTCGATCCGTC
>DAOUUU010000085.1 GCA_030667985.1 Candidatus Krumholzibacteriota bacterium
CCGGAGACCGAGATCATCGAGTAACAAGGGATGGAACAGAGTATGGAAACTCTCAACTATAAATTTATACTGATCATTATTCTTCTGGCCGCTCTGGCAATACTCGGTATCCTTTTATTTTTTCAGAAGAAACGTAGAGGAAAGCCCGGGAGGAGCTATTACATCGATGCTCTGCACGCGATGGTGGAAGGAAGGAAAGAGGACGCATTCAAACTCCTTACTACCGCAGTGAAGATGGGAGAGAGCTCGACCGATGCCTATCTTCAGCTTGGCATCCTGCTTCGGGAACGAGGGCAACCCGAGAGAGCTCTGCAACTGCACAAGGGACTCATGGTCAGGAGGGATCTGGAAGGATCAGCAGAGAAATCTGTGATCGTAGCTATGGCCGAGGATCTTGAATCCCTGGGTAGAACGGAAAAAGCTATCCAGATGCTCGAGAACCTCAGTCGTAAGCGAAAGGACGCCGAGACACTCCTGTTCCTCCACAAGCTCTATCATCGACGGGGAGAACACGAAAAAGCGATCTCGGCAATAAAGGGCCTGGGGAAAATCGATAAGAGCTATGGAGGCGCGGCTCGTGCCGGATATCTCGCCAGTGTCTCTCAGACACTCATCAAAGACGGCAAAAATGATGAGGCGAAAAAGATGCTCGAACGCGCTCGCAAGGAGCACAGGGATTCTATTCCAGCTCTTTACCTTTCGGCCAGCCTCGCGATGCAGGAGGAAGATCTGGTATCGGCGGCTCGTTTTTGGGAAAAGCTCCTTGAGATAGACATAGATTGTTTTTGCCAGGTGTTACCTTTCCTCGAGAAGGCGCTTTACTCATCCGGAAAGTTCCAAGACCTGGAACGTATCCTCGACAAATTGATGAAACGCCACCCGGAAGATGCCGCAGTGATAACATCCCTCGCCGCTTACTACGAGAAAAAGGGTGAAAAGGGCAAGGCGATCAGGGTATTGGAAGAGGAGAGGTCGATTTTGATGAAGAACGCCGTTGCGAGCGCAAAGCTCGCCACACTCTACCTGCATGACGGCGATCAGGAGTCTGCAAGGCGGGTGCTCGATGAGATCGATATCAATTCGAAGAACGATGCCGCCTATATCTGCGCTTCGTGCGGGGATTTTGCAATTTACCCCTTGATGTACTGTAACGCGTGCTCGAACTTCGGTTCATTCAAGAAAGCATATGAAGACTGAGATGATCAGATCACGGATTTCAATCCTGCTCGTCTGTGCGCTTTTGTTTGCTTCGGAAAGCCACAGTGCAAACTTGAGGCAGATAAGCAGGATGATCAAACGCAAGGAGTACGCGAGCGCGATGGCGGAGCTGGAAAAGGAGCTTCCAAAGCTGAAAGGAAAAGACAGAAACAAGGGGCTTCTTCTTCGCGCTCAACTCGAAACGGATTTATCCGATGCAACAGATATATACAATGGGATAATTAGTTCAGCCGGTGATGACGAAGAACTGGCGGCTCGTCTCGAGCTGGCAAAGATCCATTATGCTGCCGGTCACTATCAACAGGTAATTGACCTTCTTTCCTCCGTAAAACCTCGGTTCCGCTGCGAGAAATGTTACGAATCGATTTATTTAAGAGCCATGGCTTGGAGACAGACCGGTGAACTCGGGGTGGCAAGACGGGAGTTCTTGAAGGTCGACCGTGGACCTTTTATGGAATGGACCTATATAGCCCTGGCAGAGATCGACATACTCGAAGGGGATATAGAGAAGGCGATAGAACGATACGAGACGATAGGCGGGAGCCATTCATATCCGGTTGCGGGCTTCAAGCTCGGCGAATGCTATGAAATCCTCGGTGATAGAGCGAAAGCCGAGAAGGCTTTCATGACTGTTATACATCAATTCCCGAGATCGCTCGAAGCTCCGAAGGCGCGCGAGAAGCTTCGATACTTGGGAAACAACGAAAGACTGGATACCAGGAGGAGAGGGGGTGAGATCAGGGAAGCACCACGACAAACGGTTTACGAAAATATAGCCGAAGGCGCGGGTTTCACACTTCAACTCGGTTCCTTCAGTGAGAGGGAGAACGCTATCAGGCTTGCTGAAGAAATCGGCCTGCATGTAAACAGTGTCCGTGTCGAGCGCGCCGAGCACGGCGACGCCGTCTGGCATCGAGTCCGCGTCGGTCACTTCCAGAGCAGGGAGAAGGCCGCGAAAGAAGCAGAGCGTCTCGGGAGAATCACAGGACATACTTATACCGTACTTCCCCTCGACATATAGATGGCTTCGAAGAACACACCTTTGATGAGCCAATACCTGGAGACCAAAGAAAAGTACAGCGACGGAATACTCTTCTTCCAGGTCGGCGATTTCTACGAGACATTTTACGATGACGCGAAAGAGGTATCGCAACTTCTCAATATCACGCTGACGACCAGGGACAAGGGCAAAGAGAATCCGATCCCTTTGGCCGGTGTGCCCGTGCATGCCGTAGAAACCTATGTGGCCAAGCTCCTCAAGGCCGGCAGGAAGGTCGTGATCTGTGACCAGGTGGAGAATGCGCCGGGGGCCAAGGGTGTAGTGAAGCGGAAAGTCACAGATGTCATCACCCCGGGGACGACCCTTTCACTTGCCACGCTTCCCGAAAAGGAGAACAACTTTATTGCGTCCCTGAGATGCAGAGAGTCGAAGTGTGGGTTCGCCATTCTCGATCTCTCCACCGGGCAATTCGATATCGGGGAAGAGGAGAGAAGGGTGGCAGAGAGCATGCTCGCCGGTTACAACATAAGGGAAGCGTTGGTTCCGGAGGGTGAATCGGCGGCGGTTGATGTGATACCGGCCCGAGGTGGCACATGCACCATAGAACATGTTTCTTCCTACCGATTCGGGCTCGAGAAGAGCCGCGCCTCTCTCGCGAATCACTTCGGCGTTGAGGATCTGTCCGGTTTCGGTGTTGATTCATCCCCTTTGGCTGTAGGTGCGGCCGGAGCTTTGCTAGAACATGTGAAGGATCTCAGGCGTAGCGAGCTCTGCCACATCTCGGCATTGAGGCTCATAACATCTCACGAGACGCTCTTTATCGACAACGAGACGATGCGCAACCTCGAGCTGTTCGAGCCGATACGGGGTGATACACCCGGCACGACACTGATCGAACATATCGATAGGACAAAGACGGCAATGGGCGCACGCCTGCTCAGGCGATGGCTCATGCATCCTTCGAGAAAGCTCGATCTGATACAGGGCCGTCTCAGGGCCATATCGGAGTTCCACAACGATCAGATAGCGATGAGAACGGTCAGGGAAAAGCTTGAGCGTTATCCGGATATAGAGAGGATCTTCTCGCGGGTTACGGCCGGGAAGGCAGGTCCACGCGAACTCCGGTCTCTTCTGGACGCCTTCGAGAGGCTACCAGGTATCGCCGGAGGTTTCGTTCCCGAGCAGGAAGGCCTTCTCGATCGGACCAAGAGTACTCTCGAGATAACGATCGACGCCAAGGAACTCATCGAACGCAGCATAGTGCAGGACAGTCCAGCTACACTCCGGGACGGTGGAGTGATACGCAAGGGATTCGATGAGAAACTCGATAGGCTGATCGAGAGTTCCGAGGAGGGCAGGCGGTGGATAGTGTCACTCCAGAAATCGGAGCGGGAGCGCACGGGAATCTCCACCCTCAAGGTTGGATTCAACAAGGTATTCGGATATTATATCGATGTTTCGAGGATACATGACGACAAGGTGCCGGACGATTATATCTGCAAGCAGACACTCGTATCTTCCCAGCGTTATGTCACACAGGAGCTCAAGGAACGCGAGAAGGCTATACTGTCCGGAGAGACGAGACGCGTAGAGCTAGAACGTGAGATCTTCGCCGATGTTTGCCGAGATATATCGACGGGGGGCACGGAGATTCAGGCTGTCGCCGGAGCAGTCGCGCTTCTAGATGTAATAACAGCTCTGTCCGAGCTCGCCCTCGATAGGGATTACTGCCGGCCAGAGGTCGACACGTCGAACGACCTGGTAATCATAGATGGTCGTCATCCGGTCGTAGAGGTGATCTCGGGCAAGAGCTTCATTCCGAACGACTGCATCATGCGTCCGGACGATAAACAACTACACATCCTCACAGGTCCAAACATGGGAGGAAAATCAACATATATCAGGCAGGCGGCGCTCATCTCGATCCTGGCGCACATGGGCAGCTACGTCCCGGCATCCAGAGCGGCCATAGGGCTCATGGACAGGATATTCACTCGAGTCGGCTCGAGCGACAACCTTGCCAGGGGACAGAGCACATTCCTCGTAGAGATGGCCGAGACATCCAAGATACTTCACAACTGCACATCTGAGAGTCTCGTCATCCTGGACGAGGTAGGAAGAGGCACGAGCACACTCGACGGCCTCAGTATCGCCTGGTCCGTTTCTGAGTACCTGATCGAAAACGAGTCAGCCAGGCCAAAGACTCTTTTTGCCACTCATTTCCATGAGCTCACCCACCTTTCGCAGAGGCTTCCGAGGGTTCAGAACCTGCGGGTGGACGTCAAGGAATGGGGAGATAAGATATTGTTCTTGTATAAGATACGTGAAGGAGCAAGCGACAGGAGCTACGGCATACATGTCGCGCAACTGGCCGGACTACCGGCACGCGTTATAGATCGTGCGCGTGAGATCCTCGAAAACCTCGAAAATGGAGATGCATTACCCGCCAAGGGCAACCAGGAAAGAACGCCTATTCAGAGAGAACTCTTCTCAGAGAGAGATCTCGTCAGAGAACGATTGAAATGCATTGATATCAATGATCTTACACCTATCGATGCCCTGAATATCCTCTCGGAACTCCTTGAGACGATCAAGGAATAGAGAACTTACCTGTCACTGGCTTAACTTTTGCATAAAGCAATACGGGTTCGTACCTTCATCAATACGAGCATTGGAGGAACTTGTGCAAGATAGCACTAAGATAGCCATACTGGGCGGCGGAGAGGAGGAATTGAATCTCCTCAGTGAATTTCACAGAACACAGGATGTGGATATAGTAGGGATCTATGACCGCGATCCTCGAGCACTCGCTATGGAGATCGCCGAGATCATCGGAGTTCCGACCTATACGGATGATTCCTTTCTACCAGTATTCACGGACGCTGACTACATAATCGTTACGGAGAAGCGGGTGGTCTTCGAGAGGGAGATCACTCTTCTGCAGCGTGAACACAAGAAGATCATCAACCCATCGGAGGCAATCAACTATCTCGTCTCGGGACAAGCGGGCAAGGAGTCTCTCGATGACGAGGACGAAACATACCGTTGGCCCGTTCATCTCGAGGAGGCGCTAAAATACATCAACCGGATCACAGACCGTGAGCGTCTGCTCAAATGGCTTCTCGAGATCTCGGTTCGAGCAATCAATGCCTCGGTGGGATCGATAATGCTCTACAGTGAACAGACGGACGAACTCTATATTGCGTATGCCACCGGGTTGAGCTCAAAGGTCATACAGAAAACACGCCAGAAAGTCGGATCGGGAATTGCCGGAGAAGTCGCCGAGGCAAGACAGGCTCGACTGATCGACGAGGTCGTCGACACGCCTCTCTACAAGGATGGCAGGGAACGGCAGTCGATCAACAGCGCGATATGCGCGCCTCTTGAGCACGATGGAATACTCCTTGGTGTTATAAATGTCTCAACAAACACCGGCGAGAAGAAACTCACAAAAGATGATTTAAAAACAATACAGATCCTAGCTTCAAAAATCACTCCCATCTTGGAGCAGCACCTCAGAATCGACAGCCATGAGATCCGCGAGGTTGAATTCCAGATCCGCTCCTATCTGGAGAACCTCTTCCACAAGGATGTCGGGTTTCACGAGAAGTTTACCTATCTTTCAAGTTTTCTCGCAGAGAAGCTTCTGGCAGATACAGTGACCATCTATACGGCGACCGACGAGGGTGATTGGCTGATTCTTGGAGGGAGCGATCAACAGCTAACGATAGGGGCACAGACAACTCGTATACACTGCATAAAGGGCAGTCTCGCGCGTGCTTTCCTGAACAGGGAAGAAGTGATCATGACAGAAGTGCATCACGAGGTCGGAATGAAATTCCAACCCGAGGAAGACGGAATCACCTCTGTCTTTATACCTCTTGTTCACAACGAATCTCTCGGCGTCATTCAGCTCGAGTTCTCGAATCTCGAATATTTTGAACGATTTTTGAGAATGAAGGACACCCTCCGCTTCCAGGTCGGATTCTTCACATACTCACAGCTGCGCGAGCTTCGTCAGTCGAGGAGGATGGAAAGCCTCGAGGACCTCTCGTCGATAACGCCCGTGCTTGTGACCATGAATGATCAGGAGAACAAGATCAAGCATCTTCCCGTGCTCCTCTCTTCGCTTATCAAGGCTTCGATGGGAAGCTTCCATTACAGTGGCGAGGAGGGTTGGGTCAACAGCTATTACCATTTCCCCGAAGAGGGTCCGGAACGCGATACATTCAGGGAGTTCGACTGGGAACTGCTCGAGAGGGTCGTAGCGAAGTGGGAACCTATCGCCATGAGCTTTCTTCCTGCCGATGTCGATATGTCGGATGAATTGCCCCTGCACCACTCCATCATAGCGTATCCGCTATTCAAAACAGAGGATACGAAAGCAGCTTATATTGGCTACAGGAAGATCCCGTCGTCACCGCTCGATTCTTCCATTTTCGGAAAGCACGAGATCGGATTGCTGGACAAAGTGGGAGATATCCTCGTCCCGATACTTGCACTCGGAGCAGGGCAGATGGAGGGTGAGGGGTACCCGAGTTTCTCAGATCTATTAAAATCGAACCAGAAGATGTTGATCGAGCGCATCAGGGACGAAATCGAACGGGCCGAGAGATACCATCACAGCTTCACCGTAACACTCTTCAAGATCAACGGACTGAACGAGCTCCTGGATGAAAATTATAAGGCGGGCCTCGCCCTGATCAACGAACTTAGTCTCGGAATCCGGAAACAGGTCAGGAAAACCGACTATTTCTCGTGGATCGAGAACGAGCTATTCAGTGTCCTATCCCTCGAAAGTTACCAGCGAATAGGGCTTCTCGAGAACAGGATCACCTCCTTTGTCAAGCAGGTGCTCGAGTTGAAGGGGTATTTCGATGAAGAGAAATTTTACCCGGTCAGCGGATATTCCCTATTCCCGGGAGCCCAGGAAACACCCTCCGACATAATTAACGAGGCAAGATCGAGGATCGAAAAGCAGTTGAAACCCTGATTTTTTTCGATATTGCTTCGCCCCATCCCTCTGTGTTATTGTTCAATCCACGGTTCTGCTTCTGACAGGCCTCGCCCGGATTATGTAACATGTTTATTCATGGAGGGTTGCGTGGTGGCTATTCGAAGACTTCAGCCTGAGGTATCAAGCAGGATAGCCGCCGGCGAGGTTATCGAACGGCCTGCCAGCGTCTGCAAGGAGCTCGTCGAGAACTCGCTGGATGCCGAGGCATCTCGCATAAACGTCGAGATCGTGAACGGAGGAAGGAGCACGATTCGTGTCTCGGATGACGGCTCCGGAATACCTTCAGGCCAATTGCCCATCGCCGTCGATAATTTCTCCACGAGCAAGATATCCCGTATCGAGGATATGTCTAATTTGAGCACTCTCGGATTCAGAGGAGAAGCGCTGGCAAGCATCCGCGCGGTAAGCAGGCTTCGCATTGCGACACGCTCGGCGGGGGAAGAGACGGGACGAGAAATGGAATGGCAGGGATTCGAGTTGCTTAAGGACGCTCCGATCGCGAGAACTCATGGAACAGATGTATTCGTTGAGGGCCTTTTCCATAATCTACCAGCGCGCAAGAAGTTCCTCTCCAGTCCGGCGGCTGAACTGCGCCGGACAAGCTCCCTGATCCAGTCTTTCTCGCTCGCGTTTCCCAAGGTCCTATTCTCGATGAATGACGAGGGCCGGGAACTGTTCATCTATCCGGCATCAGACCTCGAGCAGCGCGTCGAGGTGGTATTCGGCTCGACTATATTCGAACGTCTAGTAGCCTTCGAAGAGCGATCGGGACGACTCTCAATATCCGGTTTCCTCTCGCAGCCCGATATGACGCGGGGAAACAGGACCCTACAGTTCTACTTCGTGAATGGGAGGATCATACGGGACAGGTTGTTGAGCCATGCCGTCCATCAGGCCTACCATTCTCTCATACCGAGGGATAAATATCCCATGCTTGTGATCTTCCTCGATGTGCCGCCCGAGAGCCTGGACGTCAATGTACATCCTACGAAGGCGGAAGTCAGGTTCCGGGATGAGCGTGATGTGCACAGGTTGGTCCAATCCTCGATACGCAACGCCCTTGGAGCCAAGGATCGTTCCTTCAAGGATAAGGTCCAGTCGGTCTACCAGACTATATTTCCCGGTGAAGAAGAGCTAAAAAAGGTACATGATGGACCACAAGACGGGCTGCCCGAGAGCAGCGGGGAACAGCTCGAATGGTTTTTCAAGGAGACTCCCACATCTCTCTTCGAGGAGGGACCCGAGCAACATATCGTGACCAGCGGCGGCCTCTACTGGCAGCTGCACGAGAGTTTCATTCTTATCCAGATACGTGGCGGCATGGTCATTGTCGACCAGCATGCTGCCCACGAGAGGATACTCTTCGATGCAGCAAGCAGGAGTATGGGGGAGACCCTGAGAGTCGTGCAGCCGCTTCTGTTTCCAGCAACACTCGAGCTTACACCCGAAGAATATGAAAGGTTCGAGGATCTCCAGGAACTTCTACCATCACTAGGTTTCGATGCAGAGTCATTCGGCCCCAGGTCGATCATTGTGCGAGGTATACCCGCCGGTGTCAGGAACTGGAATGACGGGCAATTACTTCAGCAGATACTATCCGACGAGGGGGGCGATCTCGACGCATTATTGAAGAGTTACGCCTGTCACTCGGCCGTAAGATCCGGCACGAGTCTCACGACTGAAGAGATGGAAAGCCTCACCGACCAGCTCTTTGCCACCGAATTCCCATTCACCTGCCCTCACGGCCGTCCTACCATGCTGCGCCTTGGAACGGCAGAGCTCGAACGACGTTTCCAACGCACGGCGAAATCGGAGAAGTAATGGATTGTATCGCTATCCTGGGCCCAACAGCTTCAGGCAAGAGCAGTCTCGCCATGTCGATCGCCCTCGAGAGAAATGGGGAAATCATCTCGGTCGATTCCCGACAGGCATACAGGGGACTCGATATCGGCACTTCCAAACCGACGATGGAAGAGCGAAAACTCGTTCCGCATCACATGGTGGATATTCTCGATCCGAGCCAAAAAAACAGCGCAGAGATCTATGCAAGAGAGGCGAGAGATGCGATCGGCGAGATCAGGGAGCGAGAGAATCTTCCGGTGCTCGTGGGAGGATCAGGACTCTACTACAGAGCGATCTTCGAAGGATTGTTCGATATCAAGCTGGAGGAGACGGACAGGAAACGGTTCGCCCTATCCGTCAAGGGGGAGCCGACCTGTGAACTGCATGAAAGGCTCGAAGTATGCGATCCTGTCACGGCAGGCAGGATTCACCCGAACGACAGATATCGTATTGTCCGTGCACTCGAAGTCCTGGAGTTGACAGGAATCCCGCTTAGCAGGCATTTCGAGCTTCATGCTTTGAAAAAAAAGACCGGGTTCGATTTCCTTAAAATAGGCATAGACCTGCCGAGAGATATGCTCCACGCGAGGATAAACGCGAGAACGAACGAGATGATAAGGGTTGGATGGATCGAGGAAGCCGCGGAACTTCTCGCGAGTGGGATCGATCCTTACTGCCCGGGTCTCAGGACACTGGGTTATCCTGAGATCATCTCCCATATCAGTGGAGATACCGATATGAAGACCCTCGTGGTGACCATACAGAAACTCACCCGTCAATACGCAAAGAGACAGATGACCTGGTTCAGAAAGGAGCAGGAGGTTCATTGGTTCGATTTGGATGGCGACGATCTCCGTGCTGGCGTTCTTGCCATTATGGATAGAGGGCCGTGTTTAGACAGCTGCTGACGAGTTCGATTTTCGAAAGCGTCTTGACATGGAATTTCGAAGGATGTAATTTCCCAGTTGAACAGCAAAGATTTAAAATGCGGGCATAACTCAGTTGGTAGAGTATCAGCTTCCCAAGCTGAGGGTCGCGGGTTCGAGTCCCGTTGCCCGCTCCAGATTCCGGGCCCCCTCTGCACCGAGTGCTGGTAGGAGGGGGCCTGTGTTGGATGAAATGGGCGTACGAATAAAAAGCATAACTGGAATATCGGATTTATTCGAGGCAGGCGACGAGATCGTAGCTATCGATTCGATTCATATCAAGGATCAGCTCGACCTCATCTTCAATTTGCCGGACCAGGGGAGCGTCGAGCTCTTGATCCGTAAACAGGACGGTAGGGAGGCCTCAAAAAGTGTCGAAGCGGCTGCGCTCGAGCGTTCCGGTATTGTCCTCGAGGAGATGGAGTTTGAACGCTGCCGCAGCAAATGCATATTTTGCTTCGTGGATCAGATGCCGAGAGGCCTCAGGCCTTCACTCTACGTCAAGGACGATGATTACCGACTCAGCTTTCTCTTCGGTAACTTTATTACCCTGAACGATCTCACAGAATCCGATATAGAGAGGATCATCGAGATGAATCTATCTCCGCTCTACATCTCGATTCACGCGGTCAATGGAGAGATCCGCAGCAGACTCTTCGGCCGCAGGCCGAAGAGAGACATCATAACGCTTCTCGAGAGATTCGCCGAAGGCGGCATCACAATGCATGCTCAGGTGGTGCTCGTTCC
>DAOUUU010000073.1 GCA_030667985.1 Candidatus Krumholzibacteriota bacterium
CCTATCGGTGGGAGGGTCCTGCTCCTTACGAATGTTGAGCTCAGATTTCCTCTTCCATACTTTGCAAAGTACAATTTCGGAGGAGCGTTGTTCATCGATGGCGGGAACGTCTGGTCCAGCGTCGAGGAGATAGAGCTGCGGCATTTCAATCCGTTCATTGCTTCTGATGAGATTTCGCCGCTTTCTTACCGCTACTCGTTTGGATGTGGAATACGGTACAATACGCCTGTTGGGCCTATACGTTTCGATATGGGATTGCCGTTGAGCAAGACGGAGGATATCGGGCACGACTATTTGCTCCACATCAGCCTTGGACAGATATTCTGAGCGGGAGGGTACAGGGTTTTGGTCAGGAGGATTCTAAGATACAAGGTGATGCCGTGGCTCTCGCTGATGATCGGGTTGGTCCTGACCCTCTTCATCATAGTGTTGGTAGTCCTCAATACCGATTTCTTCGCTTACACATCGAGCACGATGTTATCACGGTACTTCTTTCATGATACTCCTTTCACGCTCAGCATCGACAGGCTGAGCGGTAATCCGCTGAAGGAATTATCATTAGAAAATTTCCTCGTCAGGTATCGCGGCGAAGATTTCTCGTTTGATCTGATACGGATCGAGAAAGTGAAGGTCCGGTTCAGCCTTTTCGACATCTTCACCGAAGCGCCAAGCGTGAAGAATGTCGCCCTGGTTAATCCCCGTGTCTGGATCAAACCGGATTCGACCGGCAGCAGCATTCTGCCCGGCCAAAGCGACCAGCCCGGCGGTGGTTTCCCGGATTTTTCGATAGGCGGGATCTCGATTGTGGGCGGACAGTTGATCTTTCAGGGGCAGCAGAGGGTTGATGCGATGCGGAATGTGGATCTCGAGGGAAAGGTCACGAGTTTCAACGGAGCGATCAGTTTCTTCGTGTCCGAGGGAACGGCCGAGAGCCTGACGAGAAATGTCGTCGTGAGGAGCTTGAGCGGTGAGATGAAATGGAAGGGGGGAAGGGGAGTACTGCGGGAACTGACCGGCCGCAGTCCCGTTCTCGAACTGATTGGGCTCAGAGTGGAGATGGAGGAATCCGCGCTGACGTTCAATGGGACTATACAGACGGAATCCACTCAATTGGATCTTTTCGTGGATGCTGAACCGGTGGATGTAGAAGAGGTAGCAAGGGCCCTCGATGTGGAGATGTCTCATTTCGGAGAACTCCAGGGTTCATTCACGCTGCGGGGGACGCCTGACAGTGTGCGCGTCGAGGGAGCGCTGAGCGGGATATTCTCCGGATATGCTTTGAGCGATCTCGGTGTGGATATCACCGTTCAGGGGGACAGGATAGATATCGCCCGAGCCGAGGGGGGATTCAATGGAGCTTTCGTCACTGGTACCGGCGGCTATACATTCGACACTCCCGAGATCCTGACTCTGGACATGGATGTTCGGGGAATGGATCTATCGGCAGGCTTTGTGCCCGGAATGGATCTTCCCGAGACGCTCCTGAACGGAAATTTGAAGCTGGAATATTGGGTCGAGGACGGTTCCGTTCTCATCGATGCCGATCTGGACGAGGGTCACCTGCGCCAGATGCCCTTCGATCGAGCTCTGATCAAGGGTTCCTACGTGAAAGAGATTCTTCACATAGACAGAGTGTTGCTGGTCGATGAGAATCACACAATCGATGCTCGCGGCATCATCTCAGGGGAGGATACATTCCAGATCTATGTCGATGCCGAGTGCAGTGCTGAGGACACACTCTTCGGGTATCTGGGGATAGAGGAATACAGGAGTGACTTTCAGATGAGCGGGGTCATCGAAGGCACATTCGACTTCTGGAACTGGCGCTCGAACGGAACGATTCAGAACTTCACCTACGGGAACGCTTTCGTCGACAGTGGAGAGATCAAACTCGTCGTCGATTGCGGTGAAAGCTACCGTGTTCTTTTCGATCTTGCCGGCGATAGCTGTATGATCGACAAGGCCGCTTTCTCGGGAATCGATCTATCACTGGAGAACTTTGACGGGAAGACCAACATCAAACGGCTCCACTTCGAACGAGAAGGCTTCGATTGCGAGGCGAGGGGCGAAGTCATAAGCCGGGATGATCTCACGGAGATATGTGTCGGAGACATTACCGTCGACGCCCTGGAAGAGAGGTGGGTGAGCAGCGGCGAGTTCAAAGTGCTGATGACCGATTCCCTACTGACATTCGAGGATCTCCAGCTCCATTCCAGGTTAGGCGCTCTCTATCTCAACTGCAAGATGGACCTGGGCAGCAGGAGACTCTCCGGAGCTCTTTCATTCAACAGGTTGAGTCTCGATCTGCTGAACCACGCCGGCCTCCTGACGACACCGCTCGCAGGGAGAGCTGAGGGTGTGCTCGCCTGCGATGGAGTCGTATCGGATCCGGGCCTCAGGTTGGATATCGATATGGAGAAGGGTAGAATCGACACAATGAGTGTTGATAAACTCCAACTACGTGCGAGATACGCGGACAGGATCATCCAGATCGATTCCCTCACCGTTTCTTCTCCCAACGGCAGGTTTGGACTGAAGGGCGTTCTGAGCGGCGTAGAGGCCGGCGACCTTTACAGGGGCCGCACCGAAGTCCTGCGAAAGGCGCTGATCGACGCGGAGATCTCGTGCCATGATCTGAATCTCAAGCCCTTTCTAGCCGCTGTCGCCGGGCTGCCCCTTGTCGACGGCTCATTGACCGGAACTGTCACGCTATCCGACTCCCTCGTACATCCATCCGCGACCATAGAAGGGATGATAGAGAATCTCGAGACGAAGTATATCGTTATACCCTCCATTTCCTTGCGAGCCGCGCTCGATCGGGATCTGATAGATCTCGAGGGAGCCGTGATCCTCTCGGCTGATCAGGACGGCAGCTTCAATGGCAGTATTCCACTGAAGAGAGGCGCATGGTTCTATCTCATCGACAACGAGTCCCCTTTAGAGCTGGAACTGCAGATCCCGAAGGGACGGCTCGAGAGCTTCCCGGAACTGACCGAGTATATAGCCGAGGCGAATGGTGAGTTCTCGGCCGATTTCTGGATCAAAGGCACCGCGAGCAATCCGGACATAACGGGCCAGCTTGTTCTACGTGACGCCGGTTTCAGGTTATCGGGGATGGATGAGAGGTTCTACGGAGTGAACGCGGAGATACTGCTCGACGAGACGCTGATGACGATTTCCCGGCTAGAGGGAAAAGAGGGCAAGGACGGAAAGTTCAAGTGCGGTGGATCTATAACCCTCGAGGGCTGGAAACCGAAGCGTTACGATCTTACAATAGACACTGAGGAATTCCTTATCTCGAGCATGAGGGATGTCATCGCTCTTCTGACCGGAAGGATAGAGGTTGGTACCGTGACCCGGGATGGGCGCTCCATCCCTATGGTGACCGGCCGGCTGACCGTCAACAGCGCCGAGATCTATTACGACCTCGACGACTTCTCCGATGGAGTGGGAGGGGCTACCCTGTCCGCTCCCAACTGGCTGGCCGAGATCGATCTCGCCGTCCCCGGAAACACATGGATAAAGACGGATGAGGCGCGTGTCGAGCTCGAGGGGGATATCACGCTTCATCATGACAACCGGGGAACCTATCTCAGAGGCGACCTGAGGCTCGTGCGGGGCTGGTACAATATATATAACAACAAATTCCGCATCAAATCGGGCGTCTTCGAGTTCGTTCGGGCGGGGAGCTTCAGGCCGATCATCGATATCGAGGCGGAGACACGGGATCCGGGTGGGAGGACGATCTACCTGAAGCTCGAGTGGCATCAGGATGACATCGAGCCGAGACTGGCGCTGTCGCACGAGGACCCGGGATACAGCGAGACCGATATATGGAAAATGCTCGGAGGGGGAGTCGTCGATTCCGAGAACGGACAAGGCACGAGCTGGGACGCCCAGTACGCGGCCCAGAATCTAGCCGCGAATTACATCGAAAACATGCTAAATTCACAGATGGGAGATGTGACGATAGAGCTCGAATCGAGGAGTTTGAGCAGTTCGTCGTCGGCCAGTCCGGGGGAGAGTGAGACGATGGTCGCTATCGGAAAGTACCTCTCCGAAGGATTGTACGTAAAGTACAAGCAGGGGCTCTCCATATCGTCAGCAATGGAGATAGAGGTGGAATACAGGATCAGCAAGCTCTTTCTGATACGGTCGCAGATCATACGATACAGCGAGAAGGTCTTCGAGGGAAAGAGCCAGGGGAGCACGGACGAGATAAACCTCGATATTAAAATGAGGTGGGAGTTTTGACGGGGAAAACCCTTGCTAAGGCCATGACCAGAAGTCATTTTACATATAGAGCAACACCTTAGAGGTGATCGACGATGATGACTACCCGGCATAGGCGGATATTCGTATTCTGGCTCGTCGCGGTTCTCGCACTATCCGCAGCGTATACAGGCCTCGAGGCCCAGGCCTGGTCGTTCGGGAAGAACAAGCTGCAGTACAGGGATTTCGAGTGGCTTGTGCTCAAAACACCCCACTTCGATATTCATTTCATAAAGGATTACGAGGAGCTCGCCGCCCGGACAGCCGTGATACTCGAATACGGCTACGGAAAACTCTCGAAGGATTTTTCCCATAACATCAAGTGGCGCATCCCCGTTATCATATACGGCAGCCACGCCGACTTCCAGCAGACGAACATTCTATGGAGCAACATTCCCGAGGGTGTTCAGGCTTTCGCGGAACCCAACCGGCGCCGCATGGTGATTCACTACAGCGGCGAGGACGAGGATTACGCCCACACGACGATCCACGAACTGGTCCATATATTCAGCTTCGATATAATTTACGGAAACCTCCTGCGTTCGGTTTTCACGAGGAACATGCTGTTCCAGATCCCGCTCTGGTTCATGGAGGGGCTCGCCGAGTACTATTCTATCGGATACGACGAGACTGCGGAGATGTTCATGCGCGACGCTATCGTGTTCGATTACATCTCTGATCTTTCCTACTCCTACGGATACATGGCCTACAAATCGGGCCAGGCGGCGATACACTACCTGCACGAGACCTACGGTCCTGAAAAGGTTGTTGAGATAATGGACCACCTGCGCTACCAGCGGTCAATGGATATGGCGCTGAGGAGCGCTCTCGGAGTGGCGCCGGCCGAGCTCAGCCGGGAATGGAAAAAGCATCTGCGGCGCAAGTACTGGCCTATCTACGCCGACAAAAAGGAGGCTGATGAATACGGAAGGAAAATGACCGACCATCTCAAGGATCACCACTACATGAACACGAAACCGGTCTTCTCTCCCGACGGCGAATATATCGTCTACTTCTCGGACCGCAAAGGGCTCGACGGTATCTATCTCATGAACGCCCTCAGCGGAAAGATAGAGAAGAGGCTGCTAACAGGATCCATGTCGGAGAGGTTCGAATCGATCAGGAGCATGAAGTCGCGGCTGACATACAGTCCTGACGGATCAAAGTTATCTTTCGTCGCGAAATCGCACGGCAAGGATCGCCTGTTCGTCATGGAGGTGCCCAGCAGCAGGATCATCGAGGAGATCGCGCTACCGCTCGATTTCTTCCACAGCCCATCTTGGTCTCCACGGGGGGACGAGATCGCCATCGTCGGCACGATCTTCGGTCAGACCGATCTCTACCTCTACAACCTGCAATCCATGGAGCTCAGCCAGCTGACATCCGATTCCGAGGGGGAGAGGGATCCATCCTGGTTCCCGGACAGCAGGCGGCTCGTCTTCACTAGATTCCCCGTATCGATCGTTCAACCCGAGTTCTGTCCAGACAGCACCGGTATCGAGAAATTGAACGAAGTTGATTTCAGGTTGATGGACAACCTCACCCACATTGACGGAGATATATGGTCGTACGACCTCGAGTCCGGATCGATGGATAAGCTCATCAGCACGCCCGGAAACGATCTCCATCCAGTCGTAATGCCCGGCGAGGAAGAGATTATATTCACATCCAACGAGAGGGGAGTCTCCAACCTATACCGAGGAAGCATCATTGTCGGGAGCTACTATCGATTCACCGATGTCCTCGGGGGCCTCTTCACACCGACCTACTCTCCCGAGAAGGACCGGCTTGCCTTCACAGCCTTCAGCTACGCCGGGTACGATATCTACGTCATGGAGGGCTTCAGTGCAAAATCCAAGATATCCTATTCGACCGGGAGCCCGATGCTTTCCGAGGAAGGGAGGTCGCAGGAGATACGGCCCGAGGACTACCTGGCAGTGGGTTCCGAACCGGGTGTTCCGGGTGGGACTGCCGAGGCAGTTGAGGATACTGTCGAGTCGTCGCCCGGGGTTCCGTACGAGAAGCGACCCGTCGATGAGATCTCAGACCGGTACTGGCCGATATATAAGGACGAAATGATCCCGGATATAGCCATTGAGCAGGATATGGACGAGGATATCCCGCCCGATTCACTTTCAGCGATACGGGCGCTGGTGTGCCGCGAGATCGGCACGGTGAAACCATACAGTCTCAAGTTCTCGCCCGATTATATAGGGAACGGTATGGGGCTTTTCTTCTCGACAGGCTTCGGCTTCGGTATGGTGAACCAGATAGCCTTCAGCGATCTCCTAGGGGATCATCATCTCTATTTCTCCTTCAATATCTACCGTGCTTTCGAGGACAGCGACTTGATGTTCTCCTACTATTACTTGAAGAAGCGGATCGATTACGCAGTTGGCGCGTTTCAGTTCAAGAACTATCTCAACTCGCGGGTCTCGTCGGTCGGCGAGACCTTTCTCGACTACCGCTACTTCACCGAACGCAACTACGGTATCTTCGGCCTGGTGAGTTTTCCGTTCTCGATGTTCACCAGACTGGATCTGGAATTCCAGGGATTCATCTCCGAGCGGGAGTTCTTCGACACTATCGAGCTCGGTGAATTCGGAGGTTATACTCTCGTCCCGGGCGAAAAGACCACTAGAAGGCTCGCGCAACCTACCCTGTCGCTTGTGCACGATTCTGCCTATTACGGGCTTTTCGGCCCCGTTATCGGATCCCGCTGGATGCTGAGCCTATCCAGGACCATACCCTTCTCAGGAGAGGATATTTCGAGAACGACCGGATTTTTCGACTATAGAAAGTATATCCCCCTGTTCTACAGGAACTATTTCGCGCTACGGACGATGGGAGCTGTGAGCGGCGGGAACGATAACAGGATGTTTTTCCTGGGCGGTCCCCTGACGATGAGGGGCTACGATTACCTGCAGTTCTCAGGTTCCCGAATGTGTATGGGGAGCGTCGAGTACAGGTATCCCCTCCTCGACGCCCTGATATTCGGGTGGCCGGGAAGGTGGGGGATAACGAATATCGGAGGGACCGTCTTTATGGACACGGGTGCGGTCTGGGGGCCGGATACCTATACCGATCCGCTCGATCCGCGCATCAAACCGAGGATCTTCGAGGACGTCAATTTCTACAGCGATTTTGGCGTCGGATTCTACATGAGGTTCGGTTTCCTGATCCTCAATTTCCAGATCGGCTGGCCGACCGATTTCTCCAGGACGGGCGATCCAATGTACCACTTCTATCTTGGACCGATGTTCTGATCCCATTCGTAGATATCACCGATCGAGAGAGGAATGACAGGGCGGAATGGCTGAGTTGAATCCGCAGCAGAGAGAGGCAGTCGAGACGGGGGAGGGGCACGTCCTCGTTCTGGCGGGCGCAGGCAGCGGTAAGACAAGGGTTCTCACCGAGCGAATCGCCTACCTGATCAGGGAAGAGAAGGTCTCTCCCGAGCGGATACTCGCGTTTACCTTCACCAACAAGGCCGCGGGCGAGATGAAGGGCCGTGTCGAGAGGCTACTCAAAATTGGAGGAATTCCGATCTGGATCGGCACCTTCCACGCCACCGGCGTCCGCATCCTGCGGAGGGAAGCGAAGCACATCGGATTCAGGAACAACTTCGCCATCTTTGACGAGGATGATTCGAAACAGCTGATCAAGAACTGTATCAAGAAGCAGGGGTGGGGGCTGGATGAGCATCCGATCTATCTTTTCCGCAGCAGGATCTCGCGCTGGAAGAACTCCCTCGTTACGCCGGAGGAATCGCTTGAACAAGCGTCCGATCCGCTCATGGAGCGGAGCGCCATCATCTACGCGGCCTATAGCAAGGGACTTCGGAAGTGTAATGCCTTCGATTTCGACGATCTGATCACGAGGGTCGTCGAGCTCTTCACCGCGCACCCGAAGATCAAGGAGCGTTACTCGAGGCAGTTTCTCCATGTGCTCGTAGACGAGTTCCAGGACACCAACACGATACAGATGGTCATGATCGATTCTCTCGCCTCGCGGCATGGCAACCTCTTTGTCGTAGGGGACGAGGACCAAGCGATATACGGCTGGCGCGGTGCGACTGTCGACAACATACTCCAGTTCGACTCGGTCTACGATGGCACGACCGTGATACGCCTCGAGGAGAATTACCGTTCCACGAACAACATCCTGGACGCCGCGAACAATCTCATTGCATTCAACGAGGGGCGCAAGGGCAAGACACTCTTCTCGAGGAAGGGGAAGGGGGAACTGCCGAAGATCGCCTTCACAGAGGACGAGATCGAGGAAGCTGTCCTGGTCAGGGACGCGATCGCCAAGAACATCAGGGATGGTTACAGAAGGAGCGAGATAGCGGTGCTCTACCGCACGCACGCCCAGTCGAGGGCGCTGGAGAACGCCTTCAGAAGGGGAAGCCTCCCATATCAGATAATTGGCGGAGTCCGCTTCTATGAGCGCAGGGAGATCAAGGATCTACTGGGATACCTCAAGCTCATCAATAACCCCAGTGACGACGTGAGCTTCCGTCGTGTCCTGAATGTCCCTCGCCGCGGGATCGGAGCGGTCACGCTGGCGGCGATAGAGAACGCGGCGGCTGAACGGAGTCTCCTGCTCTCGCTGAGGAGTGAAGGGACGATCGATTTGCTGCCGAGGGCTCAGCAGGAGAGGGCGGCCGAATTCTCGAAGATGATATCCAGATTTCAGCTCATGGCGAAAAAGGAGCCGGTCTACGATCTGCTCAAGGAAGTGATCGAGAAGACAGGCTACAGGGACTACCTGCTCGAGGACGGAAAAACGGCCGAGACAAGGCTCGAGAACATAGAGGAACTGCTCGTCGAGACGCAGCGTTTCTCCTCCGACCTGGAGAATCCACTCCTGGGGGGCTTTCTCGAGGAGATAGCCCTGATCAGCGACATCGACGGGATAAAATCAGAAGAGACGGTGGCCCTTATGACCCTCCACAATTCCAAGGGTCTCGAATACCGTTCCATTATAATAACAGGTCTCGACGAGGGACTCTTGCCCCACTACTCGAGCATGGACAGCCAGGAAGAGCTCGAGGAGGAGAGACGGCTTTTCTATGTTGGAATGACGCGTGCAAAGGAGCGTCTTCACCTCTTCACGGCGGCCAACAGGATGCGCTTCGGCAGCTGGACCGGCAACAGCCCTTCCCGATTTATAAGCGAGATACCGGAACGTCTGCTCGATAAGATCGGCAGAGCGGGGATAGCCGATCTCGGGACCGATCTTTTTTCGGACGCCGGTAACAGGGAAGCGGTCAGCGTGCCGTCGAAGAATCGGTTCCGTGCAGGTATGGTCGTCGAGCATCCCACCTACGGCGTCGGGACGATCAAAAAGGTGGAGGGCAGCGGAAACGAGATGAAGGTCTCGGTCACGTTTCCGGGAAAGGGCGTCAAGAAATTCCTGGCGAATTATGCCCCGTTCACCTTCCGCAGATGACACGCCTGCCCCCAATCCGTTGACAAGGGCTCGAGAAAGCTGGTAGGTTCTTCTGTACCTTAATGCAAGGCAAAGGAACAGAGGCAGATGGAATTAAAGGATAAAGATCTCGAGCAATTAGAAAGGCTAGCACGGGTCGAGCTGAGCGGTGAGTCGCGCGCGAAGCTCAGAGAGCAGCTCGGAACGATCATCGAGTTCGTCCGGAAGCTCCAGGGAATCGATACGGCCGACTACAAGCCGAAGGCCTATCTGGGCGGTTTCGAGCCGGAACTCCGCCGGGATGAGGCGAAGGAGTGCCTCGAGACAGAAGAGGTGCTAGGCGCCGCTCCCGACCGCCAGAACGGCTATTTCCGCGTGCCACCCGTTATCGACAGGGACGATTCCTGAGCGGCTACACCGAATCCCGATGGGAACTGCATGAAGGATCTCACTGAACTCTCCATTGCAGAACTAGACAGAGCGTACGCGAGCGGCCGCGCTTCGCCGGTCGATGTCGTCGAGGCCTATCTCGATCTGATCGATCGCCGTGACGAGGTCGTGAGGTCCTTTCTCCATATCTTCGGTGACAGGGCGCTCGAGCGCGCCTCGGCGCTCGCCGCTGAAGGATCCAACGGAAGGCCGCTTTACGGTGTTCCCGTGGCGGTCAAGGACAACATCTGCATGAGGGGATTGCCTACGAGCTGTGCCTCGAGGATCCTCGAGGGATACCGTCCTCCCTACGATGCCACCGTCGTAGAAAGGCTAGAGGAGGCGGGGGCTGTCATAATCGGCAAGACCAACCTCGACGAGTTCGCGATGGGTTCCTCGACCGAGAATTCCGCGTTCGGCGCGACGCGCAATCCCTGGAATCCGGACTGCGCTCCGGGCGGGTCTAGCGGCGGCTCCGCCGCCGCCGTCGCTGCAGGTCTCGTCCCTGTAGCGCTCGGCTCGGACACGGGAGGGTCTATCAGGCAGCCAGCCGCTTTCTGCGGTGTCGCGGGCCTGAAGGGCACTTACGGCAGGGTCTCGAGATATGGGCTCGTCGCTTTCGCGAGCAGCCTGGACCAGATCGGGCCATTCACCAGAAATATCGAGGACTGCGCCCGTGTCATGGAGGTGATAGCGGGCCACGATCCTCACGATGCGACGAGCATCACTGGATCGCCGCCTCCGCTCATCGCGGGACTCGAATCGGGCGTCCGGGGATTAAAGGTGGCGATCCCGAAAGGGACCGAGAAGTGGGAGATAGGAGAGGATGTCCGCAAGTCGTTCGACGAGACGGTCGATATTTTAAAAGGGTCGGAGGCCGATATATCAGAGGTCGATCTGCCCGATGTCGACGCCTCGATCGCCTGCTACTACATCCTCGCCAACGCCGAGGCCTCCTCGAATCTCGCCCGGTACGACGGGGTCAAGTATGGGCTCAGAAAGGATGTGAAGAACCTCGTCGGTATGTATGAACAGACAAGGGGGGAGGGGTTCGGCGAGGAGGTCAAGAGGCGGATACTGCTCGGGACCTATGTGCTCTCTTCCGGATACTACGATGCCTATTATACAAAAGCACAACAGGTTAAAGCACTTATTTGCGATGGTTTCGAGGCTATATTCAAGGGGAGCGACCTGATCGTTCTTCCGACGACTCCGACTGCCGCATTCAGGATCGGCGAGAAGATCGACGATCCGATAGCGATGTATCTGTCCGATATCTTCACGACACCGGCCAACATCGCGGGACTCCCTGCGATAAGCATTCCATCGGGTGTATCTGACGATGGCCTGCCGATCGGCATGCAGCTCATGGCCGCCGCCGGCAACGAGCAGGTACTGCTCCTCGCGGCCCGCTTTCTCGAGAAGCGGTACGGATTCTGCGAGAAGCACCAGCCCGATTTCGGAAGGCTCGAGGGGGGTGAGCGGGATGGGAAGTGAAAGGTACGAGACGGTGATAGGGCTCGAGGTGCACGCCCAGCTCCTGACAGAGAGCAAGATATTCTGCGGCTGCCCTTCGGTTTTCGGCGCAGATCCCAACACGCTTGTCTGTCCCGTCTGTCTCGGGCTTCCCGGGGCGCTTCCGGTCTTGAACCGCGAAGTTGTCTCGATGGCGATCAAGATGGGCCTGGCCACCGGATGCAGGATCGCCCCGGAGA
>DAOUUU010000044.1 GCA_030667985.1 Candidatus Krumholzibacteriota bacterium
ATCTCGAGGGCCGCGAGCAGACACTCTCGGAGATTGCGGTTCCGATTTTGAGGAACGGGAGGGCGATAGGAACATTGAATCTCGAAAGCGACGAGCTCGACGCCTTCGGCAGCGGCGATGTGGAAAACTTGCGGTTCTTCGCCGACGCTGCATCCATATCGATCGAGAAGGCGATGCTGCACCGGCAGATCCTGGAGAAAGAACGCATCGAGGAGCAGCTGGAGGTCGCAAGCAATGTTCAGGCCCGGCTTCTCCCCGAGTGTTCTCCGGCCGTGCCGGGGTACGAGATAGCCGGGACCTGTCTCTCGACATACGAGATCGGGGGGGACTACTTCGATTACATCGAACTTCCCGACGGAGGTTTGGGCATAGTGGTGGCAGATGTCTCCGGCCAAGGCATACCTGCAGCCTTGATCATGGCGGCGTTTCGTGCGCTTCTGCGTACGCAGACACGCATAGATCCGAATCCGGCGCGTATCGCTGATGCGATGAAGCGTCTTCTCCCCGATTTTACTGGAGAGGCGAACTTTGTTACATGCGTATACGGAGTCCTGAATCCGGCGAACGGTGGATTCACCTATGTCAACTGCGGACATATACCCCCGATGCTGCTGCGCGCCGACGGACGTATTGAGGAGCTCAAGCCGGGAGGGCCGATCTTCAGCGGCGTCATAGAACATGAATCATACTGCGAACGCGATACCGTTGTGGAGCCGGGGGATGTCCTTGTGCTCTATACAGACGGCGTAGTCGAGATCATGAACGATGAGCAGGAGGAGTTCGGCGTCGGCAGGCTGATGAAGATCTTAAGGCGATCCAGCGATCTGCCGGTCGAAGAGATCATCGGCGAGGTCGTCCGCGCGACACAGGAGTTCACCGGATCCGTGAGCTCCGACGATGATTTCACCCTGGTCGTCGTGAGACGGGAATAGGGTACCGCGCAAAAACATTTTTTCAATAGGCGGCATGTTTTAGTTATTCTTCTTCCGGCTCGACCAATCCCATTTGCAATTCGAGCTTTTTTGCATCCTCTTCGCGGCCCATCTGCCGGTACATAACCACCAGGTTGCCGGCGACGGCCCGAACATGGGAGTGGTCCTTTACGTGCGCCCTTTCCAGTATAACGAGAGCCCTCATATAGTGCCGCTCTGCCTCCTCGTATTTCTCCTGATCCATGTACATGCCGGCCAGGTTGCTTATTGTCACTGCTGCGCCGGTGTAGCCTTCCTGCGGGTTCTGTTCCTTCATCTCAATGGCGCGTTTATAGAGCGACTCGGCGCTCTCGTACTCGAACTCGTCCTCGGTAAGTCGAGCCAGTCTGATGAGAATACTTATCAATGCCGGCCGGTCCTTGCTGGAAACGTGCTCTGAAGCCTCGAGCAGGCGGGGAGAGAGGGGGGCCGCTCGTTCGAAGTCGCCCTCGTCGACGTAGATGCGTGCGAGATTGATCAGTGTGCTCACAGCTTCTGGATTGTAAGCGCCGACGGTTTGTTCCTGAATAGCCAGTATACGAGTGTAGATGAGCTCCGCCTCTTCGGCCTTCTCCTGCATCATGTAGATGACCGCCGCATTCTTGAGTGTCGTCAGCATATCGGGATGATCCGGCCCGAGGGTCTTCTCTCTGGCTGTGATCAACCGTTCGTATACGGGTTCGGCCTCGGCGTACTTCTCTTGATGTATGTAAATCATCGCCAGGTTGTTCAGGGAGATCGCTACATCCGGATGTTCTTTGTCGAGCGTTTTCTCCCTGATGCTGAGCGCGCGTCGATGGAGCGGCTCCGCCGCCTCGTACCGTTTCTGATCCACATAGAGCTCGGCCAGATTGTTGAGGAAGGTTGCGAGATCGATGCTGTTCTTTCCGAGCGTGCGCTCGAATATTGGCAGTGCACGTTCGAAGAGCGGCTCGGCATCGATAAACCTCCCTTGCCGCATGTAGAGCTCGGCCAGGTTGTTCAGCGTGGCCGCGACATCGGGATCGTTTTTCCCAAGAATCTTTTCCCTTATGGAAAGGGACCGTTTATAGAGAGGCTCCGCGTCCGTGTAACGTTTCTGCCGCACATAGAGCACGGCGAGATTGTTGAGCGATGTAGCCAGGTCGGGATGATTTTTGTCGAGATGCTTCTCCCGGATCGAGAGGGCCTTCTCGTAGAGCGATTCTGCCGCGGCGTATCGCTCCTGGTCCATATAGAGGCCGGCCAGGTTGTTCAGAGTCGGTACTGTATCTGGATGATCCTCTCCGAGTGTTTTCATTAATATCGAGCGCGCTCGCTCGAATAACGGCTCGGCCTTTTCACGCTCGCCGCGGCTCGTGTACATCTGCGCTAGGTTGTTCAGGGATTTGGCGACCATTGGATGATCCGGCCCAAAGGTCGCCTCTGTCGCATCCAGGGCCTCGCGAGCCGTTCGTATCGCCTCGTCGTACCGTCCTCCACGGTACAGTCCGATCGATCTCCTGGTCAGCTCTTCCCACGAGGGCTTCTGCGAGTGTGCGATGTCCGTAAGGGATACAGCGATAGCAATAGACAGGATGATACCCGCTATAATCTTCATCTGCCTGCTCCTGGTTAAGAGTGTGCGTAACGGCGCATTCATTCTATCAAAAAGCGAGGGATGTCGTAGCGAATCCCATGAGAGTCGTTCTGTTCAGCTCGATCGGATGCTCCTCCATCTTGGGTTTTCTGTCATCGAAATGTATCCCTGCGTCTATGCTGAGGCTTTTGTGAACGAAGCCGGCGCCGAAGGTCACGTTATGGTAAGAGTCGTACTCGTAGCTCAAGTCAAAAAAACCGGGCAGGTCACTTATCCTCTGATCATAGAAGTATCCAGCCCTCAAGAACAGTTTCTCCATGGCTCGCCACTCGCAACCGAGATGGTAGGAGCGCTTCGGAGTATAGTACGCTTCGTACAGCACGTCCTTCACTCCGTCTTCGAAAAGGTTGTGGACGTCCGCGGCAATAACTATATCGGAGTGGGGGCGGTATGCGATACCCAAGGAGAGATTTCTCGGCAGCTTGTCCATGTAGGCATGCTGGCCGAAGTCATCGGGGATTACATAACCGATATCTGAGAACAGGATGTTGGCGACACTTAGCCCGATCGAAAGATTGTCGATGGCCGTATAGAGAACGCCGGCATCAACGGTGAAGCCGTTCTTTGTCTCGAACATGTCGTAAGGATCATCTGTGTTTATGTATTTCCCCGTGGCACCGAGGCTCAGGCCTTCCATTACCTCGCGCGCGTACGAGACTGTGAGATACCGCTCGTAGAAGACGGGCGTCATCGTGTAGGTCTCGTTCGGATCGTAGATGCTCCCCCTGAATGTGATCTCCTCCCACCAGCCCTCTCCCATGAGGCTGAAGGAGATTCCCAGGCCTTTCTGGAGATAATAGGCGGAAAATCCCCTCTCGCTGTAGTTCGGTGACCAGGTCAGTGCAGTATTTGTGTAACCCCAGGAATAATCCTGGTAGACGCCGGAAAGCCCGGCTGAGCGCCCCTGAACATACGCGATTCCGGCGGGATTGTAGAAGATCGCGCTCCCGTCGTCGGCAAGTCCGGTGAAGGCCTTTCCCATCGAGAAGGCACGGGCGCCCGTATAGGTGAAGTTGTCGAAGGCCCAGACAGGAGCAGCAATCAGCGAGAACAGGATTATAAAATAAGCCATTCTTTTCATTTTTGTAACTACCTCTTTTAAAATCTCGGATTGACGATGTTACTGTATCTCGAACCGAAGCGGTACTGAAATCCCGCGTATATACTGAAGCGGTAATCGGTCGCGAGCTGCTTGCGGCGCAGGAGCACCTCCTCCTCTGTCGCCCCTCCCCTCGTAAGCTCTATCTGATCGTGGATCGCCGAGTAATTTCCCGACAGGGAGAGGGAGAGGCCTTCGGTGAGCCGGAAATAGAAGCTGCTCCTGAAGAGGAGGCTGTTCAGATCGAAATCGTGCAGGTAGTTGAATCCCTCTAGCGCGGCCGACATTGAGCCCCATCGAGCTTTTGTGTCGTACCTGATGGAAAGGCTATGGCAGAAGAGATCCTCATCCGTCTCGAAATAGATCGTCTCCTCTTCGTACCGGTTGTGTTTGTAGCCGATTCTGTAGAATATTCTGAATTCCCGGTGTGACGACTCGGCGTAGGGGAAGATGTTGTACTCGGCGGCCGGCGCTATCTCGTACGATTGGGCGATGTTGTAGTAGAGAGATTGGGAGGTCGAACCATACGCGCCGATAGAGAGGTGATCGCTTATGCTCTTTACAGCCAATGCCTGGAAATCATTGCTCTTGGAGATATCCTTATAGTCGAGGTCGCCATATTCGTACTTGCCCTCGCTGTAGTAGGAGGAGAAGCCGAAGTTGAGCTTAAGCGCCTCGGTCACACGGTTGGCGGAGAATCCTCCAGAGAAGCTCATGTCCTCATAGGACTCCTGCCCGCCATAGGAACCGCTGAAGCTCATGCTGAATACCCAATAGTCCCAACGGTCAGTGGCGGCCTTCGGCTTGGCCGTTCCTGTGTAGGTGATATTGACTCCATCACTTTGCGGAGTCTTTGATACGTAGCGCATAAGACCCAGCTTCATGATCCTCACAAGCTCCGCCCGCCTGTAGTCTGTAGTGTCATCAGATCTGGTCACGCAGGAGAGAGTGTCGTTGAGCCCCTCGAATTCGCCAAGGCCGATAAAGGTAACTGTGCGCTCGGTCGACATAGCGCCGGTCGATCTCGCCGAGTAGATCATATGGACTTGAGCCTGTTCGCTGTCGCGGACATAATTGATAAAGGGGATCTCTTCCTTGATGTATTGCGTGCCGCCGAATCCGTCGAGAAATACCCTGAGTGCCTGCTCCTGGAGCTGTTCGGCGCAATCCGGGGAGGTCTCGGCTGATATTCCGCCCGCATTGAGCAGCATCAGTCCGAGCATAATGACAATGCTTGTAGTTGGTATTCTCATCGCCGCTTTTTCGCTAAGCTAGTGTAACCGATTGAAATATAGAGCGAAAGTCAAAGACTGTCCAGATGTTATCATTTGATCGCTTCTTCTTTGTGATCGGCCGGGGGATAGGGCATGTGATAGAACAGGAGACGAAGAAGCGTCAGGCGAATGACAATCACGATTTTGTGTGATTGCTTTTGTATGATTGTTTTTGTGTGCTCGGCGCCCTGCTGATTCGAGCGCCGCTGACCGCCACATGGTCGAGATGTCAGAAAAAACCGACCGGCGTTTAGATATCCGGTCGGTTCTTTGTTGCATCGATATATTTTAAACAGTCCTAGAACGCGATTCCGACATTGATGAGGCGGATTGTCGGGAGTGTGAGCGATACGTCCGCCGTCTCGAGATCCTCGCCAAACAGACGTACAGCTCCGACACCCATACTTACATAGAATTTCTTGGTGTCGCCGAGCAGCCAGCTGTAGCCGACATCGATACCCGCAGCGAAAAAGCTGCCAGACTCATCTTCATCGATACCGGTATCGTAATCGTGTACTTGAGCTTTCACGTGATTGAAACCGAGGCGCCCGCCGAAGTAGAATCCCTCGAAAGAGGAAGTAGGGTAGTATCGGTAGAAGAAAGTTGCGGCCATGTAGGTCTCTTCGTCCCAGTCGTCTGTATCGCCGAAGGTAATATAGGTTCCCGAGATACCGACAGTGCTGTTGGCTCCAAGGGCGATCTCGAATTCCGCGTTGTACCATGTGAACATATCGAGGATAGGATTCGTGCTGATGACAAAACGCCGGCCTGGCTCAGTAACCTGAGCCTGTGTGACGGCGGGGCTCATCAAAACTAATAAAACAAATATACAAAGAGTGAATGCGGCAACTCTAGATTTCATAACCGTTCCTTTCAGTTGAACACTGTCAGCATGAAAGAGTACGTTCAATATTAATTTAAGTTAAAGCAGTAGATATTTTAATCAGTCAAGTGTTATTTTACTTGATAATACCTGGTTCATGGAATGGAAAGGATTCAAAATGACGCTGAAGATCATCTCGCTACTCGGTATGCTCATAACATTCGCCGCCGGGTGCGGTGATGACAATGTGGCCGGCCCACAGTCTGGCGGTTCCAAGACGACCGTTATTACGGTCGTTGCCGATGGGAATGCGAGGGACGGCTTGCACGAAGAAAAGGGCGGGTTTCCCGATTATATAGTTACGAGCGGCGGCATACAGGTGCTCAATGTGGAGCGTGAGGATATGCCGTTCGAGGACAGGGGGATCTTCGAGTTCGATCTCTCCGCTATGCCCGACACATTCGTTACGGCGACACTTGAGTTATACGTCATCGGCGGTCTCGGGCCATACCCCTTCACGCTCGTTTTGGCCGACTATGTCGGAGACGGGGTTGCGGAGATTAGTGATTTCAATGCCGGGACGGATATACAGACGATCATCTACAACAGCGAGAGCACTATAGCGGTCGATGTGACGAGCCTGATACAGATCCACTGGGAGGCAGAGGACTCCTATGCCGGTTTCATCCTTCGCTTCGATCCGGCGACGACGATAGCCAGCAACTGGCCATACGTCTATCTTGGGAGCCTGGCCAGCCCGCCGGCTGCCGTTCTAAAGGTTGTTGAGCCGGAATAATTCATTAAAATACAGCATGTTAAAACTTTTTTCTTGACGCATTATTATTGTAATAGTATCTTTACTATAGTTATAGTAGATAAACGATATGAATAGGAGGAATCATGTCGAAAAAGATCAAGCTCACGCCGGTCGAATGGGAGATCATGGAGACGGTCTGGACATTCGAGAGACCTCCTTCCGTTCGTGATGTACTCGAGTGCGCGTTTCCTAACGGTGAGAAGGCGTATACAACCGTTCAAACCATCATGAACACGCTCAATAAAAAGGGTGTCCTCGACCGGAAGAAGATAGGTCTCGTCAACTTCTACTCTCCGAGGAAGTCGAGGGATGAGCTGGTAAAATCGGAGATGAACTCGTTGATAAAGCGAATATTCAACGGCTCGACCCCGGCCCTGACCAACTTCCTCCTTTCTGGCAATGATTTCGATCTCGACGAGATTAACGAGCTCAAGAAGATGCTCGAGGAGAAGGAACGGGAGCTGAAGGAGGGCGGATCATGATACAGCTCGTCATAAGACCCCCCGGTAAATGATAACGTCCGCTTTAATAGCGTTGAGCCCCGGCAAATCCCGGCATCATGTAGGCCGGGATTTTTTGTATGCACTAAATTGCCTTTATAGCGTAGGCGCAATGAAGTATATTGAGTTTCTTGCATATATGACGGTTGCAGCCTTTACCGGCAAATCGTCGGCAATAACACAACCGGAGAAAGGAGCCGGGAGATGAAACGAACGAGGTCTTTGTTTGTCCTGCTTGCTATCCTGCTCGTCAGTTTGGCGGCGATAGCCGGGCAGAATCCGCTTCTCGAGAAGTGGGATACGCCGTTCGACGTGCCGCCCTTCGATAGAATACAGGTCGAGCACTTCATGCCCGCCTATAGAGCGGCAATGGAGAAGCATGTCGCAGAGGTCGAGGCCGTGGTGAATAACCCCGAAGTTCCCACCTTCGAGAATACAATCGTGGTGCTCGAGAGGAGCGGCGCGCTCCTGACCCGCGTAAACGCGGTATTCCGCGGGCTCAATTCCGCCAACACGAGCGATGAGCTTCAGGCGGTGGCGAAAGAGGTCTCCCCGCTGATCTCCGAGCATTTTGACGACATCGCCATGAACGAGAAGCTTTTCGAGAGGGTGAAGGCGGTCTTTGGAGAGCGGGAGAAGATCGATCTAACTCCCGAACAGTCCATGCTGCTCGAGAAGGCCTACAAGGGTTTCGTTCGTAACGGCGCGTTGCTTGACGAGGCGGGTAAAGCCAGGTTGAGGGAGATCAACAAGGAGCTGAGTCTGCTATCGCTCACATTCGCCGAAAATGTGCTGAAGGAGACGAACAAATTCGAGCTCGTAATAGAATCGAAGGATGACCTCGCCGGTCTGCCCGACGCTGTTATCGCCGGCGCTGCCGAAATGGCTACCCAGCGGGATTACGATGGCAAATGGGTATTCACGACACAGAAGCCCAGCATGCTGCCCTTCATCCAGTATTCGGAGAAGCGCGAGCTGAGAGAGAAGATATTCAAGGCCTATATCAACCGCGGGAACAACGGCGACGAGCTAGACAACAAGGAGATCGTATCCAAGATGGCATCTCTACGTTTGCGGCGGGCCAATCTGCTCGGCTACGAGACGCATGCCAACTATATCCTCGAAGAGCGCATGGCCAAAGAGTCGAAGAATGTCTATGACCTGTTATGGAAGATCTGGAAGCCGGCACTCGCCCGTGCCAAGAACGAGGCTAAGGAGCTCCAGGCGATGATCGTCGAGGAGGGAGACGACTTCGAGCTTATGCCATGGGATTGGTGGTATTACGCGGAAAAGGTGAAGAAGGCGAAGTACGATCTGGACGAGGAGATGCTGAGGCCATACTTCGAGTTGGAGAACGTTCGCAACGGAGTCTTCGAGCTGGCGAACAGGCTGTGGGGCATCACCTTCGAGGAGATAAAGGATATCCCAGTCTATCACGAAGATGTTCGTGTCTTCGAGGTGAAGGAGGAGGACGGAACACACGTCGGGCTCATCTACACGGATTATTTTCCCCGCGCCAGCAAGCGGGGCGGTGCTTGGTGCGGTGCCTACCGCGATCAGTCGATAGTGGACGGAAAGAACATCAGGCCCATAATGTCCAACTGCGGCAATTTTTCAAAGCCGACCGGAGATAAGCCGGCGCTCCTGAGCTATGACGAGGTGACGACATTGTTCCACGAGTTCGGTCACGGCCTGCACGGTCTCCTCTCGAATTCATCTTACGAGCGGCTCTCAGGAACGGCCGTAGCGTGGGATTTCGTGGAACTTCCGGCGCAGATCATGGAGAACTGGTGCGCGGAACCGGAGATGATGAAGATATATGCCCGTCACTACGAGACCGGCGAGCCGATTCCAGACGAGCTCATAGCGAAGATCAAGAAGGCGAAGCATTTCAATCAGGGATTCGCGACGACGGAGTTCATAGCGGCGGCATTCCTCGATATGGATTGGCACACGCTCACTGAGCCGACCGAGCTAGATGCGATTGAATTCGAGAACGAGTCGATGGCCAAGATCGGCTTGATAGACGAGATAGTCGTCCGTTACCGCAGCTACTATTACCGGCATATCTTCGCCGGCGGTTACTCCTCCGGATACTACAGCTACATCTGGGCCGGGGTGCTGGACGCTGATGCCTTCCAGGCCTTCAAGGAGGCGGGACTATTCGACCGAGAGACGGGGAATAGATTCCGCGAGCACATCCTGTCCAAGGGAGGGACCGAGGAGCCGATGACCCTGTACGTGCGGTTCAGGGGCGCCGAGCCTTCGATCGAGCCGCTTCTCGAGCGCAGGGGATTGAAATAGGGGTAGTACTTTTTCGGAGTTAATTCGACGGGGGCGCTGGGGTAGAACCCTGCGTCCCCGTTTTAATGGTGCGTCTCGCCCAGTTTCTGAGATCGTCCAGGATGCAGTAGATCGTCGGAAGGATCAGCAGGGTTATGATCGTCGAGAACGTGAGTCCTCCCACGATGGCGCGCGCCATCGGAAAGTAGGGAGGCCCGTTCCCGCCGATCTGAGTCCTCACGATGGTGAGCGGCACGAGGCTCAGAATGGTCGTTCCGGCGGTCATCAGGATCGGGCGCATCCGGTCCCTGCCCGCCTGGATGATCGCTTCCTTTCGGGGCAGTCCTTTGTCGCGCAGCTGGTTGATGTGGTCGACCAGCACGATCCCGTTATTCACCACGACGCCGATCAAGATCAGAATCCCGATCATCGCCATGATAGACATCTCGGTTCCCGTCATCAGGAAGAACCAGTAGACGCCGATAATCGAAAAGAGGATCTGTGACCAGATCGCGCTGGGGAAGAGGAGCGATTCGAAGAGCGCCGCCATCACGAAATAGATCAGGGCGAGTGCGAGGAGCAGGTTGATAAGCATGGTCTGAAAGGCTTCCTGCTCGTGATCGAATCTCTCGCCGTAGTTCCAGCTGTAGCCGGGAGGGAAGTGGAAGTTGGCCAGCACCTGGCCGATCTTGCGTTTCGCCTCTTCTACCGTGATATCCTTCAGGTTGGCCGTTACCCCGAGTGAGGTCGTTCTGTTTTCCCTGCGGATGTTCCGCGGACCGCGCCTGACTGTGAAATCGGCGAGAGAGGCGAGTTTGACAGACTGATTGCGTCCGTTTATGAGGGGAAGGTTCTTTAGCTGTTCGAGCGTCTGACGGTCCGTGTCCTGGAACTCGAGCCGCATTTCGACCTCTCCCTCCTCGCGTCTGAAGCGACGGAGGTTGATGCCCCGCATACCGGCAGAGACCACATTGGCTATCTCCTGGGTGGAGAATCCGTATTGACGGGCCCGCTGCCGGTCCACGATCACGAGAACCTCCTCCTCGCCCACCTCCGCCTCGCTCTTGACGTCATTGAATCCCGGAATCTGGGAAAGTGTCCAGGCTATCTCGTGCGTGAGCTCGACAAGCTGCTCGCTCGACTTGCCGGTCAGCCGTATTCTGATATTCTGCCCCTGACCCATATCGTCGTGCCACTCGAATGAGGGGTTGGCTATGGCGAGCTTCGGGAGCCCCTCGCGTATATCATCCCTGATCTCCTCAACCGATCGATTCGCCTCTTTGCCCTTTTTCAGCAGGATCGTCGACATGGCGTAGTTGCCCCGATAGTAGGAGTAGATCGACTCGATCTCGAGCTTCTCCTCGTTCTCGAAGAGATACTCCTCGAACACATCGACTGCCGCCTCGACTTTCTCGACCGTGTAGCTCCCGTTTATGTGGTAGTGGAGGCGAAGGCGCCGGTCCTCCGGGTCGCCGAACATGTTTTGTTTGACGAACTTGCCAGGCACGAGAACGCTGAGGAGTATCAGTATGATTATACCGGCACTAGCCTTCCTGTGCCGCAGCGTCCAACCGAGGGCCTTTATATAATTGTTCAGGAGCTTGTCGATGACCGTCTTGGTGGCCTTCTTCTTCGGCGGTTTGATCTTCGAGGCGAGAAGGGGGACGATCGTCTGGGCGAGAATGAGGGATACACCGAGGGCGATGACAATCGTGAGCCCTATATGCTTGAGGTAGATTGAGATCTCGTTGTCCGCGCCGACGATATTCGGAAGAAAGACGATACCGGTCGTAGCTGTTCCCGCCGTGATCGCTAGAGCGACCTCCTTTACTCCGATTCGGATCGCCTGTACCGGTGACGCGTCGAGCATCTGGTGGCGGTGGATGCTCTCCGTCACGACGACAGCGTTGTCGACCAGCATGCCTATAGCCAGCATCAGGCCCATCATCGTGAGGATATTGAGCGTGATACCGGTGAAGTACATGAAGGTGAGTGTTATGAGAAGCGAGAGAGGGACGGCCAGGGCAACGATGACTGTCGAGGCGATTCTCCTCAAGAAGAAGAAGAGAACGAGCACGGCGAAGAAGCCTCCTATGAGACCCGATTTGAGAATCTCGTTCAGGGAGCTCGTGACCCCCTCGGCCTGGTTGTCCATGTAGTAGATACTGATCCCCTCCATCTCGGGGAGCTCTCTTATCAGATCGATCTCGGCAAGTATCCTGTCGGTCACATCGACGAGGTTGGCCCCAGCCTCCTTGAAGATGTCGAGCCCGACAGCGTAGCGGCGGTTCAGGTGGCGACCGTAGGTCAGTTCTGGATGTTCGTAGGCGACCTCGGCTATGTCTTTAAGACGGATGTTCTCAGCTACGAAGATCTCTCCGATATCATCCACTGTTTCAAACTCGCCAATGGGCCGGACCACGAACCGGCTGTTCCCGTCCGTGATCTTGCCGGCTGTTACCATGAAGTTGCTCCGGCGGAGTGTTTGGACGAGCTGGTTGATGTCGATACGGTGCTCGATAATTCGGTCCGCGGAGAGCTTGATATTGATCTCCTTGCGGGCGATACCGTAGAGATCGACTTTCGAGACGCCGTCGATCCGTTCGATCCGGCGTTTCAGGTTGCGGTCGAGCATGTCATATGCGTTGGAGAGGTCGCGGTTGCTCGATATGCGCAGTATGAGCATCTGCATGTCGGTGGTCGAGAACTTACGTATGAAGAAACGCTCGAGATCGGCGGGAAAAAGGTGGCGGATACCCTCGAGCTTTTCCTTGGCTTCTAGCGCCTTGATGTTGGAATCGACCCCCCAGTCGAACTCGACGCGTATCCAGGCGCCGTTTTCGTGTGAGTTGGACTGCATTCGCTTGATGCCGCTGATCGTGGCGACGACCTCTTCGGCCGGCTTTGTGATCTGGCGTTCCACCTCTTCCGGCGTCGATCCGGGGTATGGGATTTCTACGAATATGAAGGGAACGTCGAGGTCGGGGAAGAACTCGAGCGGCAGTAGTTTTGCGCTGATGATGCCGAGGACGACGAAACAGACAAAGACCATCATTGTCGTCACCGGCCGCTTGAGTGAAAAGTCCGCGAGGCTCATCGTTTCACTTCCGTTGCTCTATGCCGCTTTGGGGGCGGGATCTATTTCTTCCTGTCGAAAACAGCGTAGACGACAGGGATGACTATCAATGTAAGTAATGTCGAAACGGTGAGCCCTCCGATAACGGTGATCGCCATCGGGGCCCTCACCTCGGCACCTTCGCCGATTCCGATCGCGAGCGGCAGCAGGCCGAGCGCCGTCGTCAGCATTGTCATCAGGATAGGCCGCATCCTGGATCGTCCGCCTTCGACGATCGCCTTGTACTTCTCCATGCCTTTGGCGCGAAGCTGGTTGATCAGATCGAGCAGCACGATAGCGTTATTGACAACGATTCCCGCCAGCAGTATGAGACCTATGAATACGACTACGCTGACAGTCGATCCAGTAACGAGCAGGCCGAAGACGGCGCCGATCAGCGCGAGGGGTATCGTGAAGAGTATGACGAAGGGGTGGAGGAAGGATTCGAACTGGGAGGCCATAACGAGATATACGAGAAAGACGGCGAGCAGCAGGGCGAGCTGAAGCGACCTGAACGACATCGCCATCTCCTGGTTCTGGCCGGCCAGGCGGGTAGCTATGCCAGCCGGCTTGGGGATGCCACGCATGATTCCGTTTATTTCCTCGGCCGCCTTGCCGAGATCTCCGTAATTGAGATTGGCCGTCACGAGTGCGACACGCTCCTGATCTATCCTTCTTATCTCGCCCGGTCCCGTATCGACTATGATGTCGGCGACTGCGTCGAGAGTCACCGGCCGGTCACTCTCCGGATTGATGATCAACCGTTTGATCTTCTCGACCGAGTTTCGCTCGTTCTCCTTGGCGCGCACGAGGACGTCTATCTTCCGGTCGTGCCACGAGTACCTGGTCGCAACTTCGCCCCGTACCTTGCCGACGACCCGGTCGGCTACCTGGTAGACGGCGAAGCCCAGAGATGCTGCCCGTTCCCGGTCGAATTTGATCTGGATCTCTGGGTGACCCGCCTTCATCGTCGATTTAATGTCGGCGAAGCGGGATGAAGTCTCCAGTTGCCGGGCTATCTCGTTGCTGATTCGCTTCAGCTCGCGCAGCTCGTATCCGCTGACTTCGATCTCGACAGGAGTTCTGAAAGTGAATAGCGTCGGGCGGTAGAACTTGTACTGCAGGTCGGGAATGCTCCCCAGATGTTTGCGGAGCCCGTCCATAACCCGTTCCTCGTCGGCACGGCGGGACCCCGGTGGGAGCGTTACATTCATCTCTCCCCAGTTCTCGCCGCCCTGCTCGGGATTCGCGTCCATCCGGTTACCGGTCCCCGCAACGGAGAATGTCGTCGTGATCCCATGTATGTCCTTGGCAGAATCTTGGATGCGGGCGATCACAGCGTCCGTGACCTCGAGAGGAGTGCCGGGGGGCATCCTGAATTCGACGCGGAACTCGCCCTGGGAGAGCTGCGGGATGAGTTCGACTCCGAGAGTCGGTATGAGTGCCAGGGAGATGACGAAGAGGCCGAATGCTATCAGTAGGACCCTGGCCTTGTGAGCAAGCGACCACTCGAGCATCTTCTGGTAGCGTTCCTCCATACCGTCGTAAAAGCGATGAAATATCTTGAGCAGCGGCCTGATGAGAAAGAACAGGCCTCTGGCGATCGCCCTGACGATCAGGTTGATGATTCGGACGAAGAAGACGGGGGTCGTCGTGAAGACAAAACTACCGATCTTTCTGAAGAATCTTCCGAAGCGCGTCCTCGGCTCTGGGCGTGCAGCCGCCTCCTCGGGCGGTTCGTGCTTTCTCCCCTGGATAGATGCGAGCATCGGGACGAGGGTCAGCGCTACGAATAGCGAGGCGAGGAGCGCGAAGGTCACGGTCAGGGCCTGATCCTTGAATAGCTGGCCTGAGATGCCGCTGACGAAGACGAGCGGCAGGAAGACCGCAACGGTCGTAAGCGTCGACGCGGTCACCGCCTTCCCGACCTCGCTCGCTCCGTCCCGCGCGGCGGCCCTCACATTCTTCCCCTTCTCCCTGTGCCGCGCGATATTCTCTAGAACTACGATAGAGTTGTCCAGGAGCATTCCCATGCCGAGCGCGATGCCCCCGAGCGACATGATATTAAGCGTCAGATCGGCTCCGTACATCATATTGAAGGTAGCGATGACAGAGACCGGTATTGACATCGAGATGATTACCGTCGACCAGAAATTACCAAGAAAGAGATAAAGTATGATAACAGCGAGTATGCCTCCGATCACCGCGGCCTGGATGACCTCGTTGACCGACTGGGATATGAAGATCGACTGGTCGTAGACCTTTACCAGGCGGTATCCTTCAGGAAGTATCCTCCGGACGCGCTGCATACGCTTCTCGATCTCGCGGGCGACCGAGACAGTGTTGGCATCCCCCTCCTTGTAGATCGCGATTTCTACGGCTTCCGCGCCGTCCAGCCGTGTTACCGCGTCCCGCTCCTTGTAGCCGTGCTTGACAGACGCGATATCGCGGAGGTATGTCGGTTTACCGCCCTTGGTCGAGATGATGATTTCGCCGATCTCACCGATCGACTGAAACTGGTTGAGCGTGCGCACGAGATACTGCTGGGTTCCTTCCTCGAGGCGGCCGCCCGATAGGTTCACATTCTCGGCGCTGATCTGGCGCGCGAGGGTCTCGATTGGAAGATCAAGCTGGGCGAGGCGCCCCTGATCGACGAAGACCTGTATCTCGTCCTCCAGGCCGCCGCTCACCTTGACGGCCGCGACGCCGAGCGCCACCTCGAGTTCCTTCTCGATTTCCTCCTCGGCGAAGCGACGCAGGTACTTGAGCTCCTCCTCGTCGAAGCCCGAGGGTACGCCGGCGGATACAACGGCCGCCGAGTCCGTTTCTGTCTCCTTCTCCCTGTAGAATCCGAACCGTATGATAGGATCGAGCGAGGGGTCGAATCTGAGGATCGTCGGCCGGCCCACCTCGAGCGGTAGCTCCAGGGCGTCTAGTTTCTCGCGGACGTCGAGCCCCGCATAGTCCATATCGGTGCCCCACTCAAACTCGAGGATGACATCCGATTGACCGCTGCGCGATATCGAGCTCACCCTGTTCACATTCTTGACAACACCGAGGGCTTCCTCGATCGGTTTCGATATCAGGTTCTCGATCTCAGCCGGTGCGGCGCCGGTGTACTCTGTGCGTATCGTCAGTGTGGGGTAGGTGAGTTCGGGCAAAAGGTTGATCTTGAGGCGGAAAAAGGAGACGAAGCCGAAGAGAATGATCGCCAGAGTGAACATGGCGATCGTAACCCGGCGATTGATAGAGAGTTCGATCAATTTCATTTTATTGCTGTTCCCCGGGATTAATTATCGACGACTTCGACCCTCGTGCTGTCCTTGAGGCTTCCCTTGCCGGTAGTGACGACGGTGTCGCCCGGCTGGAGCCCATCGAGAACCTCGACATGGGTCGAATTCTCGTATCCGATCTCTATGAACTGTCTGTAAGCTACGCTGTCTCGAACTACATAGACGGCCGATTCCCTGTCCTCGGAGAGGATGGCGTCCTTGGGGGCCATCAGTACTCCGGAATGCACGTTGTAGATGATCTTGAGGCGGGCGAACATGCCCGGCCTGAGCTGCTTCGTCTTGTCATGTATCTCGACAGTTACCTTGACCGTTCCCGTCTCCGGGTCGACGACCGGGCTGATACGGTCTATCTTGCCCTCGAATTCCTGCCTGCCGTGGGCGTCGACATGGAGCATTGCCCTCTGGCCGACGCGGAGCCTCTGGAGCTGCCGCTCGGGGACGTGGAGGACCGCGATCAGCGGATCCTGGTTGATCACCCGGTATGTCGCCTGGTTGGGGAGGATCATATTGCCCACCTTTACCAGGCGCTCGGCGACAACGCCGCTGATGGGAGTGCGGATCGATGTATAGTTCAGGTCGAGCTTGGCGAGATCGTAGACCGCTTGCTGGTGTTCGTACTCGTACCGGGACTGCTGGAAGATCGCGGTACTGACGAGCTGTTTCTCGTGGAGATCCTTGTACCGATCATATGTGGATTTGAGTTTCTGGAGGTTGGCATGGGACTGCTCGAGCTGGACCGCAATCTTCTCGTCGTCGAGTTTTGCGAGTACCGCTCCAGCTCGAACGTAGTCGCCCTCCTCGACGAGGATCTTCTCGACGACGCCGCCCACCTTGGCGACCACCTTGGTCTCTTCTTCCGCCTCTATCGTGGCTGTTCCTGTGAAGTATGCGGCTATATCGCCGATCTTGATGGCTGCGATCTCGACCGGGACCATGATCTCATCGTCTTTTTTGTTGTTCGGGTTTGAGTGGGAATCGTTCCCGCAGCCTAAATATACGAATAGGAGCAAAAAGAACGCGCTGGCGAGCAGCAACTGCAATCTTTTCATAGTGATATTCCTCCACGTCGGTTCGAGTATAGCTGTATTAGAAGGTACGCCTGGTGCGGGGAAAAGTTGCAGCTATTTATAGGGTTAAATAATGGAAAGTCGACGTCAAATCAAGTTCATACACCGGATCAGCGTCAACTATTCGCACCCGATCCGCCGGGTCCAGCTCTGACATTGCTCCCGGCAGGTCAGATCACTCGGTCGGGCTGATGCGGTACACGGCTCCTTGGAATCCCGCGGCGTAAGCATTTCCATCGGGATGGGCCCAGATGCAGTTGAAGCGTGGGTCCATCCTATCCTCTATCTGCTTCCAAGTGCTGTTGCTGTAATGTAAGAGTATGCCGCCCATATAGTTGTGCCCGGCCGCAAAGACATTTCCATTGTCATCGCCCCAGATGCCGGTGAATATGGTGAAGAGGTCTGTGAAAGATTCGCTCCACGAGGTTC